>JBDHTK010000269.1:0-4157 GCA_039808625.1 Devosia sp. | reverse complement strand
ACGAGGCGCGCCTCATCGGCAAGGACAATGTCAACGGCTGGGACTTCGACATCATCGTCCACCACGGCGCCGGCGCGTATATCTGCGGCGAGGAGACGGCGCTGCTTGAAAGCCTCGAGGGCAAGAAGGGCCAGCCGCGGCTGAAGCCGCCATTCCCGGCGGCGATGGGCGTGTGGGGCTGCCCGACGACCGTCAACAACGTCGAATCCATCGCCGTGGTGCCGGAAATCCTGCGGCGCGGCGGCGCCTGGTTCGCCGGCATCGGCCGGGCGAACAACACCGGCACCAAGCTCATGTGCGTGTCCGGCCACGTCAATACGCCGGCGACCTTCGAAGAGGCGATGGGCATCACCTTCGAGGAGATGATCGACAAGCACTGCGGCGGCATCCGCGGCGGCTGGGACAACCTGCTCGCCGTGATCCCCGGCGGCGGCTCGGTGCCGTGCGTGCCCGGCGAGAAGATCCGCCACGCCGTCATGGATTTCGACGGCCTCAAGGAGGTCGGCTCGTCGCTGGGCACGGCGGCGGTGATCGTCATGGACAAGTCCACCGACATCATCCGCGCCATCTGGCGTCTGTCGGCGTTCTACAAGCACGAAAGCTGCGGCCAGTGCACCCCGTGCCGCGAGGGCACGGGGTGGATGATGCGGGTCATGGCGCGCATGGTCGAGGGCCGCGCCCAGAAGCGCGAGATCGACATGCTGTTCGAGGTCAGCAAGCAGGTCGAGGGCCACACCATCTGCGCGCTGGGCGACGCGGCGGCGTGGCCGGTGCAGGGACTCATCCGCAACTTCCGCCACGTGATGGAAGAGCGGATCGACCAGTACACCTATCGGTCCGACAATGACGACGCCGTGCCGTCGATTGCGGCGGAGTGAGCGCAATGGCCAACATCAAAGTCGATGGCAAGCTGGTCGAGGTTCCCGACTATTTCACGCTGCTGCAGGCGGCCGAGGCGGCGGGGGCGGAGATTCCGCGCTTCTGCTACCATGAGCGCCTGTCGGTCGCCGGCAATTGCCGCATGTGCCTCGTCGAGGTGAAGGGCGGGCCGCCCAAGCCGCAGGCGAGCTGCGCCATGTCGGTGAAGGACCTCCGCCCCGGCCCGAACGGCGAGCCGCCCGAGATGTTCACCAACACGCCGATGGTCAAGAAGGCCCGCGAAGGCGTGATGGAATTCCTGCTCATCAACCATCCGCTCGACTGCCCGATCTGCGACCAGGGCGGCGAGTGCGATCTGCAGGACCAGGCGATGGCCTACGGCGTCGACAGCTCGCGCTTCGTCGAGAACAAGCGCGCCGTCGAAGACAAATATATGGGCCCCATCGTCAAGACGTCGATGAACCGCTGCATCCAGTGCACGCGCTGCGTGCGCTTTTCCACCGAGGTGGCGGGCGTCAGCCAGCTCGGCGCCATCGGGCGCGGCGAGGACATGGAGATCGTCACCTATCTCGAAAAGGCGCTGTCGAGCGAGCTTTCGGGCAATATCGTCGACCTCTGCCCGGTCGGTGCGCTGACCAGCAAGCCCTATGCCTTCCAGGCGCGCCCGTGGGAGCTGGTCAAGACCGAGAGCATCGACGTGATGGACGCGGTCGGCTCGGCCATCCGTGTCGACAGCCGCGGCCGCGAGGTGATGCGCATCCTACCGCGCGTCAACGACGCGGTGAACGAGGAGTGGATTTCCGACAAGACCCGCCATGTCTGGGACGGGCTCAAGACGCAGCGGCTCGACCGGCCCTATGTGCGCAAGAACGGCCGCCTGCAGCCGGCGAGCTGGGACGAGGCGTTCGCCGCCGTCGCCAAGGCGCTCAAGGCCTCGGGCATGGGCCGGAAGGTTGGCGCCATCGCCGGCGATCTCGCCGCGGTCGAGGACATGTATGCGCTCAAGGCGCTGATGACGGCGATGGGCTCGGGCATGACCGACGTGCGCCCGCCCATGTCGGGGATCGACCCGTCCATGCCGCGCGCCGCCTATCTGTTCAACCCGACCATCGCCGGCATCGAGGAGGCGGACGCCATCCTCATCGTCGGCTCCAACCCGCGCAAGGAAGCGGCGGTGCTCAACGCGCGCATCCGCAAGGCGTGGAGCCGCCGCGCCATGCCGATCGGCGTGATCGGAGCCGGCGAAGACCTCACCTACAGCTACGAGTTGCTGGGGCAGGGCATGGCGACGCTGGCCGAGGTGGCCGCCGGGCGCGGCTTCGGCGAAGTGATGGCCAGGGCGAAGAAGCCGCTGGTGATCGTCGGCGAATCCGCCGTGTCGCATGCGGGCCTCGGCAAGCAGCCGGGCCGCGACGTGATCGCGCTCTGCGCCAGGATCGCGACGATGGGCAGCGACATCGCCGAAGGCTGGAACGGCTTCGCCATGCTGCATGGCGCCGCCTCGCGCGTCGGCGGGCTCGACATCGGCTTCGTGCCGCATGACGGCGGCGTGTGCTCGGCCGACCAGATCGGGCTGGCGGGCAAGGGCGAGCTCGACGTGCTGTTCCTGCTCGGCGCCGACGAGTACGACATGTCGGCGATGGGCAAGGCGTTCGTCGTCTATGTCGGCACGCATGGCGATGCCGGGGCGCATCGCGCCGACGTCATCCTGCCGGGTGCCGCCTATACCGAGAAGTCGGCGACCTACGTCAATACCGAGGGGCGGGTGCAGGTGGCCGGCCGCGCCGTCTTCCCGCCGGGCGACGCCAAGGAGGAGTGGGCCATCTTCCGCGCGCTCAGCGCCGTCATCGGCATGCCGCTGCCGTTCAACTCGCTGCGGGCGCTGCGCCAGGCGATGTATGCCGAGTTCCCGCATCTCGCCCAGCTCGGCCAGATCGTGCCGGCGCCCGTCGAGGACGTCCGCCGGCTCGCCGCGGCGCCGGTCAAGACCAACGAGGCGCCGCTCGTCGCGCAGATCGGCGATTTCTACATGACCAACCCGATCGCCCGGGCCTCGGCCATCATGGCCGAATGCTCCCAGGAGTTCTCGGGGTTGCGGCAGGCGGCGGAGTAGATCATGGAATTCGTCGTCCAGGCCCTCGACTATCTGCTCGGCATCCCCGTCCTCGGCTGGGGCGAGCAGGTGGGCTTCATCTACAAGGGGCTGCTGTTCCTCGTCGCGCTGCTGATCTTCACGGCCTATATCCTGCTGGCCGACCGCAAGATCTGGGCGGCGGTGCAGATGCGGCGCGGCCCCAACGTGGTCGGCCCGTTCGGGCTGCTGCAATCCTTCGCGGACCTGCTGAAATTCGTCTTCAAGGAGCCGGTGATCCCGGCCAGCTCCGACAAGGTGGTGTTCTTCCTCGCGCCGCTGGTGACCTCGGTGCTGGCGCTCTCGGCCTGGGTGGTGATCCCGCTCGACGCCGGCTGGGCGCTGGCCGACATCAATGTCGGCATCCTCTACATCCTCGCCATCTCGTCGCTCGGCGTCTACGGCATCATCATGGCCGGCTGGGCGTCGAACTCGAAATACGCCTTCCTCGGCGCGCTGCGCTCGGCCGCGCAGATGGTGAGCTACGAGGTCTCCATCGGCTTCGTCATCATCACCGTGCTGCTGTGCGTCGGCTCGCTCAACCTCACCGACATCGTCGTCGCGCAGCAGCAGATGGGTATCGCGCACGCGCTCGGCGTGCCGTGGCTCCGCGTCCTCGACTGGTTCTGGCTGCCGCTGTTCCCGATGTTCGTCGTCTTCTTCGTCTCGGCGCTGGCCGAGACGAACCGGCCGCCCTTCGATCTGCCGGAAGCGGAGTCGGAGCTCGTCGCCGGCTTCATGGTCGAATATTCCTCGACGCCGTATTTGCTGTTCATGCTGGGCGAGTACATCTCGATCCAGCTCATGTGCGCCATGACGGTCATCCTGTTCATGGGCGGCTGGGCGCCGCCGATCGACCTGCCGCCCTTCACCTGGGTGCCGGGCGTCATCTGGTTCGTCCTCAAGCTGTGCATGGTGTTCTTCATGTTCGCGATGGTGAAGGCCTTCGTGCCGCGCTACCGCTACGACCAGCTCATGCGGCTGGGCTGGAAGATCTTCCTGCCGATCTCGCTCATCATGGTGGTGCTGGTGGCCGGCGTCCTGCAGCTCACCGGCTGGGGCTGGCATGGGGGGGCGATGTGATGCGTGCGGTGCAGGTTCTCAACGGACTGCTGCTCAGGGAGTTCGTCTACGCCTTCTTCGTGTC
>JBDHTK010000268.1:0-4166 GCA_039808625.1 Devosia sp. | reverse complement strand
TGCCGAACATGGCGTTGATGATGGTCGGCTTGAGCTTGATGAAGGTGTCGTCGTGGAAGTAGAGCGTCAGCCCGCCGAAGATCAGCACCAGGACGCCCGTCACCAGCGGCATCACCGCGATGCGCTTGAGCAGCAGCCAGCTCAGCGCCAGCGCCACCACCATCGCCGCCATGAACCACGCCGTGCCCACGAAGATGTCGGCCCGCGCATTGACCAGAAAGAAGACCACCAGCGGCCCGATCTCGAGCGCCAGCTTGATGAGCTGGGGCCTCAGTTCGTCCCAGTGGATGTCGGCGTCCTTGTCGCTCATGGCGCGCCTCCGACGATGGCGCGGGCGAAATCGCCCGCCTTGAAGGGTTCGAGGTTGTCGACGCCCTCGCCGACCCCGATGAAATGCACCGGCAGGCCGTATTTCCGCGCGATGGCGACGAGGATGCCGCCGCGCGCCGTGCCGTCGAGCTTGGTCATCACCAGCCCGCTGACGCCGGCGCGCTTGCCGAAGATTTCGACCTGGCTGAGGGCGTTCTGGCCGGTCGTCGCATCGAGCGTCAAGAGCGTCGCATGCGGCGCCTCGGGATCGACCTTCTTGACGACGCGGATGAGCTTTTCGAGCTCGCTCATCAGCTCGTCGCGATTCTGCAGCCGTCCCGCCGTGTCGATGAGCAATATGTCGGCGCCGGCGGCGCGCGCCTCGGTCATGGCGTCGAAGGCCAGCGCCGAGGCGTCCGAGCCGGCGGCGCGGGCGACGACCGGCGCCCCCGTGCGCCTGCCCCACACCTGCAGCTGCTCGATGGCGGCGGCGCGGAACGTGTCGCCCGCCGCCAGCATCACGGCGCGGCCCTCGGCCCCGTAGAGGCTCGCGAGCTTGCCGATGGTCGTCGTCTTGCCCGAGCCGTTGACCCCCACCATGAGGATGACGAAGGGCTTCTTGCTGGCGTCGATGACCAGCGGCCGCGCCACCGGCGCGAGCACCGCCTCGACCTCGGCGGCGAGCACGGCGCGCACCTCCTCGGGCGAAATGTCGCGCTCGAAGCGGTCGCGGCGCAGCGCCGCGGTGACGTTGGCCGCCGTGTCGAGGCCGAAATCGGCCTGGATCAGCACGTCCTCGAGCTCGTCCAGCATGGCCTGGTCGAGCTTCTTGCGCGTGAACACCGCCGCGAGGCCGCCGCTGAGCTGGTCCGAGGAGCGCTTGAGCCCGCCCGCCAGCCGCTGCAGCCAGCCTTGGGGCTCCGGCGCCGCCACCGGCGGCAGCGTCTCCGGCGGGCCGGGGCTGTCGGGCGCCTCGCCGGCGGGCGGCAGCTTGCCGAGCAGGCGGTTGAGGAAGGTGGGCGCTTCGCCGACCAGGCCCGTCGCGGTCCGGCCGGTGACGTTGGCGGCGACGAGCGCCCCGGCCGCCTGCCCCGCCACGGCGATGGGCACGAACTGCTCGGTGCGGCCCATGCCGTCCGTTTCGACGAGCACCGTCTCGGTGGCTCCGATCCGGCTCTCGCATAGCCTGCTATACTGCTGCGCCCCCAGCGCCCGCAAGCGCGCGGCGCGCGCCTTGCGCTCGGCCGCCGGCACCTGCGGCATGCGCGCCGCCGGCGTCCCCGGCCGCGCCGAATAGGCGAAGACGTGCAGATAGCTCAACCCCGCCTCGCTGACGATCCTGAGCGAATTCTCGAACATCGCCTCGGTCTCGGTCGGAAAGCCGGCGATGAGGTCGGCGCCGAACACCATGTCGGGCCTGAGCTTGCGCATCTGTGCGACGAAATCCAGCGTATCGGCGCGCAGGTGCCGCCGCTTCATGCGCTTGAGGATGAGGTCGTCGCCCGCCTGCAGGCTGAGATGCAGATGCGGCATCACCCGCCGGTCCGAGGCGACGGCGTCGTAGAGCGCCGCGTCGGCCTCGACCGAATCGATCGACGAGATCCGCAGCCGGGGCAGGTCGGGGATGTGCTTGAGGATCGCCTGCACCAGCCGGCCGAGGCTCGGCGTGCCCGGCAGGTCAGAACCATAGCTCGTTATATCGACCCCCGTCAGCACCAGCTCGCGATAGCCATTGCCGACCAGCCGCTTCATCTGCTCGACCACGGCGCCCATCGGCACCGAGCGCGACGGCCCGCGCCCATAGGGGATGATGCAGAAGGTGCAGCGATGGTCGCAGCCGTTCTGCACCTGCACGAAGGCCCGCGTGCGCCCGTCCATGCCCTCGATGAGGTGGCCCGCCGTCTCGCGGACGCTCATGATGTCGTTGACCTGCACCTTGTCGTTGAGCGGCACGCCGAAGGCCAGCGGCGCGTAGGCCTTGGCCTTGAGCTTGTCGGCATTGCCGATGACGAGGTCGACCTCGTCCATCTCGGCGAAGCCGCGCGCCTCGGTCTGCGCCGCGCAGCCGGTGACGATGATGCGCCGCCCCGGCGCCTCGCGCCGCGCCTTGCGGATGGCCTGCCGGGCCTGCCGCACCGCCTCGGCCGTCACCGCGCAGGTGTTGACGATCAGCGTGCCGTCGAGGCCCGCCTTCTCGGCCTCGGCCTTCATCACTTCGGATTCGTAGGCGTTGAGGCGGCAGCCGAAAGTGAGGGTCTCGACGCTCATGCGGCCTTGAGCCAGGCGTCCCGGAGCACGCCCTCGCCGTCGCGCGCCCACGGCCCGCTCATCAGGATATGGTCGTCCGAGAGGCGCCAGTCGATGTCGAGCCGTCCGCCGGGCAGCTCGATCGCGACCGCGCGGCCGGCCAGCCCCTTGCGCGCCGCCGCCACCGCCACGGCGCAGGCCGCCGTGCCGCAGGCCCGCGTCAGCCCCACCCCGCGCTCCCACACCCGGACCCGGAGGCGCTCGGGCGACAGCAGCTGGGCCAGCGAGATGTTGGCGCGCGCGGGAAAGAGCGGATGGTTTTCGAGCAGCGGCCCGAAGCGGCCCAGGTCGTAGGCGTCGACGTCCGACACCCAGAAGATGGCGTGCGGATTGCCGACATTGACCACCGAGGGCGTGTGCAGGATCGGCGCGTCGATCGGCCCGATCTGGAGCTCGATGCCGGTGGTGTCGGCGAATGCCTCGCTGAGCGGAATCTGGTCCCAGTCGAAGCGCGGCCGGCCCATGTCGACGGTGACGCGGTCGCCGGCGACGGTCGCCGCGAGCAGCCCGGCATTGGTCTCGAGCGTCACCGCCGGCCGGCCGGCCTCGGCGGCGATCAGCGCCGCGATGCAGCGGCTGGCATTGCCGCACGCGTCGATCTCGCCGCCATCGGCATTGTAGATGCGCATGA
The DNA here is from genome assembly GCA_039808625.1 of Devosia sp. Lineage (GTDB taxonomy): Bacteria > Pseudomonadota > Alphaproteobacteria > Rhizobiales > Devosiaceae > Devosia_A. The sequence continues at coordinate 919 of JBDHTK010000268.1, read as the reverse complement.
AGACGTCGGCGCCCGGGACGCGCGGCTTTTCGAGCACGATGAGCTGATCGGCGCCGACGCCGGTGGCGCGGTCGGCGATGGCGCGCACCGTGGCGCCCGACAGGCGCCGGCCGTCGGCACGCGCGTCGACGACGACGAAGTCGTTGCCGAGCCCGTTCATCTTCAGATAGGGAACGCCGCTCATTTCAGCCGGAACATGCCTTTTGCGGGGGGTGGGCCTGCCGGCACTATATGGCGGAAGTGCCGACGAATTGCCAGTGCGACCCGCGCTTGCTTGACTCGGCGGCGCCCGGCGCCTATTGAGCCGGCACTTCGCTCAGGCCCGACCTGACCGCCGAAGGGGACCCGCAAAGGTATAAAGAGATCCCCGAGGCTCACACCCCGCAGCGCGCCGCGCCCCGGGGTGCGTTTGGTGTTTGGGCTCGGGTCAACCATATCCGGGACCGGCAACCCCCGGAAGGAAAGTAGATGTTCGAGAGCCTCAGCGACCGGCTTGGCAGGATTTTCGACGGCCTCAAGGGCCGTGGCGCGCTCGGCGCCGCCGATGTCGACGCGGCGCTGCGCGAGGTGCGGCGCGCGCTGCTCGAGGCCGACGTGTCGCTCGAAGTGGTCAAGGCCTTTATCGAGCAGGTGCGCGAGCGCGCCGTCGGCGCCGAGGTCATCCGCTCGGTCACGCCCGGCCAGCAGGTGGTCAAGATCGTCCATGACGAACTGGTCAAGGTGCTGGGCGAGGTGCCGGTGCCGCTCGCCTTCAACGCCCCGGCCCCGGTCGGCGTGCTGATGGTGGGCCTGCAGGGCGCCGGCAAGACCACCCATGCCGGCAAGATCGCCAAGCGGCTGAAGGAACGGCAGGGCAAGAAGGTCCTGCTGGCCTCGCTAGACGATCGCCGTCCGGCCGCCAAGGAGCAGTTGCGCGTGC
>JBDHTK010000267.1:0-4221 GCA_039808625.1 Devosia sp. | reverse complement strand
CCAAGATACCCGCGTGCTCGTGCAGGGCCTCACGGGCAAGACCGGCACCTTCCACACCGAGCAGGCGCTGGCCTATCACGGCACCAAGATGGTGGGCGGCACGCACCCCAAGAAGGGCGGCGAGACGTGGTCGTCGGGCGTCGACGGCACGACGCTGCCGATCTTCAGCTCGGTCGCCGAAGGCAAGGCGGCGACCAACGCCAATGCCTCGGTCATCTATGTGCCGCCGGCGGGTGCCGCCGCCGCCATCGAGGAAGCGATCGAGGCGGAGATTCCGCTCATCGTCGCCATCACCGAGGGCGTTCCGGTGCTCGACATGGTGCGCGTCAAGGCCAGGCTCGGAAAGTCGAAATCGCGGCTCATCGGGCCCAACTGCCCGGGCGTCCTCACCCCCGAGGAATGCAAGATCGGCATCATGCCGGGCTCGATCTTCAAGAAGGGGTCGGTGGGCATCGTGTCGCGCTCGGGCACGCTGACCTACGAGGCGGTGTTCCAGACCACCAATGCCGGGCTCGGCCAGACCACGGCGGTCGGCATCGGCGGCGATCCGGTCAAGGGCACGGAGTTCATCGACGTGCTCGAAATGTTCCTTGCCGACGAGGCGACCAAGTCGATCATCATGATCGGCGAGATCGGCGGCTCGGCCGAGGAGGACGCGGCGCAGTTCCTCATCGACGAGGCCAGGCGCGGCCGCAAGAAGCCGATGGCCGGCTTCATCGCCGGGCTCACCGCCCCGCCGGGCCGCACCATGGGCCATGCTGGCGCCGTAATTTCGGGCGGTAAGGGCAGCGCCGGGGACAAGATCGCGGCGATGGAGGCGGCAGGCATCGCCATGTCGCGCTCGCCGGCGCGCATCGGGGTCACGCTGGCCGACAGACTGAAGGGCTGACTGCCAGAAAGTTGAACGCGTACGGGCCTTTCAGACCATGGTCGCAGTCCCAATATCTTAGCAGGATGCTAATCTAACGTCGTCATAGTCCGCGCCAACGGAACGGCCACCCTCTCCGGGCGGCCGGCAAATAGGGATCACGGGGAAAAGCCCCGCCTAGACAGAACAGATGACCCGACAGGAAAAGAACGAACAGTTCTTGCTCTCCTCCTTCCTCTACGGCGGCAACGCCACCTACATCGAAGACCTCTACGCCCGCTACAAGACCAACCCCGGCAGCATCGATGCCACCTGGGCGAGCTATTTCGGCCGGCTCGAGGATGCGGCGGCCGATGTCGAAAGGAGCGTCGAGGGGCCCTCCTGGGCGCGTTCCGACTGGCCGCAGACGGCCAATGGCGAACTGGTTTCGGCGCTCGACGGCAATTGGGGCGAGATCGCCGTCAAGGCCGGCGCGGCGCTCGGCAGGAAGGCCGCCGCCGAAGGCGCCCCGGCCCCCTCGGCCAGCGACGTGCTGCAATCGACGCGCGATTCCATCCACGCCATCATGATGATCCGCGCCTATCGTTCGCGCGGGCACCTGCATGCCGATCTCGACCCGTTGCGCCTCAAGGCCGACGAGCCGGCGCCGGAGCTCGATCCGGCCTCCTACGGCTTCAGCGAGGCCGACTACACGCGCCAGATCTTCATCGACAACGTGCTCGGGCTCGAATTCGCGACGATCCCGCAGATGCTGGAGATCCTGACGCGCACCTACTGCTCGACGGTCGGCGTCGAGTTCATGCACATCAGCGACCCCGAGGCCAAGCAGTGGGTCCAGGAGCGCATGGAGGGGCCCGACAAGGAGATCCGCTTCACCGCCGAGGGCAAGCGCGCCATCCTCAACAAGCTGGTCGAGGCCGAGGGCTTCGAGAAGTTCCTCGACGTCAAATATACCGGCACCAAGCGCTTCGGGCTCGACGGCTCGGAATCGCTGATTCCGGCGCTCGAGCAGATCATCAAGCGCGGCGGCGCGCTGGGGGTGAAGGACATCGTCCTGGGCATGGCGCATCGCGGCCGGCTCAACGTCCTCACCCAGGTGATGGGCAAGCCGCACCGCGCGCTGTTCCACGAGTTCAAGGGCGGCGCCTATTATTCCGAGGATGTCGAGGGCTCGGGCGACGTCAAATATCACCTGGGGGCCTCGTCGGACCGCGCCTTCGACGGCAATGAGGTGCATCTGAGCCTCACCGCCAATCCCAGCCATCTCGAGATCGTCGATCCGGTGGTGCTGGGCAAGGCGCGCGCCAAGCAGGACCAGCGCGCCGCCGTCAGCGGCCGCTTCATCGAGCCGCGCCAGGTCGACCGCTCGGTGGTGCTGCCGCTGCTCATCCACGGCGACGCGGCCTTTGCCGGCCAGGGCGTCATCGCCGAATGCTTCGGGCTCAGCGGCCTCAAGGGCCACCGCACCGGCGGCTCGGTGCATTTCGTCATCAACAACCAGATCGGCTTCACCACCTCGCCGATCTATTCGCGCTCCTCGCCCTATCCCACCGACGTCGCCAAGATGATCGAGGCGCCGGTGTTCCACGTCAATGGCGACGACCCCGAGGCGGTCGTCTATGTGAGCAAGGTCGCGACCGAGTTCCGCCAGCGCTTCGGCCGGCCGGTGGTCATCGACATGTTCTGCTATCGTCGCTTCGGGCACAACGAAGGCGACGAGCCGAGCTTCACCCAGCCGCTCATGTATTCGCGCATCCGCGCCCACAAGACGACGCTGGAGCTCTATGCCGAGCGGCTGATCGGCGAGGGGCTGGTGACGGCCGAGGACGTCGAAAAGCTCAAGGCCGACTGGCGCGCCAGGCTCGAGACCGAGTTCGAGCTGGGCCAGGACTTCCGGCCCAACAAGACCGACTGGCTCGACGGCCAGTGGAAGGACCTGAAGCGCGCCGACGCCGACGGCGCGCGCCGTGGCGACACCGGCGCGCCGCTCGACGAGCTGGTGCGCGTCGGCACGCAGATCACCAAGGTGCCGGCGAGCTTCGCCGTGCACAAGACGGTGAAGCGCTTCCTCGACCACCGGCTCGCCGCCATCGAGAGCGGCGAGGGCATCGACTGGGCGACGGCGGAGGCGCTGGCCTTCGGCACGCTCCTGCTCGACGGCCATCCGGTGCGCCTGTCCGGCCAGGATTCCGAGCGCGGCACCTTCACGCAGCGCCATTCGGTGCTGAACGACCAGGAGAATGACGGCACCTATACGCCGCTCAACAATATCGCTCCCGACCAGGAGCGCTACGAGGTCATCAACTCGATGCTCTCGGAAGAGGCGGTGCTGGGCTTCGAATATGGCTACTCGCTGGCCGAGCCCAACACGCTGACGCTGTGGGAAGCGCAGTTCGGCGACTTCGCCAACGGCGCGCAGGTGGTGGTCGACCAGTTCATCTCCTCGGGCGAGCGCAAGTGGTTCCGCATGTCGGGCCTCGTGATGCTGTTGCCGCACGGCTATGAGGGGCAGGGCCCCGAGCACAGCTCGGCCCGGCTCGAGCGCTACCTGCAGCTTTGCGCCGAAGACAACATGCAGGTCGCCAACTGCACCACGCCGGCCAACTACTTCCACATCCTGCGCCGGCAGGTGAAGCGCGACTTCAGGAAGCCGCTGATCCTGATGACGCCCAAGTCGCTGCTCAGGCACAAGCGCGCCACCTCGACGCTGAGCGAGATGGGGCCGGACAGCTGCTTCCATCGCCTGCTGTGGGACGACGCCGAGACGCCGGGGCCGAAAAAGACCAGCATCGCGCTCGCCGCCGACGACAGGATCCGCCGCGTCATCCTGTGCTCGGGCAAGGTCTATTACGACCTGCTCGAGGACCGCGAGAAGCGCGGCATCGACGATGTCTATCTGTTGCGCCTCGAACAGCTCTATCCGTTCCCCGCCAAGGCGCTGCTCGACGAGCTCAGCCGCTTCCGCAACGCCGAGATCGTGTGGTGCCAGGAAGAGCCCAAGAACATGGGCGGCTGGAGCTTCGTGCAACCCTATGTCGACTGGGTGCTGGAGCAGATGGGACGCACCAACGACCGGCCGCGCTATGTCGGGCGGGCGGCGTCGGCCTCGACGGCCACGGGATTGATGCGCACGCATCTTGCCACGCTGCAGCAATTCCTCGAAGAAGCCTTCGCGAAGTAGGAGCGAGACGATAATGGCGACCGATATCCGGGTCCCGGCGCTGGGCGAAAGCGTCACCGAGGCGACGATCGGGCAATGGTTCAAGAAGGTGGGCGAGGCGGTCGCCGCCGATGAGCCCTTGGTCGAGCTCGATACCGACAAGGTCACCATCGAGGTGCCGGCGCCCGTCGCC
>JBDHTK010000266.1:0-4225 GCA_039808625.1 Devosia sp. | reverse complement strand
TCGCGCACCTTGAGGCCGCCGGCGCAGGCCGCGTCCTCGCCCAGCACCACCCAGTGCGAATGCCAGCCGGCGCCGTCATTGGCCGGGTCGCCGTCGCCATTCTCGTCGAACAGCGGCGTGTCGTCGAAATCGGGATGCGCGGTGACGGCGAGCGCCAGCAGCCCCGAGGCCGGCGCGAAGCCGACGGCGGCCGGGTCCAGCCGGGTCGGCCACACATAGGCGTCCACCCGGGCGCCGGCGAGCTGGCCGGTGGCGACCGGCACGGTGGCGCCGGCCGTGCCGCTGACCTCCATTGCGAAGGTCGCGAGCCGCCCGTCGGTCGTGGCCGAGGCATGGGTGATGTCGAAGGCCGGATCGACGGCGGGATCGCGCGCCGCGCTGATGTCGTGCGCGGCGGCGGGCGCGGCGGCGAGCAGGGCGCCGAGGGCGCTGAGGGTCGTCAGTCTCACGTCAGGTCTCCTGTTGGCAGTGGATCGGCCCAGCGGCGCCACGTGGCGCTGGCGTCGTGCGGGGTGGCGGGCCGGTGGTCGGCGCACTCGAAGCGCAGATGGCGGTCGCCGAAGGCGGCATCGACGAGGTCGCAATGGTGCGGCCGGTCGCCGGCATGGACGTTGGGCTGGAAATAGGTGCAGCCCACGCACATGCGCTGCACGGGAATGTCGCCGGCCTCCTGCAGGCCGCGGATGAGCTTGGTGAGCGAGCGCAGGAACGCCGTCTGCTCGGCCTCGTCGAGCTGGCCGAGCGCGCGCACGAGGAAATCGGGCCAGTCGGCGACGGCGTCGGCCGCCGCCTCGCCCGCGGCAGTGAGCGACAGCGCCACCGCCCGCCCGTCGCTGGGCGCGCGGCGGCGCGCCACCAGCCCCTTGGCAACGAGCGCCGCCACCGCGTCGCTGGCCGTCGGCGCCGTGACGCCGAGCTCGGCCGCCAGCGCGTCGAGCCGTAACGTGCCGCGGCCGCGCAGCGTCGCCAGCGCCTGCCCCTGCGTCGGCGTCAGCCGCGTCGGTCCGGCGGCGCGCCAGGCGCGCGCCTTGAGCGCCATGCCGATCTTGGCGAGGCCGACGCTGACCCGCTCCGCCACGCTGCCCCGGGTAATGTCGAACTGCGGCGTCACCATCGCGCCCTCCATGCGGAGAGAATAGATAGGACTCCTAATTATTGCAAGCGGAAAGGGAGAAGGGCGTCCCGGCTATTGCCGGTGCGGACGATCCGCGCCGGGGCGGGGGCGGCCCAGCATTGCCCGGCAATAGGCCGCGAATTGCGCCGGCGAGCGGAACTCGCCGACGTGCCGCGCCAGAAAGAGCAGCTTGATGGGCAGCGCCAGCGGGCCGAAGACGGTGTCGAACACGCGCGCGCGGGCCGCGGCGCTCCCGGGGCTCGACCAGTCGCTGCCGGAGCTCGGCTCGTCATGCACGGCGATGGCGATCGGCACGTACCAGCCTTCTATCCCCAGCCGCAGGCAGTCGGCGATGAAGATGTATTCGTCGCCCAGGGGGTAGCGCGCCCCGGCGCCGAACGCCGTGTTGAAGGCCACGCCGGCCCGGCGGATGCGCGCCGGGCGCACCATCATCTCGACGGTGCCCGTCTTGGCGCTGTTGAACAGGCCGAGCCGGTGCGCGCGGCCGGCATAGGCCTTGCTCGGCGACAGGTCGCGGCGCAGCGTCTGGCCGGTGAGGATCGCCGCGCCGGGGCGGGCATCGAAGGCCGCGATGAAGCTGGCGATGCGCTCGCCGAGGAGGGCGATGTCGTCGTCGCAGAACAGCAGATATTCGGTCGTCGCGACGTCGATGGCGCGGTTGCGGCTGGCCGCCACGCCGATGCTGTCGAGCCGCAGCCAGTCGATGTCGGGGCGCGCCGCGAGAGCGGCCGGCCACGCGGCCGCCGGCTCCTGAACGAGGACCAGGTAGCGCCACGCGGCACCGGCCGGCAGGGCCTGCGGGTCGATATGCGCAAGCCGGCCACCGATGGTGGAGACGGCGATGGTCAGCCGCGCCGCTGCCCCGGCCGGTGGGGCGACGGGCACCGGCTTCATGTCCTCGAAGTGCAACAGGGCTCTACTTATGGATCGCGGCTGGGTCGAATCCGCATGGTAGGCGTGCGCATCTCATACTGCCAAGCGACAAGTCCACAAAAGATGGTGGAAACGCTGCAGGCGGAGGGCGCACCGGGAAATGGTGCCCAGGGCCGGAATCGAACCAGCGACACGCGGATTTTCAATCCGCTGCTCTACCAACTGAGCTACCTGGGCATCTGGGCGGCCGGCAGGCGGCTCCCGAAGGCTCGCGGTTTATAGGGGTTCGATTCCGCCTGTGCAAGCGACAAAACGCCCGCCTGCCTTGCCTCCCGTGGCGCAATGGAGGAGGCTTCGCGCCACCGCGTGAAGGAGAATCGGATGCTTGAGGACTTGCGGGGCAAACGCGCCCTGGTGACGGGCTCGTCGACGGGAATCGGCGCCGCCGTGGCCCGCGAATTCGCCCGGCTGGGCGTCAGGGTCGTCGTGCACGGCAACCGCAGCGCCGACGCCGCGCAACAGCTCGCCGCCGAGATCGGCGCGGCCGGCGTCGTGCTCGGCGATGTCGGCGACGGGGCCACGGCGGCGCGCGTCGTCGCCGAGGCCGTGGCGCTGCTCGGCGGGCTCGACATCCTCGTCAACAATGCCGGCGCCATCCATGAACGCGTCACCAACGCCGATTTCGACGAGGCGATGTACGAGCGCGTCTTCGACACCAATCTGCGCTCGATCCTCGCCGTGACCAAGGCCGCCTATCCGCACCTCAAGGCGGCGGGCGGCGGCGCCATCATCAATACCGGCTCGATCGCCGGGCGCTTCGGCGGCTTTTTCGGCTCGACCGTCTATGCCGCGGCCAAGGCGGCGGTGCATTCGGTCACCCGCAACGCGGCGCGCGAATTCGCCGCCGACGGCATCCGCGTCAACGTCGTGGCGCCGGGCTTCATCATAACGCCGTTCCACGATGCGACGCCCGAAAGCGTGCGCCAGGCGGCCGCCGCGCAGATCCCCATGCAGCGGCTGGGCACGGCGGAAGACTGCGTGGGCGCCTATGTGTTCCTCGCCTCGGCGGCGATGTCGGGCTACGTCACCGGCCAGATCGTCGACGTCAATGGCGGGCAGCTGATGCCGTGAGGCGGGCGCCGGGCCGACTCGGCCCGGAGTCCCGCCGGCGCGGGAATCCAGGCGGCCTTGCGGACAGGCGCCGGCGGCGAGGCTTACGCCTCGTCGTCGTCCTCGCCCGAATGCTCGGGCGGCACGTCGGGGGTTTCGCTGGTCGGGATGCGGTAGCGGTCGGACAGCCAGCGGTTGAGGTCGACGTCCTTGCAGCGCGCCGAGCAGAAGGGGTGAAAGGCGGGGGCCGAGGGCTTGCCGCAGATCGGGCAGGGCCGGGCCGGCTTGAGACGCGCCACCTCGGCCATCACACCGCCGTCAGCGTCGACTGGTTGAGCCAGTTGAAATGCACCGGGTAGCCCTCGCCGGCGAGCAGGCCCACCGTCTCGTAGAGCGGCAGCCCGACGACGGCGGAATAGGAGCCGACGAGCTTGAGCACGAACGCCCCGGCGATGCCCTGGATGGCGTAGCCGCCCGCCTTGTCGCGCCATTCGGCGCTGGCGAGGTAGCTTTCGATCTCGCGCGCCGCCAGCCGCTTGAACCTGAGCCGCGTCTCGACCAGCCGGCGCCGCGTCGCGCCGGACGGCGTCAGCATGGTGACGGCCGTATAGACGCGATGGCTGCGCCCCGAGAGCAGGCGCAGGCACATATTGGCCTCCTCCATCGTCTCGGCCTTGGGCAGGATGCGCCGGCCGACGGCGACGACCGCATCGGCGGCGAGGACGAGGGCGTTGTCGGCGATGCCGGCGCCACGCGCCTTGTGCTGGGCGGTCAGCGCCTTCTGGTCGGCGAGGCGCTGCGCCAGCTTGCGCGGCAGCTCGTTCTTCTCGGGCGTTTCGTCGATATGGGCCGGCACCAGGTGCTCGGGCTCGATGCCGATCTGGTTGAGCAGCGCGAGCCGGCGCGGAGAGGCGGAAGCGAGGATGAGTTCCGGACGGCTGGCCATCGGGGGCCCTAGCGGAACCGGAAGGTGATCCGGCCCTTGGTCAAATCGTAAGGGGTCATCTCGCACAGCACCTTGTCGCCGGTGAGCACGCGGATGCGGTTCTTGCGCATGCGCCCGGCGGTGTGGGCGATGATCTCGTGTTCGTTCTCGAGCTTCACGCG
>JBDHTK010000265.1:0-4335 GCA_039808625.1 Devosia sp. | reverse complement strand
GTCGAATATTACGACGACAAGCGTTGCCCGCCGCTGGTCAAGGCGCGCAAGCGCCGGGAGCGCGAGGCCAGGGTCACGCCGCGCCCCGCGCTGGTGCTCACCCGCAACGCGACCAAGGGAGCTTCGGCATGAAACGGCCCCTGACCCGGCGACGCGCCCTTCGCATCCTGGGGGCGGGCATGGCGCTGCCGCTGGGCGCGCTGGCGCTGGGCCTGTGGCGCGGCGAGGCGCCCACCCCGGTGCAGTGGCATGGCGAGGTGCTCGGCGCGGTGTCGAGCCTGACGCTGTGGCATGCCAATCCCAGGGTGGCCGAGCGCGCCATCGCGCGCATGCGCGTCGAGATCGACCGCCTCGAAAACATCTTCAGCCTCTATCGGCCGCAAAGCGAGATCACGCGCCTCAATGCCGACGGCCTGCTCGCGGCGCCGTCGGGCGATTTCGTGCAGCTGCTCGAGGCGAGCCGCCGCATCGCCGAGGTCAGCGGGGGCGCGTTCGATCCCACCATCCAGCCGCTCTGGCGGCTGCATTCCGCCGCCGGCGCCGGTCTCGTGCCGCCGCCGGCCGCCGTCGATCGGGCCCTGGCGCTGGTCGACTACCGCAATTTGTCCGCCGGCGCCGCCGGCATCCGCTTCGGCAGGCCCGGCATGGCGATCAGCCTCAACGGCATCGCCCAGGGCTATATCACCGACCGCATCACCGAGATTCTCGGCAATGAGGGGTTCGAGAACGCCATGGTCGAATTGGGCGAGATGCGGGCGCTCGGGGCGGCGCCCGACGGGCAGCCCTTCGTCGTGGCGCTGGTCGATCCGCTCGCGCCGGCCAGCGTCGGGCGCAGCGTGCGGCTGGCCGACCGGTCGCTGGCGGTGTCGGGCGGCTATGGCACGGTATTCGCCGACGGGCGCCACCACATCTTCGATCCGCATACCGGGGACAGCCCGCGCCAGCTGGTGCAGGTCGCCGTGCTGGCGGACAGGGCGACTGCGGCCGATGCCCTGTCGACGGCGATCTATGTCGCGGGCGAAGCCGGCGCCGCGCCGCTGCTCGCGGCCTATCCCGGCGCCAGCGCAATCCTGTCGCGCCCCGACGGCAGCACGCTCGAGGTCTGACGCCTCACGCCGCGAAAGGCGCGATCCCGGCCAGCGCGATGGCGCGCATCTCGGTGTCCTCGATGCCGATGGCGGTGGCGATGGCGCCGTCGAGATCGCCGGCGCCGGCCTGCGCCAGCGCGATGGCGACGACCACGTCCAGATAATTGCGGCGGCCGGCGAATTCGGCAGCCATCTCGAGCGCCCGCGCCACCTTGCCATCGGCCGCCAACAGGACCGCGAGATCCTTGACGAGGAGGGGGCGCGCCTCGTCCGACTGGATCATGCCGACGACGGTCAGCGCCTCGTCGACCTGCCCGCGCTGCACCAGCGTGCGGGCGATCCCCGCCAGCGCCTTGGTGCGGGTTTCGACATCCCAGATCCGCGCGGTCGATTTCAGGCTGTCGTCGAAGCGGCCCTGCTTGGCCTGCTCGACGGCGATGGCCTCGAGGCCGCCGGAATGGCCATAGGCGGTGACGAGCTCCGAGGCGATCTCCAGGGCGCCGGCGAAATCGCCCGCGCCGGCCTTTGACCTGGCGATCGCCACCAGCGCCTCGAGATCGCCATAGGGCACCTCGACGCGCCGGGCGGTGGCCAGCGCACCGTCGATGTCGCCCTGCTCGGCCTGCACCGCGGCGATGCGCGCCGCGGCCCGCGAGCGGCCCGCCGCGTCGGGGATCGAGCGGGCGGTTTGCAGCGCTCCGAGGATGTCGCCGTGGCGCGCCTGCGTCTGCGCGATGTTGGCCATCGCCTCGTAGAACCAGAAATGGTCGAAGCCGCCCGAGCGTGCCACCACGCCCGAGGCGATCAGCAGTTGATGCTGATTGGGCGAGAACCAGTAATTGGTGCCGACGAGGCTGGCGGCGCGCATGGCGCCCGGGATGTCGCCCTCCTGCGCGGCGGCGAGCGCGATGGCGGCCTGCGCCTCGGAACGGCGATAGGGATTGGTGATGGCGGCGACGGTGTCGAAGGCGGCGTCGATCTGGCCGGCCCGGGCCTGCGCAATGGCGAGCGTCTCGAACGCGGCGGTGCGGGGCGAAACGTCGCGGGCGTCGGCGATGGCCAGCGCGATCGCGTAGGCCCGGTCGAAATCGCCGGCGCGGGCCGCCGCGATCGAGATTTCGCCCTGCGCATCGGCGAGCGTCCGCGGCGCGGTGAGGTTTGCGGCCGCCTGCATCGCCGCGTCGAACCGGCCGAGATGGCCGAGGGCCACGGCGATGGCGAACTGGATCTCGTCGCGGGCCATGCCGCCGACATGCTCGGCGGCGGCCGTCGCTTCATGCAGCAGGCAGTCGGGCAGGGCGCCGTCGCAGGCGAAGGGCAGGCTCCGGGCGTCCGCGAGGCTGCCCGTCTGCAGCGCCGCCAGCATCGCCAATACGGCCAGAATTCGTCTCAATCGCCAGTTCCACGTCAGATGTGCCGAGAGGGCAGCGCCGCGCGCCATCCTAGCGCCAATCGTGGCGGCAACTGGTCGGGCCCGGCGGTCAACTCCAGCGCGCCCTGGCCTTGTCGTCGGCGGCGCGGGCATCGACCCAGCGGCTGCCGGCATCGGTCGCCTCCTTCTTCCAGAAGGGCGCGTCCGTCTTGAGATAGTCCATCAGGAACTGCGCGGCCTCGAAGGCGGCGCCGCGATGCGGGGCAACCGTCATCACCTGGACGATGGGCTCGCCGGGCCGCAGTGTCCCGTAGCGGTGGATGACGATGCTCTCGATGAGCGAGAAGCGCTCCTGCGCTTGGGCTACCAGCCTGCCGATCTGGTTCATGGCGAGCTCGGGGTAGCATTCGAGGGTCAGCGACGCGATCGGGTCGTCGGGCGCCGAGCGCACGAGCCCGGTGAAGGCGACGATGGCGCCGGCGCCATCGGCCAGCTCGGCCAGCGCATTGAGCTCGGCGCCCGGGTCGAAGGGCGCCTCCTGGATGCGGATCGCCATTCTAGCCGCCGGTCATGGGGGGAAAGAGCGCGACGGTGCCGGCGCCGGCGATCGGCGCGTCATGCGCGACGATCCTGGCGTCGATCGCGGCCCGGATGATCTCGGGGCGCTGCATGGCCAGTTCGGCGGCTTCGTCATTGGCGCGCAGCCAGGCGATGAGGTCGCCGATGGTCACCACTTCGGCGGGCGGCTGCACCTCTTCCTCGCCGCGGTTGAGGCGCTCGCGCAGCCAGGCAAAATAAAGGATTTTCATGGGCGCGAGCATAGGGCCGGCCGCTTGACGGTCAAGCGAAACCTTGGGTGCGGGGCGGGCCGGCCGCCCCGCTCACGCAATGAGCTCGCGCAGCTTTGCGATGGTCTGGTCCGGCGCTATGCCGCCGGTCGGCGGCGGCAGGCCGTAGGGGTTGAACCAGATGGCGCGCATCCCCAGCCGCTGCGGCGCGCGCACGTCCCATACGAGGTCGTCGCCGGTCATCTGCGCCTCCGCCGGCGCGACGCCGAGCGCCGCGAGCGTCGTCACATAGGCGCGCCCGTCGGGCTTGCCGAAGCCCGCCTCCTCCTCGATCTGGACATGCGCGAAGCGGCGGCCGAGATCGAAGCGCTCGATCTTCATGCGCTGCACCTCGGTCGCGCCGTTGGTGACGAGGCCGAGCTGCAGCCCGCGCGCCCGCAGCGCGTCGAGCACCTCGAGCGCGCCGGGATGCAGCGCCATGTTCTCCTCGCGGAAGGCCGCGTAGCGGTCGGCGACCTCGCCGGCGAGCCAGCCGAAGGCGCCGAAGCCGTGGGCGGTGAGCGCGTCGCGCACGGCGGCGCGGCGCGTCGCCGCCGCCTTGAGCCGCCACAGCCGCCGGTTCTCGTCGTCGCGCAGGAACGCCGCCATCGCCTGCGCCAGCGTGTCGCCCACCGCCTCCGTGCGCTCGCCGAAGCGGTCGGAGAATTCGCGCACCACCGCCCGCCAGGCGGGGCCGGGATTGGCGTAGCTCGAGATCAGCGTGTCGTCGAGGTCGAAGAGGGCGGCCCGCAGCATCAGGCCTCCGCATACCGCGCGGCCACCGCCTCGGCCGCGGCGCCGGTGTCGACCGTGGCGCCGAGCGCCTGCAGGGCCGCGCCGAGCGCCACGATGTCGGCGAGGACGGCATCGAAGCGGGCGCGCGGGCCGGTGTGGTTGAGCCGCACCAGCCGCTCGCTCCCGGGGCCGACCGCGGCGGCGATAGCGGTGCCGAACGGCGCCAGCCGATCGAGCAGTGCCGCGCGCGCTATGCCCTCGGGCAGCAGTGCGGCGGTGACGAGGTTGGAGGCGTGCGCCGGCGCCACCCACG
>JBDHTK010000264.1:0-4405 GCA_039808625.1 Devosia sp. | reverse complement strand
ATGACAGGCTCGGTGAGCCGTCCGCAGCTCCACTTCGAGCTGCGCAAGGGCGCGACACCGGTCGACCCGGTGCCATTGCTGGCGGGCTAGGATTCGCTCTAGATCGCCTTGCCCATTTCGCCCGCCAGGTTCCTCACGAACTGGATGGCGACGCGGCCGGAGCGGGCGCCGCGCGTCTGCGCCCATTCGATGGCGCGGGCAGTGAGGTCGGCTTCGTCGATGGCGAGGCCGTAGGCGTCGCAATAGCCGCGGATCATGGCGAGGTAGGTCGGCTGGTCGCAATTGTGGAAGCCGAGCCAGAGGCCGAAGCGGTCCGACAGCGACACCTTCTCCTCGATGGCCTCGCCCGGGTTGATGGCCGTCGCCCGCTCGTTGTCGATCATCTCGCGCGGCATCATGTGCCGGCGGTTGGAGGTGGCGTAGAACAGCGCGTTCTCCGGCCGCCCTTCGAGACCGCCCTCGAGGATGGTTTTCAGCGACTTGTAGCTGGCCTCGTCCTTGTCGAAGCTCAGATCGTCGCAGAAGACGATGAAGCGCGCATCGGGCTCGGCAGCGATGAGCCGCATGAGGCGCGGCAGGCTCTCGATGTCCTCGCGGGCGATCTCGATGAGGATCAGCCGGTGTCCGGCATGGCCGGCCACCTCGGCGTGCACGGCCTTGACCAGCGACGACTTGCCCATGCCACGCGCGCCCCACAGCAGGGCATTGTTGGCGCCGTGGCCGCGGGCGAACTGCAGGGTATTGGCGAGCAGCACGTCGCGCACCGCGTCGATGCCCTTGAGCAGGCCGAAGGGGACGCGCGCCACCTTCGGCACAGGCAGCAGGCGGCCGCTGGCGGCGTCCCAGTGATAGGCGTCGGCCGCGCCCAGGAGCGGTCCGGCAGGGGGCGGGGGCGGCGCCATTGCATCGAGGCGCTCGGCAATACGCTGCAGCGACGCGGCGATCTGCGTGAGAGTGTCGTCGGGCATAAGAGAGGAATCCTGCGTCGAAATTGCGGGCCGGCAGGGCGCTGAAACGCTATGCAAGCTCAAAGGGCGGCTATATAGTCCGCGCGCTTTTGGCCGGATGGAATGTTCCATTGCCGGAAACGCAGCCTATATGCGATCAACCGCGGCGTTTTGACAAGCCGACAGTCCGTTCGACAAGGAGACCTACATGTTCGTGACTTCTGCGATGGCGCAGGATACGACCGCCCCCGCCGCTCCCGGCATGGGCGCCGGCGACCTCTTGATCCAGTTCGCCCCCATCCTCCTGCTGGTGGTGATCTTCTGGCTCCTCATCTTCCGCCCGCAGCAGAAGCGCATGAAGGCCCAGCAGGCCATGCTTTCGGCGATTTCGCGTGGTGATACGGTGGTGACCACCGGCGGCATCATCGGCAAGGTCACCAAGGCCGTGGACGGCGAGGACCTCGAAGTCGAGATCGCGCAGGGTACCCGCGTCAAGCTCGTTCGGACGATGGTGGCCGACGTGCGCAGCAAAGCCAACCCGGTCAACGACAACAAGGCGAGCTGAACCGGCTCTCGCAAGGACGATACCCGTTTATGCTGCAGTTCTCTCCGCTCCGCACCGCGATCATCCTCATCGTTTCGGTGCTCGGTATCCTCCTTGCGATTCCGAACTTCTTCTCCAAGGACGTCACGGCCAACTGGCCGAACTTCCTGCCGCATGACGGCATGACGCTGGGCCTCGACCTGCAGGGCGGCTCGCACCTGCTGCTGCAGGTCAACCGCGACTCGATCATCTCCGAGCGTCTGAAGGATCTGCGGCGCGACGCGCGCCAGCTTCTCGCCGGCCAGCGCGGCATCGGCAACATCATCACCACCCAGGCCGACGGCATCACGGTCGAGCTGACCGACCCGAGCCAGAAGGCGGCGGCGCGCACTGCGCTCGAGACGCTGCAGACCAATATTTCCGGCACGCTGGGCATCGGCGGCACGCCCGAGCTGGCCTTCGGCGAGACGCCGGACGGCAAGCTGACCGTGACGCTGACGCCGGATGGCATCACCGAGCGCATGTCGTCGCTCATCGCGCAATCGATCGAAGTCATCCGCAAGCGCGTCGACGAGGTGGGCACCACCGAGCCCACCATCCAGCGCCAGGGCCAGGACCGCGTGCTGGTGCAGGTGCCGGGCTTCGAGGATTCCTCGCGCCTCAAGGACCTGATCTCGCGCACGGCGCGCCTAACCTTCCATCTCGTCCACCCCACCATGACGGCGGCGCAGGCCAAGGCGCAGGGCGTGCCGCTCGGCTACATGATCGTGCCGAGCGCCGAAGGCGGCGACGAACTGGTCAGCGAGAATGTCGAGCTCGGCGGCGAGTCGCTCACCAATGCGCAGCCGGGCTTCGACCAGCAGACCGGCCGGTCGGTGGTGAGCTTCAGCTTCGATACGCGTGGCGCCATCATCTTCGGCGACATCACCAGCAAGAATGTCGGCAAGCGCTTCGCCATCATTCTCGACAACCAGGTCATCACGGCGCCTGTCATCCAGCAGCCGATCACCGGCGGCACGGGCCAGATTTCGGGCAATTTCACGCCGCAGAGCGCCAACGACCTCGCCGTGCTGCTGCGCGCCGGCGCCCTGCCGGCGACGCTCGACGTGGCCGAGGAGCGTTCGGTCGGCCCCAGCCTCGGCGCCGACTCGATCAAGGCGGGCGTCACGGCCGGCATCGTGGCCATGATCCTCGTCGTCACCTTCATGGTCGTGGCCTACGGCCTGTTCGGCCTCTTCGCCGACATTTCGCTGGCGCTGAACATCCTGCTCATCGTCGCCTCATTGTCGCTGCTCGGCTCGACCCTGACATTGCCCGGCATCGCCGGCATCGTCCTGACCATCGGCATGGCGGTGGACGCCAACGTGCTGATCTACGAACGCATCCGCGAGGAGCTGGCGGCGGGCAAGTCGAACGTCGCGGCCATCAACCACGGCTTCGAGCGTGCCTGGGGCACCATCATCGACTCGCACCTGACGCAGCTCATCGCCGCGATCGTGCTCTATTTCCTCGGCACCGGCCCGGTGCAGGGCTTTGCCGTCACGCTGGCCCTCGGCATCCTCACCTCGCTGTTCACCTCGTACACGGTGACGCTCTATTTCGTCGCGCTGTGGTACAAGATCCGGCGCCCCAAGACGCTCAAGATCCAGCACTTCCGCTTCATCCCGGACGGCACGAAAATTCCGTTCATGAAGATCTCGAAGGTGCTCATCATCTTCTCGATCATCGTCTCCATCGCGGCCATCACCACCGCCTTCACCAAGGGCTTCAACCTTGGCATCGACTTCATCGGCGGCTCGGCCATCGAGCTGCAATATACCGGGGAGGGGGAGGCCGATCCGGGCCGCATCCGCGAGGTGCTCGACGGGCTCGGGCTGGGCGAGGTGCAGGTGCAGCAGTTCGGCACGCCGCAGGACGTGCTGGTGCGCGTGCAGCAGCAGCCGGGAGGTGACGCCGAGCAGCAGGCGGCCGTCGAAAAGGTCCGCGCGGCGCTGGTCGACGAGAATTACGACATCCGGCGCATCGAGACGGTGGGGCCGCAGGTCTCCGGCGAGCTCACCGCCAAGGGCACGCTCGCGGTGCTCGTCGCGATGGGCGCCATCCTCATCTATGTGTGGTTCCGCTTCGAGTGGCAGTTCGCGCTCGCCGCCATCACGACGACGGCGCACGACGTCATCATGACCATCGGGCTGTTCTCGTTCGTGGGGCTCGAATTCAACATCTCGTCCATCGCGGCGGTGTTGACGCTGGTCGGCCTCAGTCTCAACGAGACCGTCGTCATTTCCGACCGCGTGCGCGAGAACCTTCGAAAATACAAGAAGATGGCGCTGCCGGAGCTGATCGACCTGTCGATCAACCAGACCATCGTGCGCACCTCGCTGACGCAGTTCACGGTGCTCCTGGCGCTGTTCCCGCTGGTCTTCTTCGGCGGCGAGTCCATCCGCGGCTTCACCATAGCCATGACCTTCGGGTCGATCTTCGGCATGTACTCGTCGGTCTTCATCGGCGGCCCGATCCTCATCAATTTCGGCCTCAAGGCGCGCAGCGACGCGCCGGCGGCCGAGGGCAAGGCGGCCAAGCCCAAGCGCGCGGACGGCGCCGCCGTGTAATGGCCGAGCCGGGGCAGGGCTTCTATCCGCACCAGGTCGGCATCGACGGCTACGGCAATGGCGGCTTCCGCTTCGCCCAGATGTCGCATCGCGGCTCGCTGCTCTGCCTGCCCACCGGCATGCATGCCTGGGCCGTCAGCGCGCCGACCGACATCTCGCTTGACAATTTCGCGCCGGTCTTCGCGGTCGCCGACCAGCTCGACGTCCTGCTCGTCGGGCTGGGCAAGGAGATCAGCGGCTTCGATAAGGCCATGCGGCAGGCGCTGCGGGCCCGCGGCGTCATCGTCGAGGCCATCGCCACCGGC
>JBDHTK010000263.1:0-4406 GCA_039808625.1 Devosia sp. | reverse complement strand
GCGGCCGGCGCCGGCAAAGGGCCGCGGCTTGCCGGGAGCCTCGCCGGCCCGCCGCAACTGGCGGCGCAGGTTGCCGGCTGCGCCTGCGGCGGCATCCTCGAGCGTGCGGTAGAGGGCATCGACATGCAGCGTCTCCGGCGTCTCGTCCGCCGTGTCGTCGCTGAGGGCGCAGACGAGGACGCGCAGCCTGGGCGCCATGCGGCGCAGGCGGCGGGCGACGTAGCGCGCCTGGGCGCGGATGTCGCGGCCCATGAAGACGAGCACCACCACGTCGACGCCGTCTAGGTCGAGCCGGCCGATGGCCTCCTGCCGGATGGCGGCGGGCGGCAGCACGCGGGCCGGCAGCTTGTCGTCGGCAAGGGCCAGGGCGACGAGGTCGGCGGCGCACTCGTCGATCTCGGTGCGCCCGCCGATGAGCAGCACGTCGGCGGCTTCGGGGCGCTCGAGCTCGGCGATCTCGTCGACGATGGCGGTGAAGGCGCGCACCAGCCGGCGGCGCTGGGGCAGGGCCTCGGGGCCGTCGGAGAGCTCGCTGTTGGCGAGGCGCAGGGCAGGGATCATCACCTCGTGCAGGTAATGGTCGCGGTCGTGCTCGGCGACGTATTCCTCGGTGAGCTCGATGGCGTCGGCGGTGTCGCCCTTCAGCATGCGCTGGTAAAGCCGCTCGGCGGGCGACAGCACCGGCTCGCTGCCGAGCAGCATTTCGAGGAACTGGAACTGCGGCAGGTGGCGGCCGATGACGACGAGGCACACCGTCATGGGGGTGGCGAGGATCAGCCCCACCGGCCCCCACAGCGTCGCCCAGAACATGGCCGAGAGCAGGATGGCGATGGCCGAGACGCCTGTGCTCGAGCCGTAGAGGCGCGGCTCGATGACGTTGGAGGTGGTGAGGTCGATGACGAGGAACAGGCCGACCGCCATGAGCAGCATGTTCCAGCCCGGATCGACGGCGAAGGCGAGGGTGAAGGGCACGGTGGCGATGATCAGCGCGCCGACGAAGGGGATGTAGCGGAAGAGCACGATGAGCAGCCCCCACAGCACTGCGCTCGGCATGCCGATGAGCCACAGGCCGAGGCCGAAGATGACGCCGTAGCAGACGTTGACGCAGAGCTGGATCAGCAGGTAGCGGCCGACGCGGCGGCTGGCATCGGCGATGGCGATGTTGGTCTTCGAATAGCGGCCCGAGCTGACGAGGCGGATGAAGCGGTCCTGCAGGTCGGCGCGGCCCATGAGGAGGAAGATGAGGAAGACGGTGACGATGGCGATGGTCGCCACCGGCCCGATGATGGAGCCGAGCAGCGAGGTGACGATGCCGAGCGGCCCGATACCGTTGGAGATGGTCACCGGAATGGGCGCGCCGGCGCGCGCCGTGGCCTCGTCGTTGCCGGCAAGCTGCTCGCCCAGATGCGAGACGGTGGCGTTGAGCTGGTCGAACAAGTCGCCGCCGAAGGTCTCCTGCAAGCCGGCGAGCTTGCTGGAAATCGTCTGCTGGTAGCCCGGCAGCGCCTCGGCGAGGCGCAGCACCTGCGTGCCGGCGAGATAGGCGAAGCTGCCGAGCACGGCGACGGCAAGCAGCACGGCGAGGATCACCGCCACGGGGTCGGGCAGGTGCAGGCGCCGGCCGAGCCAGTTGACGAGCGGCGTCAGCGCGAAGGCGAGGAGCGTCGCGAGGACGAGAGGCACGAGGATGCCGGCCCCCAGATAGAGCAGCCCCGTGCCGATGGCGAAGGTGGCGATGCTTTCGAAGGCGGAGAGGCGGCGCGGCGCGCGCGGTCGGGGGGCGTAGGCGAAATCTCGCTCGGGCACGGCGGTCGATCCGGTGGTGCACGTGAACGCGGCGCGCGGGCAAAAGGTTCCACCGCCGGTGGACCGTTGCCCCGCGCCGCCCGATCCCCTACAAGGCCGCCAAAATCCCCCTGATCGAGAGCTTTGAGCCGATGGCGCGCCAGTTCATCTACCATATGCACGGAATGTCGAAGGCCTATAGCGGCGGCAAGAAGGTGCTCGACAACATCAATCTGAGCTTCTACCCGGACGCCAAGATCGGCGTGCTGGGGCCGAACGGCTCGGGCAAGTCGACGCTGCTGCGCATCATGGCCGGCATCGACACCGATTTTGTCGGCGAGGCGTGGCTCGCCGATGGCGCCAGGGTGGGCTACCTGGCGCAGGAGCCGCAGCTCGACCCGGCGCTCGACGTGCTCGGCAACGTCATGACCGGCGTCAAGGAGAAGAAGGACATCGTCGACCGCTACAACGAGTTGATGATGAACTATTCCGACGAGACGGCCGACGAGGCGACCAAGCTCCAGGACATCATCGACAGCCAGGATTTGTGGGACCTCGAGGCGCAGGTGGGCGTGGCGATGGAAGCGCTCGGCTGCCCGCCGGGCGACGCCGACGTCACCAAGCTGTCGGGCGGCGAGAAGCGGCGCGTGGCGCTGTGCGCGCTGCTGCTGTCGAAGCCCGACCTGCTGCTGCTCGACGAGCCGACCAACCACCTCGACGCCGAAACCACGGGCTGGCTCGAAAAGCACCTGCGCGAGTTTCCGGGCGCGGTGCTGATCATCACCCACGACCGCTATTTCCTCGACAACGTCACCGGCTGGATCCTCGAGCTGGACCGCGGCCGCGGCGTGCCCTACGAGGGCAACTACTCGGCCTATCTCGATGCTAAGTCGAAGCGCTTCGCGCAGGAGGAGCGTGAGGACGCCGCCCGCCAGAAGGTGCTGCAGCGCGAGAAGGAATGGCTCGGCCAGAGCCCGCAGGCGCGCCAGTCCAAGTCGAAGGCGCGTATCCGCGCCTATGACGAGCTGGTCAAGGTCAACGAGGCGCGCACGCAGTCCTCGACGGCCCAGATCATCATTCCACCCGGCGAGCGGCTGGGCCAGAACGTCATCGACGTGGAAGGGCTCAGCAAGTCGTATGGCGACCGGCTCCTGATCGACAATCTGAGCTTCAAGCTGCCGCCGGGCGGCATCGTCGGCGTGATCGGGCCGAACGGCGCCGGCAAGACGACGCTGTTCCGCATGCTGACCGGGCAGGAGACGCCCGACGCCGGCACCATCAAGGTGGCCGAGAGCGTGCACCTCGGCTATGTCGACCAGAGCCGCGACACGCTCGATCCCAACAAGACGGTGTGGGAGGAGATTTCGGGCGGCAACGACGTGCTGATGCTGGGCAAGCGCGAGATGAATTCGCGCGCCTACACCTCGGCGTTCAACTTCAAGGGCGCCGACCAGCAGCAGAAGGTGGGCAATCTGTCTGGCGGGCAGCGCAACCGCGTGCACCTTGCCAAGATGCTGAAGAGCGGCGCCAACGTGCTGCTGCTCGACGAGCCGACTAACGACCTCGACACCGAAACCCTCGCGGCGCTGGAAGAAGCGCTGGAGGAATTCGCCGGCTGCGCCGTGATCATCAGCCACGACCGCATGTTCCTCGACCGGCTCGCCACGCACATGCTGGCCTTCGAGGGCGACAGCCACGTCGAATGGTTCGAGGGCAATTTCGCCGACTACGAGGCCGACAAGATCCGCCGCCTCGGGCCCGATGCGGTGAACCCCAAGCGCGCCACGTACAAGCCGCTGGAGCGGTAAGGGGAGGGCGCCGTGGAGTCGTTTACCGTAGAGGTCGCGGGCGCGAGGCTGCCGGGAGTGGCGGCGGGGCCGGTGGATGGGCTGGCGGTGGTCTTCCTCCATGCCGGGGTCGCCGACCATCGCATGTGGCTGGGCCAGGTCGCGGCGGTGGCGGCGGCGGGGTATCGCGCGCTCGCCTATGACCGGCGCGGCTTCGGCGGTGCGGCGGCGGACGATGTGCCGTTCAGCCATCTCGACGATCTCGGCGCCGTGCTCGACGCCCAGGGCGTGCAGCGGGCGGTGCTGGTCGGCTGCTCGATGGGCGGCGGGCTCGCCGTGGATTTCGCGCTGGCGCAGCCGGCACGCGTCGCGGGGCTGGTGCCGGTGGCGCCGGCCGTGTCGGGCGGCGACTTCAGCTTTTCCGGCACCGACGAGGCGGTGGAGACGGCGCTGGCCGAGGCTGAGGCGAGCGGCGATGCCGAGTGGAGCAACCGCGCCGCCGCGGCGGCATGGCTCGACGGGCCGCGTTCGCCCGAGGGGCGCGTCGGGGGCGCGGCGCGCGCGCTGTTCCTCGACATGAATGGCAAGGCGCTGGCCAAGCCGCCGCTGACGCAGCAGCGGCGGGCGCCCGAGGCGTGGCCGCGCCTCGGCGAGATCGCCGTGCCGGCGCTGGTGCTCACCGGCGCGCTCGACTTCAACTACATGCTGGCGCTGCACGTGACGCTGGTCGCGGCGCTGCCGCGGGCGCGCGGCACGATCCTCGCGGACACGGCGCATCTGCCCAGCCTGGAGCGGCCGGACCTGTTCAACCCGCCGCTGCTCGAGTTCCTCGCC
>JBDHTK010000262.1:0-4417 GCA_039808625.1 Devosia sp. | reverse complement strand
CCCAGTGACGGGCTGTCGCCATAGCTGAGGCCCGCGATCGCCGCCATGTAGTCGGCCCTGCCCTGCTCGCCCAGCCCCGGCGCGCCGAAGAAGGCCCGCGCATTCTCGGTCGCCTTCTGGATGCGGTCGGGCGTCGACGGGTGCGAGCTCAGGAAGTCGTCGCCCTGCTCGGCGCCGCCCGCCGTGAACTGGGCGAAGCGCCCCATCGCGCCGAGGAAGCGCGCCGCCGCATGCGGGTCGAACCCGGCCTTGCCGGCGATCAGGATGCCTTCCTTGTCGGCGGCGAGCTCCTGCGCCTGGCTGAAGGCGGCGAGCGACAGCCGCGCCCGGTTGGACGACTGGTCGGTGCTCGGATCGGCGCCGAACACCCCGGTCACCACCTTGTCGACGATTTCGGTGGTGCGGATGCGGTTGGTGCGGGCGCGCGCGTGCTTGAGCACCACATGGGCGATCTCGTGCGCCAGCACCGCCGCCAGCTCGCTCTTGTCGTTGGCCAGCGCCAGGATGCCGCGCGTCACATAGATGTAGCCGCCCGGCAGCGCGAAGGCGTTCACCTCGGCACTGTCGAGGATGGTGACGGTGAAGCGCGTATTGGGCTGGTCGGCCGCCGCCAGGAGCTTGCCGACGATCTGCGCCAGCATGATCTCGGCCGGACGGTCGGAATAGATGCCGCCATATTGCGCGACGATGCGCGGATTCTCGCGCGCGCCGATCATGTCGTCTTCCGGATCGCCGGTATCGGCCACCGGCGGAGCGGCATTGTCGCCCGTCGTCGACACCTTCACCCCCGGCCCGAGCACGCTGGAGCAGGCGGCCAGCAGCACCAGCAGCAGCACGGCGGCGAGGCTTTGCAGGGAACGTCCCATCACGGCACCGCCAGCACTTCGAGCTGTTCGGGATGGGTGACGGCGACGCGCGGGCCGTCACGGTCGTCGATCCAGCCGCGCACGCGCACCAGCGCGCCTCCGAGCTGCAGCGGGTCGCGGCCCGCATCGGCGAACAGGCGCAGGGCGCGCGCATCGATCACGGCGGTAAAGTCCTCTTTGAAGTATCGGCCGAAATTCAGGAAGGCCTGCGCACCGACCCGCTGGGCCTGGAGCACCCGGCCCTCGACGAGCTCGTAATGCCCCGCCCGGGACAAAAGCTCCGCAGGCCGGTCGGCGCGCCGCACCCTGTAGTCAGAATCGGCCCAGATGCCAAGGCCCGCCGCGCGCGCCGCCCGCTCCGCCGCGAACAGCTCGTCGAGGCAGGCGCGGTTGTCGCGGAACGAATAGACGCGCGCCTCGCCCTGCGCGAGCATGGCCTGCTGCACCCATACCGGCTCGGGACCCAGCACATAGACCTGCGCCAGCGTACGCCCATGACGGTCCGCCTCCTCGCCGCCATAGCGCAGCAGCACCTGCCGCTGGAGGGTGAGCCCGGCAAGCGCCGCCCTGGCCGCGTCGCCGCGCGGCCAGTCGCTCAGCCCGTCGCGCCCGAGCGCCAGCTTCGGCGCCTGGATGCCGATGAGGCGCACCACGCGGCCGGTATCGAGCAGCAGCGTGTCGCCGTCGACGATTTCGGTGACGGTGCCGCGCGGGCCGTCACGCAGCCCCTCGCAGGCCGGTACGGCCGCGGTCGAGATCAACGAAACGGCCACAGCGCCGAAAACCGCATGCCTTGCGCGCAAAACCGGCCCCAATACAACTTGGCGCGAGACTGCACGAAATTGCGGCGAAAATCCCGCCGGCACGGGGCGCTCGCGGCGCCTGTTGCGCTCGCGCCACAGGCGCTGCTATGTGCCAGCCATGCTGGCCGAAAGCCTTGTCTATGCGCGAAGCTTTTGGCGCACACCCCGCCAATTCCGGCCGTACCTGGTCGACGCCGTCGGCCTGTGGGCCCGCGGCGAACGGCAGTTCCGCGCCTGGACGCCGCATCTCAACAAGACCCGCGCCGTGCTCGACACGGGCATCGATGACATCGCGCCGCGCCGCAGGGTGGCGGTGCTGGGCGCCGGTCCGCTCTTCGACGTGCCGCTCGAGAGCCTCGCGCGCACCTTCGGCGAGGTGCTGCTGATCGACGTCGCCCACCTTGCGACAGCCACCGCGAGAGCGCGGCCATACGACAATGTCGTCCGTATCTGGCGCGACCTCGCGCCGCCCGGCGAGCCCCGCCCGCTCGCCTTCCTGAACGCCATCGAAAACCTCGACTGGGTGATCTCGCTCAACCTCCTGAGCCAGCTCGGCCGCGCCGCCCCCGAGGACGGGGAGCGGCAGGTGATCGACGCCCATCTCGACGGGCTGAGCGCGCTCGAAATGCCGGTGACGCTCATCACCGACATCGACTACCGCGTCTTCGACCGCGCCGGCACCCTGCTTGAGGAGGCCGACCTCATGCACGGCCGCGCGCTGCCGCCGCCCGAGAGCCGGTGGCTATGGGAGGTGGCGCCGTTCGGCGAGGAGCATCGCGACCGCCGCCGCATCCATAGCGTCGCCGCCTACCCCGACTGGCCGCGTCGACGCCGCTAGGCGGACTCCGGCAGCAGCGGCAGCGTCACGCGGAAGCACGCGCCGCGCTCGTAGCCTGGCACAAGTTCAAGGCGCCCGTTCATGCGCGCGATCATCTGGCGCGAGATGGCGAGGCCCAGGCCCGCCCCCGCCGCCAGCGCGCCGCGCCGCCCGCGCGCGAACTTCTCGAAGATCAGCTTGCGCTCGGAGCGCTCGATGCCCGGCCCGTTGTCGGCCACCTCGACGATGTAGCGTCCCCGTCCCGTGCGCGAGCGTACCTCGACGATCGGCTCGGGCGAGTCGTTGTACTTGATGGCGTTGGAGATGAGGTTGATGAGCACCTGGCAGAGCCGGTCGGCATCGCCGGCGACGACCGCCTTCGCCACGCGCTCGCCGACGAGAACGCGCATGTCGCGCTGCCGCGCCAGCGCCGAGCACACCTCGATGGCGCGCCCCACCGCGAGCTCGGCGTCGATGGGCGCGTTCTTCCATTCCGGAACGCCGTGCTCCAGCGCGCTGAGCCCCAATATGTCGTCGAGCAGGCGCGTCAGCCTCAGACTCTCGTCATGGATGGTCTTGACGAAGCGGCCGCGCTCGTCGGGGCTCAGCACCTGCTCATCGAGCAGGATCTCGGAGAAGGAGCGGATCGAGGTCATCGGCGTGCGCACCTCGTGGCTCACCTGGCTCAGGAATTCGTCCTTCTCGCTGTCGATGGCGCGCAGCTGCGAATTGGCCTCCTCGAGCTTTTCGGCGGTGCGGCGCAGCTGCGCGGAAGTGCGTTCCAGTTGCTGCGAATATTCGATGACCTGCCGCGTCTCGCCGGCCATCTCGAACACCTCCTCGAGCGACACGGCCCCGCCCGACACGACCTTGGAGAGCATCACATGCGCCGAGGCGGCACCGATCGAGCCGGCGAGCTCGCGCTCCAGCCGGCCGATGAACTCGGACGGGGGCGCCTCGCCCTCCTCCGGCAGGTCGGCGAACAGCGCCGTGGCGCGCTCGGCGCCCAGCACGCGCTGCGCCACGAAGAACAGGTCGTCCGCCGTGGCCGAGCCGCGGATGAGGCTCGCATCCGGATGGCCGTAGCGGCGGAACACGTCGACGAACAGCGTCGCCTGGACCCGCTCCAGCGCCGATTGCGTGGTGAGCAGCGAGACCACGACCAGGACCGCGGTGTTGAGGAACAGGCTCCAGAACACGGCGTGCACCAGCGGGTCGAGCCCCTCGAAGCCGAACAGCGCCTGCGGGCGCAGCCAGCCGATGCCCCACGGCCCCTCGGCCATCAATTGCGCGACCAGCGGGCTCGACGACTGGAAGCTCGGCATGAAGCTCGTCCACGCCCACAGCACGAACCCCACGCTGATGCCCGCCGTCGCCCCGGCGCGCGAGGCGACGCGCCAGAACAGCGCCGCCATCAACGCCGGCATGAACTGCGCGATGCCGGCAAAGGAGATGAGCCCGATGGGCGCCAGCGCGTCCGAGGCGCGCGTCAGCGAGAAGTAGAAGAAGCCGAGGAACAGGATGAGGATGATGGAGAAGCGCCGCGAATTGAGCAGCACGCGGCTGACGCCCTTGCCGTCGCCCGCGCCGCGCGCCGCCGTGAAGCGCAGCACGAGTGGAATGACGATATGGTTCGACACCATGATGGAGAGCGCGATGGATTCGAGGATGATCATCGACGTCGCCGACGAGAAGCCGCCGACGAAGGCGAACAGCGCCAGCCCCTGCTGGTTGGCGGCGAGCGGCACGGTGAGCGTGAACATGTCTGGGCTCGACCCCGCCGGCATGGTGGTGAGGCCGAACAGCGCGATGGGCACGGTGAACAGACTCATCAGCAGCATGTAGCCGGGGAAGGCCCAGCTCGCCGTGCGCAGATGGTTCTCGTCGGAATTCTCGACCACCGTCACCTGGAACTGGCGCGGCAGGCAGAT
>JBDHTK010000261.1:0-4435 GCA_039808625.1 Devosia sp. | reverse complement strand
GCGGTGAGCGCCGCGATCTTGTCGCGCACGCGGGCCTCGACGACGGCGTTGCCCTCGTCGGAATTGGCCTCGCGCAGCCCGTCCAGCACCTCGACGATGTACTCGCCGATGAGCCGGAACTCGGCCTCGCCGAAGCCGCGCGTGGTGCCGGCCGGCGTACCGAGGCGGACGCCCGAGGTGACGAAGGGCTTCTCCGGGTCGAACGGAATGCCGTTCTTGTTGCAGGTGATGTTGGCGCGCCCGAGGGCCTGCTCGGCACGCTTGCCGGTGGCGTTCTTGGGTCTCAGATCGACCAGCATCAGATGGTTGTCGGTGCCGCCCGAGACGACGTGCAGCCCGCGCTCGGTGAGCGCGGCGGCGAGCGCGCGGGCATTGGCGACGACCTGATGGGCGTAGGCCTTGAACTCGGGCTGCAGCGCCTCCCTGAGGGCCACGGCCTTGGCGGCGATGACATGCATCAGCGGCCCGCCCTGGAGGCCGGGGAACACCGCCGAGTTGATCTTCTTCGCGATCTCCTCGTCATTGGTGAGGATCATGCCGCCGCGCGGTCCGCGCAGGCTCTTGTGCGTGGTGGTGGTCGTCACATGGGCGTGCGGGACCGGCGAGGGATGGGCGCCACCGGCGACGAGGCCGGCGATATGCGCCATGTCCACCATGAGGTAGGCGCCGATGGAATCGGCGATCGCACGGAAGCGCGCCCAGTCCCAGACGCGCGAATAGGCGGTGCCGCCGGCGAGGATCAGCTTGGGCTTGTGCTCGTGCGCCTTGCGCTCGACCTCGTCCATGTCGAGCAGGTGGTCGTCGGCGCGCACGCCATAGGAGACGACGTTGAACCACTTGCCGGACATGTTGACCGGCGAGCCGTGGGTGAGATGGCCGCCCGAATTGAGGTCGAGGCCCATGAAGGTGTCGCCGGGCTGCAGGAGGGCGAGGAAGACGGCCTGGTTCATCTGGCTGCCGGAGTTGGGCTGCACATTGGCGAAGCCGGCGCCGAACAGCTTCTTCGCCCGCTCGATGGCGAGGGTCTCGGCCACGTCGACGAACTGGCAGCCGCCATAGTAGCGCTTGCCCGGATAGCCCTCGGCATATTTGTTGGTCATGATCGAGCCCTGCGCCTCGAGCACGGCGCGCGAGACGATGTTCTCGGAGGCGATCAGCTCCACCTCGTGCTGCTGGCGATGCAGCTCGTTGCGGATGGCCTCGGCGATCTCGGGATCGGACTCGGCGAGGCTGGCGGAAAAGAAGGTCGGAAAGAGCGGCGAAGACGCGGCGGCGCTCATGGGCGTTCCCCGTGGCAAGAGGTGGACAGGTGGGTCCGGCAAGGCCCCGGCTGTATCATGCGCGGGGCCGAGACGAAAAGGCCGGGTACGGCCGTGCGGCGAATGGTCGGAATGGCGGACATATGGGCTCCCAATGCCAGGTGACGGGTGCCCAGGCGAGCGGCGCATATGGCCTGCGCTCCCCGATGGTGGCCCATCTCAATTCGCCAGTCGCGCAGACCGAGCCAGTATGCACGAAAGGGCCGGCGGACGGAAGGCCGACTTCCGGCGGGACGCGGCGGAACGATGGGAGACGGGCGGAGTTAGGAGAGCATAGGCGGCGCGGGCGCCCCCAAGGCGCACCGCGCCGGGGCTCGGCGACGACACTATGCCAAGCAGACGCAAGGAGATCAGCAATGGTCATCACTCCCCTCATCGCCGCCATCATCGTCGGCAGCTTCTGGACCGGCGTCGGCACCACCGCGGTGCTGAGCCATTCGGACCTGTTCGACCGCAGCGTGCGCAGCGACGTCGTCATCACCGCCGAACCGGTGGGCGACGGCCATGTCGCCGCCTGCGAGGCGCGCTATCGCTCCTACCAGGCGCATACCGACATGTATCTCGGCTACGACGGCGAATGGCACCGCTGCCGGCTCTAGGCCGGGACGGCGCCACGACGCGAAAGGGCCCGCTCCGGCGGGCCTTTTTCGTGGCGTGGGGCCGAGAAGGGGCAACGCAGTTCCGCCGGGCGCGCGACCTCGGCTATACTGGGCCGGCACCTGCCCTCGGAGGAAAGATGGCCGACAAGCACCGCGTGTTCGGGATGAGCATGGCCAGCGTCTATCCGCTGTATGTCGCCAAGGCGGAAAAGAAGGGGCGCAGCAAGGCGGAGGTCGACGAGATCCTGCGCTGGCTGACCGGGTACAGCCAGAAATCGCTCGACGCGGAGCTGGCGAAAAAGACCACGCTGGAGGATTTTTTCGACCAGGCACCGGCGCTGAACCCGGCGCGCGCGCTCATCACCGGCGTCGTCTGCGGCGTGCGGGTCGAGGCCATCGAGGACCCGATGATGCGCGAGATCCGCTATCTCGACAAACTCATCGACGAGCTTGCCAAGGGCAAGGCGATGGAGAAGATCCTGCGCGGCTGAGCCCATCAGCCTGCCGCGGGGCTGCGGGAGCCCACCCCGGGGGAAACACCGCTCAATCCACCGCCCCCCTGCCCGCGCCGGCGGAACTGGCAGGCCGTGCGGCAAGAGCGGCTACGCCCCGCCCTGCTCCAGGCGGCGCCTGAGCTTGGCGAGGGCCAGATTCTGCATCTGGATCTGCGTCGCCGTGACCGGGGCGATGACGATCACCTCGGTGCCGGTCGCCGCGTCGATGGCGGCGACGCGCATCTGGCCGCCCAGACGCATGAACTCGAAATAGACCTCGCCGGGCGCCGGGGGAGAGCCGTCGCCGCCGCGGCGCATGGTCAGGCGAAGGTCACTTTGCCCTGGGCATCGAACTCGTAGACGTCGGGCCGGAAATTGACCGTGCCCTGCCGGTTCGCCCAGGCGGTGACGTAGGTCGTGTGCAGCGGCATCTGGAAGCTGAGCGCCACGTTGACGTTCTCGTTGGTGTCGAACATGGCGTGCACGCCGCCGATGTCCCAGCCGCCATTGTCGCGCAGCAGCCAGGTCGCGACCTCGTCGATGCCCTCGACGCGCACGCAGCCCGACGAATGAAAGCGCGAGTTCTGCCCGAACAGCGCCTTGGCCGGCGTGTCGTGCAGGTAGCAGTCATAGGGGTTGTAGAAGTCGATCTTGCAGTGCCCCATCGAAT
The DNA here is from genome assembly GCA_039808625.1 of Devosia sp. Lineage (GTDB taxonomy): Bacteria > Pseudomonadota > Alphaproteobacteria > Rhizobiales > Devosiaceae > Devosia_A. The sequence goes on along the minus strand of JBDHTK010000261.1, from coordinate 1,353 downwards.
TCTCGCCGCCGGGATCCTGGCGGAAGGTGTAGCGCACGGCATCCTTGGTGGACCAGTCGATGGCCTCGGGCGGCACCTCGTTGCCGTTGCCGTCGAAGATGCGGATGTGGAAATTGGTGAGGTACATGGGATCTTCGTTCATGTACCGGATGAGGTCCTTCTCGATGATCGACTTGGGCACCGTCCAGTACGGGTTGAACTTGATCTGGTGGACCTTGGAACTCATGATCGGCGTCTGCCGGTCGATCTTGCCGACCACGGCGGTATGGCGCGAATTGACGATGCCGCCATCGACGGTCTCGATCGAGGCGGCCGGGATGTTGACCAGCAGGTAGCGGTCCTGCAGCGCGCCCGCGAGCTGCTCGACGCGCAGCGCGTTGAGCTGGAGCTGGGCGAGGCGCTGCTCGGCCGGCACGGCGAGGGCGTAGAAGGTCGGCTCGTCGATCTTGCCGTTGGGCACGATGCCGTGGCGGATCTGGAACTTGCGCACGGCGAGGTCCATGTCGTCGTCGAAGCGGTCGCTGACGCGCTCGGCGCGGGGCAAGTCGCCGACCAGCATGAGGTGGCGCTTGAGCGGGATGACGGCGCGGCCGTCCTTGCCGTTGGCGAGGCCGAAGGTCTGGCGCGTCGGCGCCTCCCAGCCGCCGGCGGCGACGAGCTGCTGGTAGTAACCGATGGCCACCTGGATGTTGTAGGCGGTGTCGAAGCTGAGGATCGGCTCGGGCGTGTCGATGATCTTCAGCGCCTCGACCGTGTTCTTTTCCGGATTCACGTCCTTCTTGCGCGCATTGCGCGCCAGCACGTCCCAGATCGATTCCTCGTCGTCGGCGCGGGCAAGGCCGGGAATCGCCGCGACAGCGCCAAAGGCGGCCGCCGAAGTGAGAAGCTTGCGCCGATTCAGAATCATCAAGTCACCGCCAGATCGTCAGGAGTCGCACCATGGGCGAAAATACCATTTGCGCCCAACCCATCACAATGTCGGTCAACGAGCCGTGAACGAGGGCAACCCCCGCGCGGCCGAAGAGCCACCCGCGTCGCCGCTTCCCGCATGTTTGGGGCACAAATAAGAAACGCCGGCGCGGTGCCGGCGTTTGCGGGGGGCTGTGGCTTTGCGGCCACAACGCGTGGCGGCGCTGCTCAGAGCTTGTAGAGGATCTGGTCCACCCAGAAGCGCTCGAGCCGGCCCAGCGCCTTGTTGAGGCCTTCGAAGGTGCTCTCGTCGAGGCCGCCGACCTTGTCGATGGACTTGAGGTGGCGATCGTAAAGCTCGTCGATAACCTCGGCCACCTCCTCGCCCTTGGGCGTCAGGCGGATGCGGACCGAGCGGCGGTCGGCGCGCGAGCGTTCCTGGAA
>JBDHTK010000260.1:0-4450 GCA_039808625.1 Devosia sp. | reverse complement strand
GCCCCGCATCGATCTCCACCCGGCCCGCGCCGAAATGCCCGTGCCCCTCGATCGTCACCGGCGGACAGCCGGTCGGCGCATCGGCCTTGATGCCGAGCGAGCGCAGCGCCACGAGCAGCGGTGCGATCGGCCGCTTGCGCATCGCCTCGTCGCCATCCACCACCACCGTGCCGTCGACCAGCGCCACGGCGGCGGTGAGGAAGCGCGTCGCCGTACCGGCATTGCCCAGGAACAGCGGCTCCGACGGCGCCGCGAGATAGCCCTCGCTCCGCACCACGAAGCTCGTCGCATCCGGCTCCTCGACGCTTACGCCCATCTGCCGCAGGGCGGCGGCCATCAGCGCCGTGTCCTTGCTCTTCAGCGCCCCGGTCAGCCGGCTCGTGCCCTTGGCCAGCGCCGCCAGCAGCAGCGCGCGGTTGGTGATCGATTTCGACCCGGGCGGCGTGACCCGCCCGATCAGCGGATGGTCCGAGGGGGTGATGGCGAGGGGCGGCGAGCTCATGCTGGCGAGGTCGCACGCCCGGCAAATGGACGCAAGGCCCCCTACCGGCCGGCCGAAGTCCGGCGGCCCTACTCCACCGTCACCGATTTCGCGAGATTGCGCGGCTGGTCCACGTCCGTGCCCATGAACACCGCCGTGTGGTAGGCCAGCAACTGCACCGGGATCAGCGCCAGGATGGGCGCGACGAAATCCGCGACCCTGGGGATGACGATGGTCTCGGCGACCCCCTGCCCGATCCGCGCGGCGCCGTCCGCGTCGGTGACGAGGATGATGCGGCCGCCGCGCGCCGCCACCTCCTGCATGTTGGAGAGGGTCTTGTCGATGAGCGCGTCGGAGGGCGCGACGACGATCACCGGCATCTGCTCGTCGACCAGCGCGATGGGCCCGTGCTTGAGCTCGCCGGCCGGATAGCCCTCGGCGTGGATATAGCTGATCTCCTTGAGCTTCAGCGCCCCTTCCATGGCCACCGGGAACATCGGCCCGCGCCCGAGATAGAGCACGTCCCTGGCCTTGCTCAAGCGCTTGGCGAGGCGCTCGATCTGCGGCTCGGTGGCGAGCGCCGCCGACACCGCCGCCGGCAGCGCGACGAGCGCGCGCACCAGCGCCGCTTCCTCGGCCGGCGCAATGACACCGCGCGCCACGCCGGCGGCGACGACGAGGCTGGCGAGCGCCGCGAGCTGCGCCGTCAGCGCCTTGGTGGAGGCGACGCCGATCTCGGGGCCGCACAGCGTCGGGAACACCACGGCGCTCTCGCGGCCGATGGTGGAGTCGGGCACGTTGAGCAGCGACACGACGTTCTGGCCCGCCGCCGCGCAATAGCGCAGTGCCGCCAGCGTGTCGGCCGTCTCGCCCGACTGCGAGATGAAGAGCGCCGCACCGCTGCCGTCGAGCGGCGGCTCGCGGTAGCGGAACTCGGACGCGACGTCGACATCGACCGGCAGCCGCGCATATTTCTCGAACCAGTATTTGGCGATCAGCCCGGCATAATACGCCGTTCCACAGGCGGACACGGTGAGCCGCGGCAGCGTGGCGAAATCGAAGGGCAGCGTCTCGCGCAGCGCCACGCGCTCCGTGCCCATGTCCACATAGTGGCTGAGCGTGTGGGAGATGGTCTCGGGCTGCTCGTAGATCTCCTTGGCCATGAAATGGCGGTGGTTGCCCTTGTCGACGAGCAGCGCCGAGGCCTGCGACACCAGCATCTCGCGCCGCACCAGCGCATCGGACCCATCGCGGATGGTGACGCCCGCCGGCGTGACGACGGCCCAGTCGCCGTCGAGCAGATAGCTGAGCCGCGAGGTGAAGGGCGCGAGCGCCATCGCGTCCGAGCCCAGATACATCTCGGTATCGCCATAGCCGATGGCGAGCGGCGCGCCGTGCCGCGCAGCGATCAGCAGCCGGTCGTGGCCCTTGAACATGAAGGCCAGCGCGAAGGCGCCGCGCAGCACCTTGAGCGTCCGCGCCACCGCCAGCTCGGGGTCGAGCCCACGCTCGATCTCGCGGGTCACCCACAGCGCCACCGATTCAGTATCGGTCTCGGTCCCCGGCAGGTAGCCGTCCGCGGCCAGGTCGGCCAGGAGCTCGCGGAAATTCTCGATGATGCCGTTGTGCACCACGGCCACCTTGTCGGTGGCGTGCGGATGGGCGTTGCCCTCGGTCGGCGCGCCATGCGTCGCCCAGCGCGTATGGCCGATGCCGATGGTGCCGCCCAGCGGCTCCATGCCGAGCTTGCCGGCAAGATTGCCGAGCTTGCCTTCGGCCCGGCGGCGCGCAATGAAACCATGTTCCAGCGTGGCGACGCCGGCGCTGTCATAGCCGCGATATTCGAGCCGCTTCAGCGCGTCGACGAGGCGTGGCGCCACCGGCGCCGTGCCGATGATCCCGACAATTCCGCACATCAGGTTTTCCCCTTGTTCGCCTTGCGCGCCAGCGCCCGCGCCCTGAGCGTGGGCGCATAGCCGGGCTTGGTCTCCTGGCGCGCCCGCCCGAAGGCCAGCGCGTCGGCCGGCACGTCCCTGGTGATGACGCTGCCCGAGGCGGTGTAGGCGCCGTTGCCGATGCTGAGCGGCGCCACCAGCGAAGCGTTGGAGCCGATGAAGACGTTGTCGCCGATGACGGTCCTGTCCTTGTTCACGCCGTCGTAGTTGCAGGTGATGGTGCCGGCGCCGATATTGGTGCCGCTGCCGATCTCGGCGTCGCCGAGATAGCTCAGATGCCCGGCCTTGGTGCCGGCGCCCAGCTTCGCCTTCTTGATCTCGACGAAATTGCCCAGATGCACGTCAGGCCCGAGCTCGGCGCCGCCGCGGAGACGCGCGAACGGGCCGATGCTCGCCCCCTCCCCGATCACCGCGTCCTCGATGTCGCAGAAGGCGCGGATCACGACGTTGTCGGCGATCCGGACGCCGGGGCCGAAGACCACGTTGGGAAAGATGGTGACGTCGCGCCCGATCTCGGTGTCCCATGAGAAGAACACCGAGCGGGGATCGCGCAGCGTCACGCCCGCCTGCATGAACTCGCTGCGCCGGAACTCCTGGAACGTCGCTTCAGCCTCGGCCAGCTTGCGGCGATCGTCGACGCCGATCATCTCGTCGGCGCCGGCCTCGACATAGTCGACGCGGCGCCCGTCGGCATTGGCCAGCGCCACCGCGTCGGTGAGGTAGTATTCGCCCTTGGCATTGGCGTTGCCGATGCGCCCGATGACGGCGTTGAGCGTTGCGGCGCGGAAGCCGACGATGCCGGAATTGACCAGCCGCACCGCGCGCTCGGCCGCGCTCGCCTCCCTGTGCTCGCGGATGGCGACGAGCCGTCCCTCCTCGGTGATGAGGCGGCCATAGCCGGTGGGATCGGCGGGCCGGAAGCCGACCACCACCATGTCGGCGCCCCCCTCGAGCCGCGCCGTGACCTCGGCAATGGTCGCGGGCGACACCAGCGGCGTGTCGGCATAGAGCACGACGACGTTGCCGGTAGCGGCTTCGTAGGCAGCGCTGGCCTGCCGCACGGCATGGGCGGTACCCAGCCGCTCGGCCTGCCGCGCCAGCGCCGCGCCGGGCGCGAAGCGCGCGACCTGCGCCTCGACCGCCTCGTGGCCGGGCCCGACGACGACGGCGATTTCGGCGCCCGCGGCGCGCGCGGTGCGCAGCACATGCGCGATGACCGGCAGCCCGCCCACCGGATGCAGCACCTTGGGTGTCGCCGACTGCATGCGGGTGCCTTCGCCCGCGGCCAGGATGATCGCCAGAAGCTCGGCCATGAACGCCCCGTTTTCCGCGCTGGTTTCGCCACAGTTTATGGCAGCAACGTGTTGGAAAACCATTACGCCGCCGCGATGGTAAACTCGGCACGGGCGCGATTCGAAACGCGCCGCGGGGAACATGCTTTGGCGAAGCCGGTAGACCAGTTCCGGGCCGCGGACGTGACCTTCTGGGGCGTCGTCACGCTGTGCATATGGAGCGTGGCGCTGCTCGGCGCGACGGCGGCCAGCATCGTGCCCGAGGGCGTCTGGGCGGGACTGCACGCCTCGCGGCTCGAGGGCGCCAGCCTCGGCCAGTTGCGCCGCCAGGTCGCGACGCTCGAGGCCGACGCGGCGCGCCTGCGCCAGGACAACGCCGTGCTGCTGCAGCGCTTCGCGCTCGGCGAAGAGGCCGACAGCGACGTCACCCGCCGCGTCGGCGCGCTGGAGCTGACGCTGCCGCGCCTGCTCGAATCGCTGAACCGCGCCCCGGCGCTCGACCGCACCACCACCGCCGGCATAGGCGGCGGCACGGTGACCACCCTGCCGGCCGAGGGCGGCTCGGTGAGCTTCACCACCATTCCCCTGGCCGACGTGCAGGCGGCATCGGAGCCCCCGGCCCAGCCCATGCCCGAGCCGCTGGGGGCGGCCATGCCGGATTCGAGCCTGTTCGGCGTGGCGCTCGGCGCCCCCATCGATGCCGACGAGGGCGAGACGGCGTG
>JBDHTK010000259.1:0-4451 GCA_039808625.1 Devosia sp. | reverse complement strand
CGGCGCCGTGCTCGACGCGCTGGGCCACGACATCGACAAGCTGCAGCTCGTCGCCGAGGCCCCGGCCTGGGCGCATCCGGGACGCGGCGGGCGCGTTCAGCTCGGGCCGAACAAGGCCATCGCCTGGTTCGGCGAGCTGCATCCGGCCTGGGCCGAGGAGATGGGGCTCAACGGACCGGTGGTCGCCTTCGAGCTCGACCTCGATGCCATCCCCGAGCCGCGCCGCAAGGCGACGCGCGCCAGGCCGGCGCTCAAGCTCAGCGACCTGATGCCGGTGGCGCGCGACTTCGCCTTCCTCGTCGCGCGCGACGTGCCGGCGGCGAGCCTCCTGCGCGCCGCGCGCAACGCCGACAAGGCGCTGATCGCCGGCGTCGACATCTTCGACGTGTTCGAGGGCAAGGGCGTGGCCGCGGGCAAGAAGTCGGTCGCCATCCGCGTGACGCTGCAGCCGACCGACAGGACGCTGACCGAAGAAGCCATCGAGGCGGTGTCGAGCGCCATCGTCGCGGCAGTCGGCAAGGCGACGGGCGGCGTGCTGCGCGCATGAGCGCCGCGCGGCTCGAGGTCGCCAACAGCTACGCCGCGCTGGCTCCCGACACGCCGCTCGGGCGGGCGCCGCGCGCGCCGCACCGGGCGCGGCCCGACGCCTTCACCGCCGCCTTCGACACAAGAACACTGTTCTACGATTGCTTCTGGCACGCCGACGGGGCGCGCATCCTGCTCGTCGGGCCGCCGCCGCTGAACCTGGGGCCGGCGCTGCGGCGGGCGACGGCACGGGCACGGCCGAGCGGCGCGCCGCTCAAGGTACGGTTCTTCGCGTCGCTGTCGACGATGCTCACCGAACTCCGCGGCGCGCCCGCCGACACGACCGCCATCGAGATCGCGGTGGGCGGCGAGACCTTCGCGCTCAAGGTGCAGGCCAACGGGTCGGCGGCGCTCGGCGGGCGAAAATTGCTGTTCAGCGTCAACAAGGACAACGAGCTCGGCTGGATTCGCGAGTGGGCGACATGCCACGCCGCGCTGCACGGCACCGATGCGGTGCTGGTCTTCGACACCGGCTCGACCCGCTATGGCGCCGACGACATCGCCGCCGTGCTGGGCGAGGTGCCCGGGCTCGCCTATGTCGGCGTCGCCTCCTGGCCCTACAGCTTCGGGCCGGTCGATCCGGCGGTACGCGCCAACCCCTATTGGGCGCGGTTCCTCCAGATCGCGACGATGAGCGTGGTGCTGCGCCGCTATGGCGCGGCGGCCTATGGCCTGCTCGATTGCGACATCGACGAATTGGCGGGAACGCGCTCGGGCCGCTCGATCTATGAGCTGGCGCGGCAGTCGCGCGGCGGGCTCGTCGCCTTCCGCGGCACCTGGATCGAGGCGGTGGGCGCGGGACGGCGGCACCGCGACTTCACGCAGCGGCTGGCCGACGCCGAGGGCGCCACCAGCCGGCCGCGCAAATGGGCGCTCGACCCCAGCCGCTCCTGGGTGCAGCGACTTTCCGTCCACCCCTACTGGCACTGGATCGCCGGCCGCCCGCTGTGGGCGAAGACGATGCCCGAGGACGCCCTCTACTGGCACTTCCGCGCCATCAACACCAACTGGAAGCAGGCGCGCAGCCGCCCGCCCGCGCCCGGCGCGGCGCTCGAAACCGACTTGCTGCTCCGCGCCACCTTTGCGAGACTCGCGCCATGACCTCCCCACTGTCCTTCGGCGCGCTGCTGGGCGCCGCGCTGCTCTTTGTCTTTCTCGTGCTGTTCGGGCCCGGCGGCTATGTGGCACCCTATGTGGCGCTGCTGCCCGCACTCCTCGCCATCCCCTATGTGAGCGCGGGGCGCGGCGGTCGCGGGCTGACGCCCGACCTGGCCGGCACGGGATTCCTCGTGGCGATGGGGCTGCTCACGCTCGCCTTCGCGCTCGCGGCGCGCCAGGCCAGCGACGTGCTGGCCATCGTCAGCTTCATCTGGCTTGCCCTGTTCATTCCGATGCAGGCGCTGTTCAGGCGGCTTGCCCACCCGCGCGCTGCCGTGACGGTGGCGCGGCTGGCCCTCGCCGGCGCGGCGGCGACCCTGCTCTTTGCCGGCTACGAGGCGCTGATCTTCGCCCCCGGCCGCGTCGGCGGGCTGACGAGCAACCCCATCCGCATCGCCAACACCGCGGTGATCCTCGGCTTTCTGAGCCTTGTCGGCGTGCATGCCGACCACGGCCGCTACCGCTTCGTCTATTTTCTCGGGCCGCTGCTGGCCGTCGGCGTAGCACTGCTCGCGGAAACACGCGGCGCCATCGTGACGGCGGCGGTGCTGGCGGTGGTCGCCATCTTCGTGCTCGTGCGGCGCCGCACGCTCGCCGCCCTCATCGCGCTGGCAATGGGAGCGCTGGGCATTGCCGCCATCTTCGTCGCCGCGCATTTTCACATTGCGCGGGCCAATGTGCTGGTGGACGCCATTGCCGATCTGCTGCGGGGCACGCCCATCGGCGACCGGTCGTCGATGATCCGCTTCGAGATGCTGCGCCTCGCCTGGCCGGCCTTCCTCGACAGCCCGTGGTACGGGCATGGCTGGCGGCACATCATGTCGACGGCGCACGCATATCTGGCGCCCGGGCAGGAGGACATTCTTCGGGGCCTCAACAACCTGCACAACGACGTCGCGGATTTTGCCGTCGGTGGCGGCCTGCTCGGGCTCGCCGCCTATTTCCTGATTCTCGTGACGCCGGTGGTCGCCGCCTGGCGCTCGGCGCGCGACAGCCTTTACCACGCGCGCCTCGGCGGCATCGTGCTGGTGGTCGTCGCCTATGCGGTGCTGGGCATAAACTCCCTGATGTTCGGCTATGAGGTACACACGGCACTCTATGCCGGCCTCTGCGCCATATTGCTTGGCTATTGCCGCGAGCGGCAGCTCTAAGTTGTTGATTTTGTCGCGTTTCCGAACCGGAAAAGTCTCACAACTTTTCCTGGAAACACTCTAGAAGCGCGGCCGCGCGTCGAGCATGGCGTCCTTGACGGCGCGGTCGATGGCGGCGAGCTCCTTGGGCGTGAACTCCAGATTGTCGAGGGCGCCGAGGCAATCCTTGAGCTGCTCGAGGGTACGCACGCCGAGCAGCGCCGAAGTCACCTCCCGGCGCCGCAGCACCCAGGAGAGGGCGAGCTGCACGAGGCTCTGCCGGCGCGCTTCGGCGATGCGCCCCAGCGCCTCGACGCCGGCCAGCACGCTGGGCGCCAGCGCCCGCCGGCTGATGGTGGAATTGGCGTCGCCGCCGCGCGTGCCGGCGAGCCCCTTGGAATATTTGCCCGAAAGCACGCCCTGGGCGAGCGGCGAAAAGGCGATGACGCCGACGCCGAGCTCGGCGCAGAGGTCGAGCGTGCCGTCCTCCTCGATCCAGCGGTTGAGGATGGAATAGCTCGGCTGGTGGATGAGCAGCGGCACCCCCATGTCGGCGAGGATGGCGTGGGCGCGCCGGGTCTCCTCGCGCGGATAGGAAGAGATGCCGACATAGAGCGCCTTGCCCTGGCGGTGGAGCTGGGCCAGCGCGCCCATCGTCTCCTCGAGCGGGGTGTCGGGGTCGTAGCGGTGCGAATAGAAGATGTCGACATAGTCGAGGCCGAGCCGGCGCAGCGACTGCTCGCAGGAGGCGATGAGGTATTTGCGGCTGCCGAATTCGCCGTAAGGCCCCGGACCCATGCGCCAGCCGGCCTTGGAGGAGACGATGAGTTCGTCACGATAGGGGCGGAACTCGCGTGCCAGCACGGTGCCGAACAGTTCCTCGGCGGCGCCGGGCGGCGGGCCATAATTGTTGGCGAGGTCGAAATGCGTGATGCCGTGGTCGAAGGCGCAGGCGAGGATCTCGAAGGCGCCCGGATAGTCGCGCGTGCCGCCGAAATTCTGCCACAGCCCGAGCGAGATCGCCGGCAGCTTCAGGCCCGAGCGGCCGCTGCGGCGATAGGGCATGGTGTCGTAGCGCGTATCGGCGGCGCGATAGGTCATGATGGGCTCCCCGGGATTCGGCCCCGAGACTGGCGCAGGCCGGCAGCCTTCGGCAAGCCCCTGCGCCAGCCGCCTCAAAGACAGACCCAGTTGCCCTCCATCAGCACCAGCACCTGCCCAGGCGCGGTACAGACCGGCATGAACGGATCCGCGCCCCCGGTGCCCGGACCGGCAGGAGTGCTGCTGTCCTCGCCCCCGGCGCCGGGGCCCTCAGAAACGCCGCCATCATCGCTCCCGGTGCCCGGCCCGGCCGTATCGCCGTCGTCGTCACCCGTACCGGGCCCCTCCGCAGAGCCACCGTCGTCGTCGCCGCCAACGCCCGGCCCATCAGAAGAGCCCCCCTCATCGCCACCGGCACCCCGAGCGCCGGTTGCTCCCCCCTCCCCGCCACCGGCGCCCGGGCCGACGGCGGAGTTGCCGTCGTCGCTACCCGCACCTGGACCCGCCGAGCTGCTGTCGTCACCGCCGACGCCCGGG
>JBDHTK010000258.1:0-4457 GCA_039808625.1 Devosia sp. | reverse complement strand
CGCGAGATCGCCTTCCCCGACTCCGTCGTCGGCTTCTTCATGGGCGATCTCGGCCAGCCGCCGGGCGGCTTCCCCAAGGCGCTGCAAAAGAAGGTACTGAAGGGCAAGGCGCCGCTGACGCGCCGCCCCGGCTCCTATCTGGCGCCGGTCGACATCGAGGCCGAGCGGCAGAAGCTCGAAAAGGAGACGGGCGAGACCATCGACGATTTCCGCCTCGCCTCGCACCTCATGTATCCGAAAGTCTTCGCCGACTTCCTCAAGACGCAGGACCGCTACGGGCCGACCGCCGTGCTGCCGACGCCGGTCTATTTCTACGGGCTGACGCAGGGCGAGGAGATCTTCGCCGAGATCGAGCGCGGCAAGACGATGGTCATCACCTATCACGGCCGCGCCGAGACCAACGAATTGGGCCAGGTGCGCGTCTTCTTCGACCTCAACGGCCAGCCGCGCACCATCACCGTGCCCGACCGGCTGAAGGTGGGCGAGGTGAAGGTGCGCGCTAAGGCGGCGCTGGGCGATGCGCGCCAGGTCGGCGCGCCGATGCCGGGCGTCGTCTCCTCGCTGCTGGTCAAGGTCGGCGACACGGTCAGGGCCGGCGACGTGCTGGTCTCCATCGAGGCCATGAAGATGGAAACCGCCATCCATGCCGAGATGGACGGGGTGGTGGCCGAGGTCACGGTGAAGCCGGGCGACCAGATCGACAGCAAGGACCTGCTGGTGCGGTTCGAATAGGGCCCGCGCCGGCCGCCCGCGGGGACTGGCGGCGCAGGGCCGGGTTTGTCATTGTCGGGCCGTCCCAGAGGAGGAGTCGCCGATGACCGAGACCGTTATCCTGCCGCCGGCCGGCGGGCGTAGTGCGCGCGGGCCGCTCATTCCGCCGCTGCTGGTCATCCCGTTCCTCATCTACAACGTCGTGGCGTTCACGCTGTTCGGCGCCGGCCCCGAGGGCTGGCGCAGCGCCGGCATCCTCACCATCCCGATGGTGTCGGGGCAGAACTGGGGGCTGACGGCGGGCGACCTGCTGCTCGTCATCGGGCTCGTCTGCCTCTTCTTCGAGGTCATCAAGTCGACCAATACCGGCCGCTCCTCGGTGATCGAGCACATGCTGTCGACGGCGCTGTTCGTCGTCTTCCTCGTCGAGTTCCTCCTGGTGGGGGCGGCGGCCAGCTCGACCTTCTTCATCCTCATGGCGATGGCGCTGGTCGATGTCATCGCCGGCTTCACCATCTCCATCACCGGCGCCGGCCGCGACGTGACGATGGGCTAAATCTCGATGTCGAGGGTGTAGCCCGGCGGCAGGCGCAGCAGCTTCAGCCGGCCGCCGGCGTCGTAGGTGCGCAACGCCGTGAGCAGCGTGCCGGAGGGGCGCTGCCGCCGGCTCATGAGCTGGCCGATGAAGAGGGCGGGCGGCGGCAGGACGGCGGGCGTGAAGCGCCTGCCGGCCCCGAGGGGGACGGGCAGGTTGCTCGCAATGCTGCCGATCCGAGGCATCGCCATCGCTCCACCGGGGACGTCCCGGCTCTCCACCAGCGTCGCAGGCCGCCTGCCGGTCGGCAAGGATTTGTTAAGCTTTTCGCGGCCTTTGTGTGGTGAGGGTTAATGCGTAGCGGCGCGAAAGGCTCCACGCGGCCGCTCAGGCGAACTTGTCCTTGGCGAGGCGCAGCGCGGCGAACACCACCGCCGGGTCGGTGTCGGGGGCGAGGCCCAGCGCTTTCGCCAGCTCCGGCCGGTCGGCGCGCAGGAACGGGTTCGTGGCCTTCTCGAGCCCGAGGCTCACCGGCACGGTGAAGCGGTTTTCGGCGCGCATCCGCGTCACCTCGGCGGCGCGGATGGCGAGCGCGGCGTTGCGCGGCTCGACGCCGAGCGCGAAGCGGGCATTGTCGGCGGTGTATTCGTGCCCGCAATAGACCAGCGTCGGGTCGGGCAGGGCGCGCAGCGCCTTGAGCCCCTCCCACATGGCGGCGGGCTTGCCCTCGAACATGCGCCCGCAGCCCAGCGAGAACAGGGCGTCGCCGGTGAAGACGTGGCCGGCGGCGGCGTTGTAGAGCGCGATATGCCCCAGCGTATGGCCGGGCGTGCCGATGACGGTGAATTCCGTGGCGCCCAGCGCCAGCGTGTCGCCGGGCCTGACGGTGGCGTCGAGGCCGAGGATCTTCTCGGCCTCGAGCCGCGGGCCGGTGACCCTGGCCTTGCAGTCGGCCTTCAGCACCGGCACGCCCTCGACATGGTCGCGGTGGTGGTGGGTGATGAAGATGTCGGTCAGCCGCCAGCCGCGATGGTTGAGCGCGGCCTTGATGGCGCCGGCGTCGGGCGCGTCGATGGCGGCGGTCTTGCGCGTCTCGACGTCGTGCACGAGATAGCCGTAATTGTCGGTGCGACACATGAAGACGTCGATGAGGACCGGCACGATGCCCTTGCTCCGGCTTAGGTTATCGGGTGCACTGTCTTACCCCCGAAGCGGCGGCAACGCCACGGCGACGAAACCATGAACCCTGACGTCAAGCGCCTGATCGCTTTCTACAAATCCCCGCTCGGCAAGATCGCGCGGGCGCTGGTGCGCGAGGAGGTGGTGCGGCTCGCCGGCCCGCCCACCGGCCGCCGCGTCCTGGGGCTCGGCTTCGCCACGCCCTATCTGCGCTTCGCCCTCGCCGACGCCGAGCGCGTCCTGGCCTTCATGCCGGCGCGGCAGGGCGCCTCGGCCTGGCCGCGCGAGGGCCCCTCGCACACGGTGCTGTGCGATCCGCTCGAGATGCCGCTGACCGACGCGGCGGTCGATCTCATCATCGCCGTGCATGCCGTCGAGCACGTCGCCGACGCCGAGGAGCTGATGCGCGAATTGTGGCGCGTCGCGGCGCCCAATGCGCGGCTCGTCGTCGTCGTGCCGCGGCGGCGCGGCCTGTGGGCGGCGACCGACAACACGCCGTTCGGCGACGGCAACCCGTTCTCGCGCCCGCAGCTCGAAAAGCTGCTGCGCGACCACAGCTTCGTGCCCGAGGCGTGGCGCGTGGCGCTGCACCTGCCGCCTTCCAACCACAGGCTGCTGCTCAAGCTGGCGCGCCTGTTCGAGCGCTTCGGGCGGCTCTTCGGCCTGCTGTTCTCGGGGGTTTTCGTGGTGGCGGCCCGCAAGGAGCTGTTCCCGGCAGTGCCGCGCCGGCGCAAGCTCGAGCATTACGTGCGCGTGCCCGGCCTCGCCCCGCAGACGGCGATGCAGGCCAATGACGGGAAGGCTTTGCGTTCCTGAGGCTGCTTCTCTATGGTCCCGGCGGTTTTCGCTCCCCGTCGCAGCCCATGTCCGACCGCCCCATTCCCCAGCCCGGCATCCTCGCCATCGCGCCCTACGTGCCCGGCCGCTCGCAAGCGGCGCCGGGCGTGGTGCCGGTGAAGCTCAGCGCCAACGAATCGCCGCTCGGCGCCTCGCCGGCCGCCCTCGCGGCGCTGGCCGAGGCCGACAGGAGCCCCGAGATCTATCCCGAGGGGACGTCGCGCCTGTTGCGCGAGGCGCTGGCCGAGGTGCACGGGCTCGACGCCGGGCGCATCGTGTGCGGCAACGGCTCCGACGACCTGCTGCACCTTCTCGCCCAGTGCTATCTCGGCGCCGGCGACAGCGCGGTGATGAGCCGGCACGGCTTCAACGTCTATCCCATCATCACGCGCGGCGCCTCGGCCGAGATCGTCATGGCGCCCGAGCGCGACTATCGCGCCGACGTCGATGCGCTGCTCGCGGCGGTGACGCCGGCAACCAGAATCCTGTTCCTCGCCAATCCGAACAACCCGACCGGCACCTATCTGGACGGTGCCGAGCTGGAGCGGCTGCAGGCCGGGCTCAGGCCCGACATCCTCTTCGTCCTCGACAGCGCCTATGCCGAATATGTCACGGCCGAGGACTACGATGTCGGCATTTCGCTGGTCGAGCGCGCCCAGAACACCGTCATGGTGCGCACCTTCTCCAAGATGGGGCTGGCCGGGGCGCGCATCGGCTGGATGTACGGGCCGGCGCATGTCGTCGACGTCGTCAACCGCATCCGCGGGCCGTTCAACGTCAGCCGCGCGGGACAGGCGGCCGCCGCGGCGGCGGCGCGCGACCTGGCGTTCACGGCGCGCCTGCGCGCCTACAATGCGCAATGGCGCGACTGGCTGACGCGGGCGCTCGACGGCAACGCCATCCGCGTCGTGCCGAGCCAGGGCAATTTCGTGCTGGCGCTGTTCGAAACGCCCGAGCACAGCCGCGCCGCCTTCCAGGCGCTGTTCGACGAGGGGCTGATCGTGCGCGAGATCGGCGTCTACGGCATCGACAACGGCCTCAGGATTTCCATCGGCCCGGAAGCGGCGATGCGGCGGCTGGTCGAGGTGCTGCGGGCCTTCGGCGCGCCGGGAGCAAAGGACTAGGGTGATGTTCCAGAAGATCGCGCTCATCGGCATCGGCCTCATCGGCTCGTCCATCGCGCGCGGCGTGCGGC
>JBDHTK010000257.1:0-4548 GCA_039808625.1 Devosia sp. | reverse complement strand
GCATCGCCGGCAACATCGTCGTCGCCTGGGTCATCACGCTGCCCATCGCCGCGCTCATCGCCGCTGTCGTCTATCGCGTGGTGATGCTGTTCGGCTGAGCTGAATTCCGCGTGAGGCGGCGGTTTCCGTCACAAATTTTTCAGCTTTGCCCGACACAAGGCCGGCCATGTTCCGCTTGGTCCTCATGGCCGTTCTCGGCCTCGCCTTCATCATGCCCGCGCAGGCGCAGGTCGACATCATGGCGCCGTTCAACCAGGGGGCGGCGATGGACGAGGCCGTGGTGCTGGCGAAGGACCTGCCCTTCGCCGACGGCGACCGCAAGCGGCTCGACATCTACGCGCCCAAGGCGCTGGCGGCGCCGGCGCCGGTGGTCATGTTCATCTATGGCGGCTCGTGGAAGCAGGGGACGCGGGCCGACTACCAGTTCGTCGGCCGGGCGCTCGCGGCCAATGGCTTCATGGTGGTGATCCCCGACTACCGGCTCTATCCCGAGGTCACCTATCCCGATTTCCTCGACGACAATGCCCAGGCCGTCAAATGGATCGAGGACAATATCGCCTCGTTCGGCGGCGATCCGTCGCGCTTCTTCATCGCGGGGCACTCGGCCGGCGCCTACAATGCGGTGATGCTGGGGCTGGAGAAGGCGTTCCTTGCCGCCTACGACGTCACCATGCCGGTGCGGGCCATCGCGGCGCTGTCGGGGCCCTACGATTTCTATCCGTTCGAATATGACGAGGTGCGCAACGTCTTCGGGCAGAACGACAATCCCGAGGGCACGCAGCCGATCAACCTCGTGGCGCCCGACCGGCCGCCCATGCTGCTCGCCTCGGGCACGTCCGACCCCATCGTGCGGGTCGAGAACACCCGGCATTTCGCCGCCAAGATGCGCGCCGCGGGCGACTGGGTGACCGAGAAATACTATGACGGGCTCGGCCATATGGAGCCGGTCTTCGCGCTCGGCGCCATGTGGCGCTGGCGGGCGCCCGTGCTCAGCGACATGGTGGCGTTCTTCACCCAGTTCGGGGCCTTCCCGAGCGGCGCGCCGCGCCTCGCCTACACGCCCGAGCCGCCGGCCGGCACGGCCGACATCGAGGCGACCATCGCCCGGCTCGACGCCGTGCTGTCGCCCATCGAGGCGGTGCGGCCCAGCCAGCAGCGCGCCATCGGCGAATAGCGGCGCGCGTTGACGCGACTCGCGGCGCGGTCCTAGCCTTGCCGCGCTTCATCACGACGGCGGGAGGCCGGGCATGGACTATGCGCATTTGGGCAGGACCGGGCTCGAAGTGTCGCGGCTCTGCCTCGGCTGCATGTCGTTCGGCGATGCGCGCCAGGGCCGGCCCTGGGTGCTCGACGAGGAAGCGGCGCGGCCGATCCTGCGGGCGGCGTGGGAGGCCGGCATCACTTTCTTCGACACCGCCAATGTCTATTCGGCGGGCAGCAGCGAGGCGATCGTCGGCACCGTGCTCAAGGAGCTGGCGCCGCGCGACGAGATCGTCCTCGCCACCAAGGTGCATGGCGAGATGCGGCCGGGCCCCAACGGGCGCGGGCTGTCGCGCAAGGCGATCCTCGGCGAGATCGACAATTCGCTGCGGCGGCTCAAGACCGACTATGTCGATCTCTACCAGATCCACCGGTTCGACCCGGCGACGCCCATCGAAGAGACGCTCGAGGCGCTGCACGATGTCGTGAAGGCCGGCAAGGCGCGCTATATCGGCGCCTCGTCGATGTGGGCGTGGCAGTTCATGAAGCTGCTGAAGACGCAGGAGGCGCACGGCTTCGTGCGCTTCGTGTCGATGCAGAACCACCTCAACCTCATCTATCGCGAGGAGGAGCGCGAGATGCTGCCGCTGTGCGCCGAGGAGGGCATCGGGGTGATCCCGTGGTCGCCGCTCGGGCGCGGGCGGCTGGCGCGGCCCTGGGGCGAGGTGACGAAGCGCTTCGAGACCGACGCGTTCGGCACGCGCATCTATGCGGCGACGGAAGAGGCCGACGCGGCGGTCAACGCCGCCGTCGCGGCGCTGGCCAAGGCGCGCGGCGCGACGATGGCGCAGGTGGCGCTCGCCTGGCTGCTGCACAAGCCCGAGGTGACGGCGCCCATCGTCGGCATCACGCGGCCGGACCAGCTCGCCGACGCGCTGGGCGCGGTGGCGCTCAGGCTCGACGCGGCCGAGATCGCGGCGCTGGAAGCGCCCTATACGCCGCGCGCGGTGGCGGGGTTCTAGGCCTCGCCTTCGCCGCAAATTCCGTTAGGATCGCCCCTGGTCGCAGCAGGCGAGGGGGCCATGCGGGGAGTTCGTTCGAGGGGGCTGGCGGCCGGCGCGCTGGCGCTGGGCCTCGTGCTGCCGGCGCTGGCGGCGCCCGAGGTCGTGCTGCTGGGCAGCAGCGGCGGCGACGGCGACCCCGTCGCGGCGTGCGGCGATGCCGCCGCCTCGCCTTTCGAGGCGGGGCGCGACGGGCGCGGGCTCGGCGACGCGCAGATCTTCCTGGGCGATGCGGTGCAGCTGTGCGAGGCGGCGCTGGCGGCCGCCCCCGATTCCGCGGCGGTCAAGACCTGGCTCGCGCGCACCTATGTGCTCGCCGGCCGGCGCGACGCGGCCAAGCCGCTGCTCGACGATGCCGTCGCGGCGGGCAACGCCTTTGCCGGCTACCTGCTGGCCGGCATCAAGCTCGCCGAGAGCTGGCAGTATCCGGTCGAGGACGGCATCGAGCTGCTGGCCTGGGCGGCCGATGCCGGCTTCGCGCCGGCGGCCGGCGACCTCGGCCTGCGCTACGAGACCGGCGACGGCGTCGACTTCGACTATGCCGAGGCCCGGCGCCGCTACGAGCGCGCGCTGGCGGGCGGCTACGGCTATGCCGCCTACAAGCTGGGCGACCACTATCAGTTCGCGCTCGGCGTGGCGGCCGACCCGGCGCGTGCAACGGCGTTCTACGAGCAGGCCGTCGCGCTGGGCGAGCCGCTCGGCTATTACGGGCTCGGCCAGCTCCACGAATACGGCACGGGCGTGCCGCAGGACTATGCGGCGGCGGCGGAATTCTACCAGCAGGGGGCCGATGCCGGCGAGAAGTCGGCGCAGACGGCGCTCGCCTATCTCTACGAGCAGGGGCTCGGCGTGGCGCAGGATTTCGACACCTCCTTCGCGCTGCTCACCAGCGCCGCCGCCAAGGGCTGGGGGTTCGCCGAGGCGGCGCTGTCCATCCACTATCTCTTCGGGCAGGGCACGCCGGTCGACCTCGAAAAGGCCTTCCGCCTGGCGCAGGCGGCGTACCAGCACGATGTCGCCTACGCCAACGGCATCCTGGGCTATCTCTATGCCGAGGCGCTGGGCACGCCGCGCAGCCTGCTGCGTGCCGTCGAGCATTTTCAGAAGGGGGCGGACGCGGGCGACGGCTATTCGGCCGACCGGCTGCCGGTCGCCCAGGCCGAGCTCGAATGCCAGCGCCTGGCGGGCGATCCGCATGAGGACGGCGCCTATGGGCTGGGCGTCACCTGGGAAGCGCTGCAGCCGGAGGCGGCGATCGCGGCCTGCGCGGCGGCGCTGGACGCCAACCCCGAAGCGGTGGGCGACATGGTGTGGCTCGGCCGCGCCTATGCGCGTGACGAGCAGCTCGACGCGGCGGTGCCGCTCCTGCAGCAGGGCGTCACCGCCGGCAATCCGCTGGCGCAGCTCATCATGGGCGACATGCTGCTCGCCGGCGCCGGGGTGGACGAGGACCCGGCGGCGGGACTGGCGCTGTTCGAGGCGGCCGCGGCGCAGGGGTTCGGGCCGGCGCAATACGGCCTCGGCCTCGCCTATGCGATGGGCTGGGGCGGGCTCGCTCCCGACCCCGCGCGGGCGCTGGAGTGGCTGCGCAAGGCGGAGCGCGACGATGTCGAGGGCGCGACCGAGCAGATCGCACTGCTTGCCGAAGGCGGCGACCGCGACGCCGTGCCGGTCGACATGACCGGCTTCGCGCGCGAGGGTCCGCGCTACTGAACGGCCGGGCCGTGGCCCTGCTACGCTTTCCAGGCGGAAAGCGCGGCGCTCACTCCGCCTTGTCGGCGGATTCCGAATTGAGCTCGGTGTATTTCTGGTCGCCGATGCTGGCGAGCAGCTGCAACTGCGTTTCGAGGAAGTCGATATGGCCTTCCTCGTCGCCGAGCAGTTCCTCGAACAGGTTCTTGCTCACATAGTCGCCCAGCTCCTCGCAGAGCTCGCGCGACGATTTGTAGGCCTTGCGCGCGTCATATTCCCCGGCGAGGTCGGCCTCGAGCACTTCCTTGATGGTCTGGCCGATGCGCAGCGGCGCGACGCGCTGCAGGTTGGGGTGGCCTTCGAGGAAGATGATGCGCTCGATCAGCTTGTCGGCGTGGTGCATCTCCTCGATCGACTCGGCACGCTCCTTGGCGGCGAGCTTGCCGACGCCCCAGTCGTTCAGCAGCCGGTAGTGCACCCAGTACTGGTTGACCGCCCCGAGCTCGAGGAACAGCGCCTCATTGAGCCGTTCGATAACCTGCGCTTCGCCTTTCATGGGCCACTCCCCTCGTTCTGCGACGCAACGGCGCGGCGA
>JBDHTK010000256.1:0-4570 GCA_039808625.1 Devosia sp. | reverse complement strand
GATACGCCGCGTCGGCGAGGCGCGCCACCTCAGCAGCGTCGGCGCCCTTGGGGAGCACCAGCTCGGGCGCCGCCTTGCCGGCCTTGTAGCGGTCGAAGCGGTAGGCGCCGAGGCGGAAGCCGAGCGCGGCCAGGCCGGCATCGCCCAGCGCCCCCTCGAGCCGGTAGCGGCCGGGCGCAAGCGCCGCCGCGGCGAGGCCGGCGACCAGCGCCGGGCGGTCGGCGGCCGGCCCCGTGCCGAACAGGTAGCCGGCGAGCCCGCCGGCCTCGGCCGGCAGCGCCAGCAGCCGTCCGCGCTGGCCATCGAAACCGTTCGCGGCGGCCCATTGCGCCGTCCGCTTGTCCAGCCCGGCCGCGCCGAGGGCGCCCTCCTCGACGAAGACGAGGGGCAGGGTCTTGGGCTGGGCCATGATGTCACCGGAAAAGCGCGAAGGGGAAGCTACGCCGAGCCTTACGCGCCTCGCCGCGCCTCGGCAACAGCGCTCTTAACCCCCCATTAGGGTTAATCAATTATTGCTCGGGGGCGGCGCAGCCCCGCGCCGGCCGAAGCGAGTGCCGAAGTGAGTATGCGCGTCCGCCCTGCCCTCAAATCGCTGCGCCTGCTGCTGCTCGCCGGCGCGGCGGCGCTGGCGCTCGGCGCCTGCGCCTCGAACCGGGCCAGCATGGCGCAGCCCGATTTCGCCGGCCAGCCGGTGGCGGCCACGCAGCAGGCGCTGGCCGACCTCGCGGCGCGCTACAAGGCGCGCCCGCAGGACAAGCCGACCAGCATCTATTACGCGGCGGCGCTGCGCGCCGTCGGCCAGCCCGAGCAGGCGGTGAGCGTGCTCGAGGCCGCCCTCGCCGTGCACAAGACCGACGTCGACATCAAGATCGCCTATGCCAAGGCGCTGACCGCCGCCGGCCGCTTCGAGCAGGCGCTGAACGTCGCGCAGGACGCCATCAACCCGGCCTCGCCCGACTGGAACGCGCTATTGGTCAAGGGCGCCGTGCTCGACCAGCTCGGCCGCAACGCCGAGGCGCGCGCCGTCTACACGCAGGCACTGCTCATCGCCCCCGGCGAGGCGTCGCTCGAAGCCAATATGGGCCTCAGCTTCGCCATGACCAACGATCTCGGCCAGGCCGAGGCGCATCTGCGCCGCGCCGTCGCCATGCGCGGCGCCACGAGCCAGGTGCGCCAGAACCTTGCCCTGGTCATCGGCCTGCAGGGCCGCTTCGACGAGGCGCAGGCGCTGTTCGCCCGCGACCTGCCGCCGGCCCAGGTCGACGCCAATATGAGCTACATCCGCGCCCTGCTGACGCAGCAGAACCGGTGGGATCTGATCAAGGGAGCGAAGTAGCGCATGGCGGATAGCGGCACCTGCTCCCTATCCGCTACTCCCTATCCGCTTGCTATCCCCCAAACGCGCTGAAGCTCCCCTGCTCGATCATCTTGATGATCGCCGGGGCGATGATGACGATGAACAGCACGGGCAAAAAGAACACGATCAGCGGCACCGTCAGCTTGGGCGGCAGCGCGGCGGCCTTCTTCTCGGCGTCCATCATGCGCGTCTCGCGGCCTTCCTCGGCCATGACGCGCAGCGAGGTGCCCACCGAGGTGCCGTAGCGGTCGGCCTGGATCAGCGCGGTGGTCACCGACTTCACCACGTCGAGCCCGGTGCGCCGGCCCAGATTGTCATAGGCGCGGGTGCGGTCCTCGAG
Organism: Devosia sp.; assembly: GCA_039808625.1. GTDB lineage: Bacteria > Pseudomonadota > Alphaproteobacteria > Rhizobiales > Devosiaceae > Devosia_A. The sequence continues at coordinate 2,873 of JBDHTK010000256.1, read as the reverse complement.
GAAGCTGAGCTCGGCCGTGGTCAGCGTGATCTCCTCGGCGAGCTCGGGGCTCTGCATGCCGATTTCCTTGGCGACGCGCTTGAAGGCGTGCTCCACCGACATGCCGGCCTCGACGCACAGCAGCATCAGGTCGAGCGCGTCGGGCCAGGCGCGCTTGATGGATTGCTGGCGCTTGGCGGTGCGGTTCTTCAGCCACAGCGTCGGCAGGTAGGCGCCGAGCAGGCCGAGCCCGAGCGCGTAGATGGCGTTGGTCCAGGCCGGCTTGTCGGCGAACACGGTGAACTGCAGATAGAGGAAGGCGAGGACGAACAGCACGAAGGGGGTGACGAAGCGGGCGAACACATAGGCGTTGAGCGGCGCCTGCCCGCGCAGCCCGGCGCGCGCCAGCGCGTCGGCGGTGTTCTCGTCGGCGAAGGCCTTCTGCAGCGAGAAGCGCTCGACGACGTTCTGCACATATTGCCGGCCGGCGACGCGGCGGATGGAACGCTGTTCCGTCTCGCTGCCGCGCCCGCGCAGGCGCGCCATCTCCTCGGCCCTGAGCTTTTCGCGTTCGAGCGCGACGCGCTTGATGCGCTGCTTCATGTTGCTGCCCGAGCGGCCGAGCAGCGAGTAGCCCAGCGTGAAGACCACGGCGGCGGCCGAGATGGCCGCCAGCATGGCGATCATGAATTCACGGGTCATCAGGGATTCGATCGCGCCCATCGTCCCGCCTCAGAAATCGAAGGAAACCATCTTGGCCATGATCCACACGCCGAAGGTCATGAGGATGGCCGCGATGCCGAGCCAGATATAGCCCAGCGTGGTGGTGAACATGGGCACCATGTAGCTCGGCGTGGTGAGGGTGACGAGCGTGCCGACGATGAAGGGCAGCGAGCCGATGATGCCGGCCGAGGCCTTGGCCTCGGACGACATGGCCTTGATCTTCTGCTTCATCTTCTTGCGGTTGCGCAGCACGCGGGCGAGGTTGCCCAGCGCCTCGGACAGGTTGCCGCCGGCCTGCTGCTGCACGGTGATGACGACGACGAAGAAATTGACCTCGGGCAGCGGCATGCGGTCGTAGAGGACCTGGATCGCCTCGGTGGTGGACTTGCCCATCTGCTGCTGGTCGAGCACGCGCTGGAACTCGCTGCGGATCGGCTCCTTGGCCTCCTTGGCGACGAGGCGCATGGAATCGTTGAGCGGCAGGCCCGACTTGACGCCGCGCACGATGGCCTCGACGGCGTTGGGCAGCTCGTTGAGGTAGGCGGCCTCGTGGCGCTTGCGGCGCTGGCTCATCCAGAACTTGGGCAGCAGGTAGCCGCCGGCGGCGCCGAAGACCAGCGCGAAGTACCACGGCACCTGCAGGAGCCACATGGCGAGGAAGACGACGATGCCGACGATGATCTGGTTGCGCACCCAGTTGCGCACGCTGATCTTCATGCCCGCCTGGTTGATCTGGTCCTGCAGCGAGACGCGGCGGCGGGCCTTGCCCAGCGCCTCGTTCTGCGCCTTCAGCGTCTCCTGGATCTGCTTGCGGCGGCTGTCGCGCGTGCGCTGCACGTCGGCGTCGCGGCGGTTGGCCTGGATATCGCCCTGCAGCGCCTTGATGCGCTTGTCGGCGCGGCTCGAGCCCATCAGGGCAGGAACCAGCGCGAAGCCGGCGGCGCCGACGGCGATGACAGCGAGCAGGGCGTAGACGAGCGGGTTCATGGACGAACTCAGGTGTTGAGCAGCGCCTGCTGCTCGATGTTGGACTTCTCCAGCGCTTCGACCAGGTTGGCCTCTTCGTTGAAATAGCGGGCGCGCTCGGTGAATTGCGGCTTGGTGATGCCGGTCGAGCGGTGGCGGCCGAGGAGGTTGCCGTTCTGGTCCTCGCCGAGGATGTCGTAGACGAAGATGTCCTGCGTCACGATCACGTCGCCTTCCATGCCCAGCACCTCGGAGATGTGGGTGATGCGGCGCGAGCCGTCGCGCAGGCGCGCCGCCTGCACGATGACGTCGATCGAGGAGGTGATCATCTCGCGGATGGTGCGGCTGGGCAGCGAGTAGCCGCCCATGGTGATCATCGATTCGAGGCGGCTCAGCGCCTCGCGCGGGCTGTTGGCGTGCAGCGTGCCCATCGAGCCGTCATGGCCGGTGTTCATCGCCTGCAGCAGGTCGAAGGCCTCGGGGCCGCGGACCTCGCCGACGATGATGCGCTCGGGCCGCATGCGCAGGCAGTTCTTGACGAGGTCGCGCATGGTGATCTCGCCCTCGCCCTCGAGGTTGGGCGGGCGGGTTTCGAGGCGCACCACGTGCGGCTGCTGCAATTGCAGCTCGGCCGAGTCCTCGCAGGTGATGACGCGCTCGTCCTTCTCGATGAAGGCGGTGAGGCAGTTGAGCAGCGTCGTCTTGCCCGAGCCGGTGCCGCCCGAAATGAGCACGTTGGCGCGCACGCGCCCGAGGATGCGCAGCACCTCGGCGCCCTCGGGCGAGATCGAGTTGTACCTGACGAGCTGCGCCAGCGTCAGCTTGTCCTTCTTGAACTTGCGGATGGTGAGCGCGGCACCGTCGATGGCGAGCGGCGGGGCGATGACGTTGACGCGGCTGCCGTCGGGCAGGCGCGCGTCGCAGATGGGCGAGCTCTCGTCGACGCGGCGGCCGACCTGGCTGACGATGCGCTGGCAGACATTCATCAGGTGGCTGTCGTCGCGGAAGCGCACATTGGTGAGCTTCACCTTGCCGCCGACCTCGATGTAGCACTTCTGGCTGCCGTTCACCATGATGTCGGCGATGTCGTCGCGCGCCAGCAGCGGCTCCAGCGGGCCGTAGCCGAGAACGTCGTTGCAGATGTCCTCGAGCAGCTCCTCCTGCTCGGCGATCGTCATCGCGAAGTTCTTGATCGCGACGATGTC
>JBDHTK010000255.1:0-4582 GCA_039808625.1 Devosia sp. | reverse complement strand
GCTCGACTACATCCGCAAGGTCGAGCGCACGCGCGAAACCGTCTATGCCATCTATGTGGTGGACCCGCAGACGCGCACCCTGCTGCACGCATTCGGCCTGCGGCGGCTGATCACCGGGGCGCCGGACGAGCGCATCGTCGACGTCGCCGCCGGCCAGGCGCCGCTCACGGTCTCGCCGCTCACGGATGTCGAGCAGGTGGCACAGCTCATCCGCAAATACGACCTGCTCGCCGTGCCGGTGGTGCAGGACGGGCGGATTCTCGGCATCGTCACGGTGGACGACATCCTCGACACCATGATCGAGGAGAACACCGAGGACGCCCACCGCTTCGGCGGCATGGAGGCGCTGGACGAGCCCTACATGAAGATCGGCTTCTTCTCCATGATCGGCAAGCGCGGCGGCTGGCTGTGCGCGCTGTTCCTCAGCGAGATGCTGACGGCCAGCGTCATGCAGCACTACGAGGTCGAGCTGGAGAAGGCGATCGTGCTGACGCTGTTCATCCCGCTCATCATGAGCTCGGGCGGCAATTCCGGCTCGCAGGCGACCTCCCTGGTGATCCGCGCGCTGGCGCTGCGCGAGATCTCGCTGGCCGACTGGTGGCGGGTGATCCTGCGCGAATTGCCCAGCGGCGTCGTGCTCGGCGCGATGCTGGGCCTGGTCGGCATGGCCCGAATCACGCTGTGGCAGCACCTGGGTTTCTACGACTACGGTCCGCACTGGGCGCTGATCGCCGCCACCGTGGGCGCGGCGCTGGTGGGCATCGTCACCTTCGGCTCGCTGACCGGCTCGATGCTGCCCTTCGTGCTGAAACGCATCGGCTTCGACCCGGCCAGCGCATCCGCCCCGTTCGTGGCGACGCTGGTCGACGTGACCGGCCTTGCCATCTACTTCACGGTCGCGCTGCTGATCCTGTCCGGCACGCTGCTTTGACGGAACCGGGCGGGCGGGTCAGCCGATCCGCTCGCCGTCCCGCACCCGGTAGCTGGGCTTGTACATGGTGACCAGCTCCTCCGCCGCGGTCGGATGCACGGCCATGGTGCGGTCGAAATCGTCCTTCTTCAGGCCCGCCTTCAGCGGGATGCCCAGCAGTTGCGCCATCTCGCCCGCGTCGGGGCCGAGCACATGGGCGCCCAGCACCTTGCGGGTGGCGGCGTCCACCACCAGCTTCATCAGCATCTTCTCGTCGCGGCCGGACAGCGTGTTGCGCATCGGCCGGAACGAGGCGCGGTAGATTTCCAGCTCGGCATAGCGCTTCGCCGCCTCGTCCTCCGAAAGGCCCACAGTGCCGATCTCCGGCTGCGAGAACACGGCCGTGGCGATGGTGTCGTGGTCCGGCGCGGTGGGGTTTTGCCTGAAGGCCGTCTCCACGAAGCACATCGCCTCGTGGATGGCCACCGGCGTCAGCTGCACGCGGTCGGTGACGTCGCCGATCGCCCAGATGTTGCCGGCGCTGGTGCGCGAATAGGCGTCCACCTTGATCGCGCCCGTTTTCGTCGTCTCGATGCCCGCCGCCTCGAGGCCCAGCCCCTCCACGTTGGGCACGCGGCCGATGGCGAGCATCATCCGGTCAGCGACGAGCCGCCGGCCCCCGGTGACGGCGATGTCGAGGCGCCCGTCGGCCCGCCGCTCGACCTTCTCGCAGATGGCGTGGCAGAGGATGTCGATGCCCTTTGCCGCCATGGCCTCGTGCAGGGCGCGTCTGAGGTCCATGTCGAAGCGGCTGAGGATCTCGGCGCCGCGGTAGACCAGCGTCGTCGCCACGCCGAGGCCGTGGAAGATGTTGGCGAACTCGACGGCGATGTAGCCACCACCCTCGATGACGATCGCTTCCGGCAGCGTATCGAGATGGAACGCCTCGTTGGAGGTGATGCAATGCTCGTGCCCGGGCAGGGCCGGATGCGCCGCCGGGCGGCCGCCGGTGGCGATCAGGATGGTTTCGGCCGTCACGCTGCGCCCTCCGACGAGCCGAATCGTGTGCCGGTCGACCAGCTCGGCACGGGCATGGAAGGTCTCGGCGCCGGCGCCGTCGACGTTCCTGCGGTAGATGGCCTCGAGACGGGCGATCTCGCGGTCCTTGTTGGCGATCAGCGTCGGCCAGTCGAAGGCGGCCTCCGGCACCGTCCAGCCGTAGCCGGCGGCATCCGCGAAATGCTCCGGAAACTGCGAGGCGTAGACGAACAGCTTTTTCGGCACGCAGCCGCGGATGACGCAGGTGCCGCCGAAGCGGTATTCCTCGGCGATGCCGACGCGCTTGCCGAGGGCCGCGGCGACGCGCGCGGCCCGCACCCCGCCCGAGCCGCCGCCGATGACGAAGAGGTCGTAGTCGTAAACGCTCATGAACGGCTCCTTCGCAACGGCATCCTGCTCGCCGGCAGACGGGCGGGCGCCGCCGCAGGGGCCGGCGTCACTGCTTCGTGCCGGTCTCCGAAGCGCCGGTCTCGGACGCGCCTTCGGCCGGCGCCTTGGCGCCGGCGGCCGCGGCAAGCGCCTCGCCGACCTCCTGGGCGAGGTCGCGGGCGATTCCGTTCTGCCAGATGTCGGCCGCCTGCACCAGATCGCGCGTCACCAGCGGGCCGTTCTCGAGCAGCTTCTTGCCGGCTTCCGAATTGTAGAAATTGGCGATGTCGTTGAGCTGCGGCTCGGTGAAAGCCTTGGCGTAGGCGATCGCCGCCTCCTTTTCCAGGTCGGCGCGGCGCGCGGCCAGCGTCAGCGCCTTTTCGGCGACGGTGCGCGAGATCAGCTCCTGCATGTCGGGATTCTTCTGGATGAGCTGCTGCTCCAGCGCGGAGGCGGCCTGCGGCAGGATGCCGTCGAAGCTGTCGGTGGCGTGGATCGCCGCGATCGCCGCGCGCGACGCCTTGAGATGCGATTCGGAGATGTCCTGCGCGAAGGCGGGACAAGACAGCGCCAGGACGGCCGAGGCAGCCAGTGCGGCGGAAAGGCAGCGAAGCCGTTTATGCAAGTTCATGGTCGATGGGTCTCCCCTGTTTGTCGGGCCTGTTTGTCGGGCCTGTTTTATCGAACTTCGGCGATCTACCGGGCGGCCAGGACGGTCTCGATGCCGCCTTCGCCGGCGACGACGGCCACCGATGCCAGCCCGATGAAAAGACCGTGCTCGACCACGCCCGGAACGGCATGGAGAGCATCGGACAGCGCTCTTGGATCGGGAATGCGGCCAAAAGATGCGTCGAGGATGAAATGGCCGCCATCGGTGACGAAAGGCTGGGCGCCCGTCATGCGCAGCGTGACCGGGCCGCCGAGGCCGAGCGCGCGTGCGGCCTTGCCGACGGCGATCTCGGTGGCGCGCAGGCCGAAGCGGTTGACTTCTATGGGCAGGGGAAAGCGGCCGAGCGTTTCCACCACCTTGGAGCGGTCGGCGATGACGATCATGCGCGCGGACGCCGCCGCCACGATCTTCTCGCGCAGCAGCGCGCCGCCGCCGCCCTTGATGAGGGTCAGTTCCGGGCCGATCTCGTCGGCGCCGTCGACGGTGAGGTCGAGCTCGGGCGTCTCCTCCAGGCTGGTGAGCGGCACGCCCAGCTCCAGGCACAGGGCGGCGGTGCGCTCGGAGGTCGGCACGCCGACGACGGTGAGCCCGGCGCCCACCTTCTCGGCGAGCAAACGCACGAACTCCTCGGCCGTGGAGCCGGTGCCGATGCCCAGCCGCATGCCCTCGCCCACATGGGCGAGCGCGGCGCGCGCGGCCTCCACCTTCAATTGCCTTGCATCCATGTGCGAATGCCCTTGCCTGACGCCGTCGCGGCGCGCCGCTCCAGCCTGTCGTGATCGTCGTGCGCCGCTCTAGCATTTTTGCCCGGCCGGTCAAAGGGAGGCGGCGACGTCTTGCCGAGCCGGCGCCGCGGGGCTATCGGCTGGCGGCCAAGACAGCGAAAGGAACCGACATGACGCGCCCCATCATCGTCTTCGATCTGGACGGAACCCTGATCGACACGGCGCCGGACCTGCTCGACAGCCTGAACCACACCCTGGCCGCAGGGCAGCTGCCGGCGGTGGACGAGATCGGCTTCAGGCGCTTCGTCGGCCATGGCGGGCGCGTCATGATCGAGCGCGCCTATGCCGCGCAGCGCCGGATGCTGGCAGCAGACGAGCACGACAGGCTGTTCGGCGTGTTCCTCGACCACTACACGCTCAACATTCCCGGCAGGTCGCGGCCCTATCCCGGCGTGCTGGAGGCGATCGCCCGCTTCGAGGACGCAGGCTACGCGCTTGCCGTGTGCACCAACAAATACGAGGCCAACTCGCTGCAACTCATCGAGGCGCTGGGGCTGACCCGGCATTTCACCGCCATCGCCGGCCAGGACACCTTCCCCTTCCGCAAGCCGGACCCGCGCCACCTGATGCGCACCATCGAGCTGGCCGGGGGCGATCCCGGCCGCGCGCTGATGGTCGGCGATTCGCAGACCGACATCGACACGGCCAAGGCCGCCGGCATCCCGGTGGTGGCGGTGGATTTCGGCTATACCGACCGGCACGTGCGCGAATTCGAGCCCTCGGCGATCATCTCGCATTTCGACGAGCTGACGCTGGAGCTCGCCGGGCAGCTGATCGGCGGCGCCAACG
>JBDHTK010000254.1:0-4600 GCA_039808625.1 Devosia sp. | reverse complement strand
GAGGTGGCGAATTCCTGCGGCGCGATCTCGGGGCGCTTGGGCACGCCGAGCTTGTTGACCACCAGCAGCGGCTCGCTCTCGGTGGGCCGCAGCGCCTTCACCGTGTCGGCGAGGTTCTTGGCGTTGCGCAGGTTGGCGAGGTCGGGCTCGGCGACGATCACCACCTCGTCGACCGTCGCCAGCGTGTGGCGCACCCAGGCCGTCCACATATGCGGCAGGTCGAGCACCACCACCGGCGTCGTCTTCTGGGCGAGCTCGGTCACCTGCTCGAAATCGCGCTCGGCGAAATCGAAGGTGCGGTCGAGCATGGCCGGCGCGGTCAGCAGGTTGATGTGGTTGGCCGCCTTGCTCATCAGCCGGTCGAGCATGGTCGGGTCGACCTTGCCGGCGGCGCCGAGCGCGTCGGCGATGCCGTGCGGCGGGTCCTGGTTGAAATTGAGCCCGGCGGTGCCGAAGGCGAGGTCCATGTCGAGCACCAGCACGTCCTGGCGCAGATGCTGGCTCACCGCCCAGGCGACATTGTGCGCGACGGTCGAGCCGCCGGCGCCGCCCTTGGCCGAGACGAACGCGATGGTGCGCCCGATCGGCGCCGCGCCCTCGGCCGCGAACAGGTCGGCGATGGCGTTGACGATGGACTGGGCGCTGGTCGGCAGCACCAGATATTCCGACACGCCCGAGCGGATCAGCTCGCGATAGAGCAGCACGTCGTTGACGTGGCCGAGCACGATGAGCCGCGTGGCCGCGTCGCACACCTCGGCCAGCCGGTCGAGCGCCACCGGAATCTCCTCGGTGGCGAGCGAGGTCTCGACGATGATGAGGTTCGGCGTCGGGTTCGAGCGATAGCTCTCGATGGCCCCTTCGAGCCCGCCATTGTGCGTCGTCAGCGCCACCTTCGACATGCGCCGGTCGTGCACGGCCTGCTCGACCAGCTCGGCCGTCTGCGAATGCTCGCAGAACGCCTGGATGGTGATGCGCGGCAGCAGCTGCGCGCCGGTGACCAGCTCGGTGGCAGGCTCCTCGGCCGGCGGCGCATCCCTGGGGGTGAGAAAACTCATGGGCCAACTCTCCATCGCAACACTTACCGGCCGGTCATCAATCGAGGACAAATCCGACCGATCCGCTGTAGCTGCCGCGCATCCCGCCATTGCCGACGCCGTACATCTTCTCGAGATGGCCGAGGAAGATCGCCTCGGCGTCGCCGGCGATGGCGTAGCCGTCGGTCGGCGAGGCCGGCCGGCCGAGCTCGGCCATGACGGGCGTCACGAAGATCACCAGCTCGGTCTGGCTGTGGATGAAGTCGCGCGAGCGGAACAGCGCGCCGATGATCGGGATGTCGCCCAGCCCCGGCATCTGCGAGATCTGGTGGCGCACCTCGTCCTGGATCAGCCCGCCGATGGCGAGCGTGCAGCCGGCCGGGATCTCCACCGTGGTGCGGGCGCTGCGCACGTTGAAGTCGGAGCTGCCCACCGGGGTCGACACCTCGGTGTTGACGGCGAGCGCGATACGGCCGTTCGACTTGACCGTCGGGGTGAAGCCGAGCTTCACGCCGTAATCCTTGTAGGTGGTGATCGGCTGGCCGGTATTGTCCTTGGTGACGATGGCGCGCTGGCCGCCGGCGAGGAACTCCGCCGGCTGGCCCGAGATCGCCGTCAGCGTCGGCTCGGCCAGCGTGCGCAGCGCGTTGCGGCGGGCGAGGGCGCGCAGCGTCGCGTCGATAGTCAGCGCGCCGATGGTGGCCGAGGCGGTGATGGTGCCCTGCCCGGCGCTGATGCCCGAGGCGCCGCCCAGCGCGCCGCTCGGCGAATTGATGAGGCCGGTGATGAGCCCGCCCGACGAGATGTTGAGGTCCATGCCGAACTGCTTGACGACGCTGCGGTCCACCTCGGCCACGGTGACCTTCAGCATCACCTGCTGCTGGCCGCTCACCGTCGCGATGTTGGCGACGTTCTCGGGCGAGCCGGCGAACTGGATCGCCATCTGCGTCGCCTTCTCGAGATCGTCCTGCGACAGCGCCGTGCCGGTCAGCACGACGCGGTTGGTGTCCTCGCCCAGCGTCACCGACTCGACCGACAGGCGCGAGCCCGGCAGGTTGCGCGCCAGCGCGGTCTCGAGCGCGTTGCCCACGTCCGAGCGCGGCTGGTACACCTTGATGTCGAGCACGGCGATGCTGTTGCCGGCCGGATCGAGGAAGAAGATGTTGGTGTCGCCGCCCGACACGCCCTGCACGATGGCGCGGGTCTTGGAGCGCATCACCACGGTCGCGACGTTGGGCTGGCTGGCGATCACCTCGCCGGCATTGGTCGGCAGGTCGATCAGCACCGACTTGTTGACTTCGAGCGCCACGCTCTGCGTCGCGCCCATCGCCTTGTGCGGAATGCGCAGATAGACGGGCTCGGCGGCCAGCGCCGGCGCGCCGGCGACCAGCGCCAGCGCCAGGCCGATGAGCGCGCCGCGCCAGGCGAAGGGCCCGCGGGGCCGCGAAACAGTGTGCATCCTATCCTCGCGCATGCTCGTCACTCCAGCGCCGGCGACTCGACGGCCATCGACCCGCGCATCGGCGCGCTCGTCACATTGTTGTTGCCCGGTGCCGGCGCATAGGCGGCGGGATCGACGGTCACGTCGCCGCTCGGGCTGCTCGCCACCGTGCCGGTCAGCACATTGGCCTCCTGGCCGTAGCGGATGACCTTGATGGGGGCGTTGCGCGGCGCCGGCTCGTCGGCGCGCTTGGCGAAGTCCACCACCGAGCGCAGGGCCAGCGACAGCTTGCCCATCGACACGGCGTTGATGACGGTCTCGGCCTGCGCCGGGTTGAGCTCCAGCGTGGCGATGGCGCTGTTGGCGAAAATCTCGGCCCGCGGATCATCCGGGTTGGCCGGTGCGCCGGTGGCGCCGACCTCGCCCAGCCGCGTGTTGATGGCCAGCACGCGCACATTGGAGACGACGGTCTCCGACACCTGCCCGTCGCTGGTGTTGCGGCTCAGCACCACGTCGACGTGATCGTTGGGCACGATGAAGCCGCCCGAGGCGGATTCGGCGCTGACCGAGATGGAGACGCCGCGCATGCCCTGGTCGAGCACGGCGCTCAGATAGCCCTGGTCGGTGCGGATCAGCTTCTGCTGGCGGATGGGATCGCCCTCGAAGATCTCGAAGCGCGTCACCGTGCCCTGCATGTCGGCCAGCGCCTCGGGGCTGGCCGCCTTGTCGATGTAGTCGGCGCGCAGCGCGCCCTTGGGCCAGTCCTGCCAGGCCATGTTGGTGGCCGACAGCCGTTCGCCCACGCCGATCGCCCGGGTGGCGACCAGCACCTGCGTGCGCGCCTCCTGGACGATCTCCGGCGCCACGGGGTCGGGCGTCGGCGCATTGCCGCCCCGCGTCGCGAGGAAGGCGGCCAGACCGCCCGCCACGAGCGCCACCAGCAACAGCACGATCCGCGACATCCGCATGGACAACTCCACTCGACACGAGGCCGGCGGCAAGCCGGCCCGATACGCCACCATGCCGATGAAGGGTCAAAGTTTGGTTAATCGATGCTTTGCGGGGAGGGTTAATTGAACGTTGTTACACACGGGCCGGCGCCGGGAGCAGGCAGTCGGAGCAGTCCGGCCGCCGTGTCATTCCCGCCGGCGCGGATGCGACGCCGAGAGCGTGGCCCTGCTGCCGGCCGACCCGCTATTCGCTATTCGCTATTCGCCCGACCGCCGTCTGCCTCACATCGCCGCAAAGTGCTCGAATATCTTCGTCTGCGGGTAGATCAGCAGCGCCGCGATGGCGAGGGCGATGCCGTAGGGAATGCCGGCCTTGGGGTTGTGCAGCCACTCGATCCACTTGAAGCGCACGGCCCATTGCGCCGCGACGTTGGTGCGCAGGCCGAGGACGAACATCGTCAGCATGCCGCCGATGAGGGCCGAATAGAGCAGGTAGGGCAGCATCAGCTCGAGGCCGAGCCAAAGGGTGATGGCCGCCACCAGCTTGGCGTCGCCGCCGCCGATCCAGCCGAAGGCGAAAAAGGCGAAGAACAGCACGAGCACGCAGGCGGCCGCCGCGAAGCTGACGCCGATCTCGGCGAGCGGGCGCTGCGCGACAAGGGCCAGCGCGACATAGGCGACGACCAGCGCCAGCACCAGCCAGTTGGCGATGCGCATGGTGAGGAAATCCTAGCAGGCCGCATAGGCCACCAGCACCGGAAAGACGAGCAGGGCAAGAATCGGGAGCATCGGGTTCCGGCGGTGCACGGGCCGGAGCGTCAGCGCCTGGCCGCGATCAGCCTAGCGCCGGCATGGTTAACAAATGCAGAAGGGGGCCAAGGGCCCCCTTCCGAAAGCAGGCGCGGACCAATCAGGTGGTCGGCGCGGTGGCGGTGGTGTTGCCCGCTTCCGTCTTGAGGCGGGTACCGATGTTGGTAAACAGGGTGGAGAGGTTGCCCCCCAGGGCGGTAGCAGCGGCGATGATACCGACGGCGATGAGCGCGGCAATCAGGCCATACTCAATCGCAGTCGCACCGGACTCGTCGTTAGCGAAACGCGCGACAATGTTCATTCCAGGCTCCTTGCACACGTCATCATGCTTTGCAGCATCGGCTCGCGCTGAATGCGTCGAACTG
>JBDHTK010000253.1:0-4608 GCA_039808625.1 Devosia sp. | reverse complement strand
GGCCACGTGGCGGAGTGGTTACGCAGCGGATTGCAAATCCGTCTATGCCGGTTCGATTCCGGCCGTGGCCTCCAACGCTTCGCCTGCGCTTAGGTCCGTGCGTCGAGGCGGTACAGCTCGATACCTCGATAATGCTCCGTCGCGGCCTGCGCATAGCGGTCGGCCAGCGCCGCAAGAACCTGCGCCTCGCTGCCGTTCGCATGCGCGACCACGACGAACAGGCGCGGCGGTGCGGGCTCGGGCAAGAGCGCCGCGGCCCGGTCCGGCGGATCGACCGGCACGACGCAGGGCAGGCGGCCGCGCAGATAGTAGTCGAGCGGCGCTTCGGAGTAGGACGCCACCACCAGAACGCAATCGCCTTTGGCCACCTGCGCCGTCAGCCACGCGGCCGCCTCGCGCCATTGCGCGCGCGGCGCGGGCGCGGCGCCGGTGAGGCCGGTTGCCACTCCAAGCACGGCGAGGATCGCCGTGGCGGGGCGCCAATGACGCGCGATGACGCCGGCGCCGATGGCCGCCAGCAGCAGCAGCGGCGGCAGCGAGGCGATGAGGTAGCGGGAGATGAACAGCGGCACGACCAGCAGCGAGACCGCCAGGTCGGCGACGATGGAGGACGCGCACCAGCAGCCGACGAACCAGACGGACGGGCGGAAAAACCCCCGCGCCAGCAGCGCTGCGGCGATCAGGGTCAGCAGGAACGCAGCCGGACCGACTCCTCCCGTCAGTTGCAGCAGCGCATGGAGAACGGAGTGCAGCGTCGTCGGCGCGATCCAGAAGCCGTCCGCAGCCACGGCGCCGATGCGCGAGCCCATCGAGACGAGCACCCAGGGCGCGAACATGAGGGCGCTCGCCACGGCGCCGAGCGCCACGCCCACCGCCTTGTCGCGCTCGCCCCTCAGATACGGCGCGAGGCCGACAAGGATGCCGATCCATGCGGCTGTCCCGAACACGTGGCTGTAGAGCAGGACGGCGCCCGCCAGCGCCATGGCCGCGAGGCGACCGGGCGAGGGCTTCGCGCGGTAGGCGAGGGCGCAGGCGGCGAACAGCGCGGCGGCGAAGGCCAGTAGCGCGTACATGCGCGCCTCCTGCGCGTACCAGATGTGAAATGGAGAGACAGCCAGGAACAGCGCTGCCAGCAGCCCCACGCGCCGGCTCTCGAGCTGCACGCCGATCAGGTAGACGAGTCCTACCGTGGCCATGCCCATCAGGACGGAGGGCAGGCGCAGGGCCCATTCGGCGTCGCCCAGGACCGCCATGCTGGCCCACAGGATGACGTTGTGCAGAGGCGGGAAATTCTCGTTGAGCGTTGCCGCGATGACTTCCGGGAGGCTGCCGCTCGCCTCGCGGAAGGAGATCGCCTCATCGAGCCACAGGCTTTGCGTGACGAAATCATGGACCCGCAGAGCCGCTGCGAGAGCGATGATCGCCACGAGGACGAGGTCTGTGCGAAAGCCTTTGCTGTCCACGTCGATCCCGCCGCGAGACTGCGCCGATCGGCAAGCCATAGCAGATGCGCGTGTGGAAACCAGCGCCGGCACGCGCGGAAGCCAGCCGTCGGCGGGCGCGGCGCTTCGCGCGCTTGCCGGCCCCGGTCGCGGGCGCTATGGACGGGACATTCCGATGCTTGGTGGGGCCGCAGATGACCGATTTCGAGCGCGCGCGCAGGGTGATGGTGGACAATCAGCTCCGCACGTCGGGTATCACCGACCGGCGACTGCTGGCAGCGATGGGCGAGGTACCGCGCGAGACGTTCGTACCGGAGGCGTGGCGGCCGCTCGCCTACTCCGATGCGCCGCTGCCGCTCAGCGCCACGCGCCAGCTCGGCGCGCCGGCGCCGTTCGCGCGGCTGGTGCAACTCGCCGCGGTCGACGGTGTCGACAAGGTGCTCGACCTGGGCTGCGCCACCGGCTATTCGGCGGCGGTGCTCGGCCGCCTCGCGCAGTCCGTCGTGGCGGTGGAGAGCGACGCGACGCTGGCGGCGGAGGCGCGCGCGCGTCTCGCAGGGCTCGGCCTCGCCACCGTCACCGTGCTCGAAGGGGCGCTGGAGACGGCCGGCAAGGCGAAAGGCCCCTACGACGTCATCGTCATCGAAGGCACCGTCGCCGAGGTGCCGCAAGCGTTGCTCGACCAACTCGCACCCGAGGGGCGGCTCGTCGCCCTCGTCGCCGCAGACGGGCAGCCAGCGGTGGCGCATCTGTTCGCGCGCTCGGGCAGGCATGTCGCCTCGCGGGCCACGTTCGACGCCTACCTGCCGCCGCTCGCACCGCGGCGCGACGACAGTTTCGTGTTCTGAGGGCCGCGCTGCTAAATCGCGCTTAGCATGTGTTGCCCCGCGACCACGTGAGGCGCAAATCCTACATTAATTATTGGAAGGGCCGGGCCCGCGAAGTTGTGCGACCCGATGGCGGCAGCGTAGGGTGCCGCGGCTGGAGGCGTTGATGGTGTTTTCTCGTAGTCTGCGTTTGGGTGTGATGGCGCTCGTCATGTGTTCGGTCCCGGCGCTGGCGCATGCCGAAACGATGCGCGAGGCGCTGACCAGCGCGTATCGCAACAGCCCCGATCTGCTGTCCGCCTATCTCGATGTGAAGCTGGCCGCCGAGGGTATCGTCAGCGCCAAGTCGGCCAAGCTTCCCACCATCGGGGCGACGCTGAACACCACCCAGGCCTACACGCCGGGTTCTCCCCTCGACCTGCCGTCGATCTCGGGTGGGGTGAACTACTCGCAGCGGCTGTTCGACAACTATGCGACCGAGGCGAGAATCGAGTCAGCGCGCGCCGGGGCCGAAGCGAAGCGCTATGCACTGCAAAGCGCCGAGCAGAAGCTGTTCCTCGACGTCGTCACGGCCTACATGGCCGTCCTCACCAACACGCAGCTCGCGCAATTGCGCCAGGAGAACGTGACATTCTATCAGGCGCAGGTGAAAAGCGCCAAGGATCGGCTGGAGATCGGCGAGGGCACCAAGATCGACGTGTCACAGGCCGAGGCGCGCCTCGCGCAGGGCACGGCGTCCTACCAGAGCGCGCTCGCCAGCCTCGAGGTCAGCCGCGCGACCTATGAGCGGCTGGTCGGCCATGCGCCGAAGAGTCTCTCCATGACCTACCGGCTGGGCACTCTGCTGCCTACCAGCCTTGAGCGCGCCATCAACGAAGCTATGTCGGCGCATCCGGCGATCTTCGCGGCCCAGGCCGGCGTGCGGGCGGCGCAGGCGGGGGCAGATGCCGCCAGCGCCAGCTTCGGGCCGACGCTTGATCTGTCGGCCGGCGTCAACAGCACCTTCTACAGCCCCAACCCGACCTGGTCCGGGCCGACGCCGTCGGCCTCCGTCAGCCTGTCGCTCAAGGTGCCGATCTATGGTGGCGGGGCGCTGGGTGCCGGCGTGCGCAGCGCCAATATCAGCCAGATGAAGTCCGAGGTCGCGGCGCTGTCGGCGCGCGACCAGATCAAGGAAGCCGTCATTTCGTCGTGGAGCGCGCTGCGCAACGCGCAGGCGGCGATCGATTCCGCCAATACTGCCGTCGCCTCGGGCGAACTGGCGCTCGAAGGCGTCGTGCAGTCGCGTGACGTCGGCCAGTCGACGACGCTCGACGTGCTCAACGCGCAGTCCGAGCTGACCTCGATCCGCGAAGGGCTGATCCAGGCCACGCAGGGCAAGGTGCTTGCCTCCTTCCAGCTGGTGGCGGCCACCGGCCACCTCACGGCGGCCGATCTCGGGCTCGCTGTCGAGATCAAGACCGGCGAGGACTACATCGCCAAGGCCGAGGATGTCTGGCAGGAGCTGCGCGCGCTCGACTAGGGCCAGGCGCGGGCGTAACCTTTTCGGCCGCCACGAGTCGTGGCTATCGAGAGGGGTTTCATGAAATCGCTGCCATACTGGTTTCTCGGCGCCGCTACGCTGTTCGTCGTTGCCGGCATGCTCTGGGGCATGCAGATGTCGATCACGCGGGATTATCAGCTGGCGCCGGCCCACGCGCACAACAATCTCATCGGTTTCGTGACGATGGCGGTCTACGGCTTCTACTACCGGTTGGTGCCGGCCGCCGCTGCGAGGCGCCTCGCCGTCGTCCACTTCTGCGTGGCGCTGCTGGGAGCGCTGCTGTTCGGACCGGGCATCGCGCTCGCCGTCACCGGGCAGGGCGAGATCATGGCGGAGGTGTCGAGCATTCTCGTGCTGCTCGCCGCGCTGCTTTTCGCCTGGACGGTGTGGACCAACAAGGCCGGGCTCACCAATCCCTGAGCAGTGATGCGTGCGGCGCAAAGGCTGGGGAAGACGTCAATTTCACCAATGCTTTGCGTCGCGCAGATCGTCGTGACCGCCTAGACTGCGGGGCGACGAATCAAGCGCGCCGCAAGCGCGCTCGTCGCCAGTGAACGAGGCCTCGATGAACAAACCGGCGACCAAGGAGCCGTCGATGGACGAGATTCTCTCGTCCATCCGGCAGATCATTGCGGATGACGATGCGTCCGCGGCGCCGTCGGCCGCGCGTCCGGTGCCTACGGCCGCGCCGGTGCCGCCGCGCGCCAGCGAGCCGCTGGCCCTGTCGCCGGCGCAGATGATACCGACGCGACCGGCGCCGCAGTCCCCCGCGCCGGTCCTGCCCGTGCACGAGGCG
>JBDHTK010000252.1:0-4624 GCA_039808625.1 Devosia sp. | reverse complement strand
GCGAGCGCGTGCGCGACGTGCGCCACCAGCTCGTCGAGGCCGAGCAGCACGCGCCGGCCCGGCCGCGCGAGACGCCGCGCCCGGCCGCCGGCGGCGGGCGCGATAGCCTGCAGGCCGCCATCGACCAGATCCGCTCGCGCCAGGGCGTGCCGGTGCCGCGCCGCGAGCCCGCCGCGCCGCCGGCGGCGGCGCGCGGCCACGAGGGTGCCGTGCTCGAACAGCTCGCGCAGGCGGTGACGGGCATTGCCGGCCGGCTCGAACGGGTCGAAGGCGACATCAAGGCCCAGCTCAAATCGGGCGCCAGCGTCAAGGACGTGGCCGACCAGGTGGCGCAGCTTGCCCATGTGGTCGAACTGCTCGCCGGCGCCGTAGGCGAGACCGGCCAGGTGAAGCGCCTCGAAGGCCAGATCGCCAGCCTCGGGCGGATCATGTCGCAGGGCCGCGAGATGGATGTCGCGACGCTGACGCGCCGGCTCGACGACGTGGCGGCGACGGTCGGCAAGCTCGCCGAGCTGCAGGTGCATTTCACCGACAAGCTCGCCAACCCGGCCGAGACCGACGGGGTGCGCGACGGCATGCGCGCCATCGAGGAGGGCGTGCGCAGCGTCTACGACCGCATCGACGCGCTCGAGAAGCATGCCACGCTGTCGCCCGCCGATCTCGATCACCTCACGGGCGAGATGGCGCGCTTCACCGAGACGCTGCGCGAGAGCGGCGCCCAGCCGCACAACCTCGTCGAGCTGGTGGACGCGCTCAACACCCGCATCTCCGACATCGAATCGGGCGATCGGATTCTGAGCGAGCTGCGCGGCGACCTCGCGGCGCTGCGCGAGGCGGTGACGGGCGCGCTGGCGCCGCGCTTCGACGCGCTCGAGGAGCGCCTCGCCGAAGTGGGCACGCGCGCCGACATGGCCGAGATCGGCCGGCAGATCGACCGGCTGCATGATCGGCTGGGCGAGCGGCAGGCCGATCCGGGCGTCAGCCAGCTCGAAGTGCAGGTGCGCCAGCTCGTGGCGCGCATGGATCAGACCGGCGAGCAGCTTTCGGGGCTGGCGCGGCTCTATTCCGATTCGACGGCCGGCACCGCGCCCGATCTCGATTTCGACGCGATGGCCGAGATGGTCGCCTCGCGCGCCGCCGAGGCGGTGTCGCGGCAGGCGCCGGACCGCTCCTTCGCCGAAACCATCGACGGCCTCGAAGCGCGCATCACCGCGATGCTCAAGGACATGCAGCGCGACAGTGCCGTCGACGATTTCGGTGGCATGGAAGCAGGCATCAGCGAGGTCAACGACCGGCTGCGGCGGCTCGAATCGTCGCTGGCGGGGCGGCCCGTACCGCTCGGTGCAAATCCAGAGCCGGCGCCGGTCGCGCCCGCGGCCAACATGCCCGGGCAGGAGCCAGCGGCGCCCGAGCCCGAGCCCCTGCCCGCCCATGCCGACGCCATGCCGCGCGACCCGGCCGAGGACGCGCCGCTCACCGCGCCGCCCTTCCCCGAGCCACGGCCCGAGGCCGAGCCGAAGGCCAGCACGCGCCGGCGCCATCCCGGCCTCGACGCCGAGCTGTCGCTCGCGGCGCTCTACGACAGCAAGCCGGCCGCCCCCGCAGGGCCGCCGACATTCGAGCCGCCGCCAGCCCCGGTGCCGAGCGCCGATTTCGCCGACGCTGCGCCGCGGCCCGCCGTCGAGGCGCCGCGCGCCGCCGCTTCGGATGCGGCGCCGGTCAACACCTTCATCGCGGCGGCGCGCCGGGCAGCGCAGCGCCAGGCGAGTCATGCCGCGCCGGCCCCGGCGGCCGCGTCGGGCTCGCTGATCGCGCGCGCCCTGGCGCGCTTCCAGCCCAGCGAGTCGACGCCCGCCGCCGCCAAGCCGGAGCGCGCGTCGCGCGCCCTCGCCGGCGACAAGCCGGCCCGCACCGCCTATACGCCCGAGCCGGTGACGCCGGAGCCGGCGCCCTCACTCGAAGCGCGGGTCAAGGACGAGGCACCCGCCGCCCAGGCAGCGGCCAAGGAGAGCTTCCTCGCCCGCAACCGTCGCGCCCTGCTGCTCGCGGCGCTGCTCGTCGCAGTCGGGCTGCTCGCCACCAATCTCGTAGCGCAGCGCATGCGCGCCGCTCCGGTCGAAGCGACCGATACGGCGCCGGTCACCACCGGCGACATCGCCGGCGAAGCGCCCGCCCCGGCCGCAGCGCCGCGCGCACCACGCCTCATCGAGCCGACCGATTCGCTCCAGACCGGCGCCATCGACGCCGCGGCGGCGCATGGCTTCACCAGCGCCCCCGTGCAGACCATGCCGAGCGCCTTCGCGGCGGCGACGGAACTGGCCAGCGTCGACAGCGTGGCGCCGCTGGTGCCCGAGCCAAGCCCGATCCACGTCGCGCCGCCGCCCGAGGGCGTCGGTCCGCAATCGCTGCGCGACGCGGCGGCGGCGGGCGATGTGCGCGCGCAGTTCGAAGTGGCGGCGATCTTCACCGAGGGTCGGGCCGTGCCGCAGGACTATGCGGCGGCGGCGATGTGGTACGAGCGCGCCGCGGCGGCCGGCTTCGTGCCGGCGCAGTACCGGCTCGGCGCCCTCTATGAGAGCGGCGAGGGCGTCGAGAAGAACCTCGAGACGGCCAAGCTCTGGTACGAGCGCGCCGCCGAAGCGGGCAACCGCATGTCGATGCACAATCTGGCGGCGCTCTATGCCGGCGGTCAGCTCGGCAAGCAGCAGTTCGATTCCGCCGCCAAGTGGTTCGAGGAGGCGGCGCGGCGCGGCCTCACCGACAGCCAGTTCAATCTCGGCATGCTCTACGCGCGGGGCCTCGGCGTGCCGCAGAGCCTCGAGGATTCCTACAAATGGTTCGGCATCGCGGCGCTGAGCGGCGACAAGGACGCCGCCAAGGCGCGCGACGACATCGCCCGCTCGCTCGACGCCGAGGCGATGACGCGGCTCGCCGACATCGTCAACAATTTCAAGCCGGAGCCCATCGAGCTGAGCGCCAACTTCGCGCCCATCGGCACGTGGTCGAAGGATTTCGACCCGGGCGAGACGATCACCACGCACGACATCGTGGCGTCGGTGCAGAAGGCGCTGGGCCGGCTCGGCTACGACATCGGCACGCCGGACGGCATCGCCGGCACCAAGACCACCGCGGCGATCAAGGCCTTCGAAAAGGCGACCGGCATGAGCCCGGTCGGGCTGATCAATCCGCGGCTGCTCGCGGTGCTCGGCAGCCAGCCCGTGTAATGAACGTCTCATTGTCGTCGCAGAGTCGAACGACAGTGTGCATACTGATCTGAGGGGGCGCGGGGCCTGACCCTGCGCCCCCTCCGTACATCCTCGTTCCGCTTTGCGACTCGCAGGATCGTTCGACCTGCGGCGCGCGCTTAGACAGGCCCGCCTTGCAGATCTATCTGCCCATCGCCGAGCTCTCGATGAACCTCTTCTTCCTCGTGGGGATCGGAGGGGCGGTCGGCTTTCTATCGGGGCTGTTCGGGGTCGGTGGCGGCTTCCTGCTGACGCCGCTGCTCATCTTTTCGGGCGTGCCGGCGCCGGTGGCGGTGGCCTCGGTGACCGGCCAGGTGGCGGCCGCCTCGACCTCGGGCGCGCTCAGCTACTACCGGCGCGGCGGCATCGACCTGCACCTGGCCATGTACCTCATCCTCGCCTCGACCATCGGGGCGATGACGGGGGTGGCGACCTTCTCGCTGCTGCAGGCGGCCGGCCAGTTCGACCTGTTCATCTCCGTCGCCTATCTCGTGCTGCTCGGCTCCGTCGGTACGCTGATGATGGTCGAGTCGGTGCGCACGCTGATGCGGCGGCGCGCCGGCATGGTGGTGCGCGAGAACCTGCCCAGCCAGCACAACTGGATGCACGGGCTGCCGCTGCGCATCCGCTTCAAGAAGTCGCGGCTCTACATCTCCGTGCTGCCGGTGCTGGCCATCGGCGTGTTCATCGGCTGGGTCGGGGCGCTGCTCGGCGTCGGCGGCGGCTTCATCCTGGTGCCCGCCCTGGTCTACCTGCTGCGCGTGCCCGGCAATGTGGTGATCGGCACATCGCTGCTGCAGGTGGTGGCGATGATGTCCGTCACCACCGTGCTGCAGGCACTGAGCAGCGACAGCGTCGACATCCTGCTCGCCTTCTGCCTCATGGTGGGCGGCACGATCGGCGCGCAGTTCGGCGCCTCGGCCGGCAAATATCTGCGCGGCGACCAGTTGCGGGCGCTGCTCGCGCTGCTCGTTCTCGCCGTCGCCATCCGTTTCGGGCTGACGCTGGTGCTGGCGCCCTCTGATCCGTTCTCGATGACGATCATCAAGGGAGGCGGATTGTGAGGCGGCTCGCCCTGGCTTTGCTTCTCGTCCTCGCGGCGGCGCCGGCCGGCGCCGAACGGCTCAATTCGATCGTCTCGACGCCGGCGGTGCAGATCACGTCGAGCTTCGACGGGGCGGTGCTGAGCCTTTTCGGCACCATCGAGCCGGACGTCGCCGGCACGCCCCTCGAAGGCCCCTACAACATCATCACCGTGGTGACGGGCCCGTTGCAGGACCGCGTGACGCGCGTCAAGACCAGCAATTTCGGCATCTGGTCGAACACCGACGAGGTGAAATTCAAGCGCTTCCCGTCCTTTTACGCGGTGATCTCCAGCG
>JBDHTK010000251.1:0-4625 GCA_039808625.1 Devosia sp. | reverse complement strand
CCCCCCCCCCGCCGCAGCCGCAGAGCGAGCCACAGCCCGGCCTGCCGGCCGAGAGCGAGGAGAGCAGCAGCGGCGAGGGTGCTCCGGCGTCGCAGGCCGAGGCTGCCGCGGGCGGCGAGGACGGGCAGGCGGGCGAGGGCGACGGGCCCCGCCGGCGCGAGCGCGGCCGGCGCCGGCGCGGCCGCGGTACCGGCGAGGGCGGAGCGGGCGGCGATCCCGCCGATGCACCGCAGCCGGAGGTCGGCGAATTGCCCGCCTTTCTCACCGCCAGCAGCGCGGCGGAATGAAGCGGCGTTGAATCGATGACGGGGCGGCCAGCGGGCCGCCCTTGCTGTTTAGCGAACAGCAGGCCCCGGCCGGCGCCGGGACGGCGATTGCGGGGGCTCGGCCACAGGCTCAGGCGGTTGCCATTTCCCGCTGCGCCATGAGTTCGGCGTGGCGCTGGCGCAGGCCGGCGATCAGCAGCGACAGCCCGTGCTCGAAGCTGTCGTAGTGGCCGTCGTGGGCAACCCGCGCGGCGCGCTGCCGGGCTGCGGCATGCAGGTTGGGATAGGCCTTCATCTTCTCCCAGACCTCCTGCTGCGCCTCCTTGCCCTGCTGGCGCACGCGCTCCATTTCCGCCTGATATTCGAGCGCCGCACCCACGATCAGGTCGCCCATGCTGAGGATCGTCGCCAGCGCTTCATGCGCAGGAAAGCCGATCTCCATCCAGCGGGCCAGATAGTGCTCGATGACCGGCAGCGAGGCGTCGGTCGGCCGGTTGCCGGCCATCACTCGCGCGCCGTCGCGATAGGCGAGGATGGCGCGGTATTGCCGGCGCATGCTCTCGGCGATCTGCTCGTCCCAGGGCCAGTCCTCGGGGATCGGCGGCTCGGCCTCGCGCTGGCGGCGCACCATCTCCTCGGCCATGGCGTCGAGCAGCTCGCGCTTGTCGCGGAAGTGCCAGTAGAGCGTGGGGGCCGAAATATGGAGCTTGCCGGCCAGCCGCCGCAACGTCAGCCCGTCCAGCCCGACCTCGTCGAGAAGCCGGATCGCCGTCCGCACCACTTCGTCGCGCGTTACCGCCATTTGCCCCTTGCCGTCCCTAACACTGTTAGAGTATACGCCTCTAACGCTGTTAGGGAAAGCGTGGAGTTGCCGCATGACCGAAAGCCAGTCCCGCCCGCTCGCCATCGAGGTGAGGGGACTCAGAAAGAGCTACAAGAACGTCGAGGCGGTGAAGGGCATCGACCTCGACGTCTATGCCGGCGAAACCTTCGGCTTTCTCGGGCCGAACGGCGCCGGCAAATCGACCACCATCAAGATCCTGTGCACGCTCGCCGACGCCAGCGCCGGCACGGCGAAGGTCGCCGGCTTCGACGTCGCCACCGAGCGCGACGCGGTGCGCCGGTCCATCGGCCTCGTCTTCCAGGAGCCGACGCTCGACGGCTATCTGAGCGCCGAGCAGAACCTGCGCTTCCACGGCGAGCTCTACGGCGTCGAACGGATCAGCGCGGCGGCGCGCCGCACCGAAGTGCTGGAGATGGTCGGCCTCGCCGAACGCCGCCACGATCTCGTCCAGACCTTTTCGGGCGGCATGCGGCGCCGGCTCGAAATCGCGCGCGGGCTCCTGCATTCGCCGCGCGTGCTGTTTCTCGACGAGCCCACCATCGGGCTCGACCCGCAGACCCGCGCCTCGATCTGGACCTATCTCGGCGAATTGCACAAGCGCGAGGAGATCACCGTCTTCGTCACCACGCACTACATGGACGAAGCCGAGACCTGCGACCGCATCGCCATCGTCGACCAAGGCCGCATCGTCGCGCTCGACACGCCGGCGCGGCTCAAGGCGGCAGTCGGCAAGGACCGCGTCAGCATCTCCACCGCCGACGACGCGGCGGCGATCGTGGCGCTGAAACAGCATTTCGGCCTCGACGCGCAGATGGTCGAGGGCCTCGTCACCTTCGCCGTCGCCGAGGGCGCCGCCTTCGTGCCGCAGCTCTTCGAGCGGCTCGGCCTGCCGATCACCTCCGTCACCGTGAGCCGACCGACGCTCGACGACGTGTTCCTCAATTTCACCGGTACGTCGCTGCGCGATGCCGAGAGCAAGGGGGCGCCGGTCCATCCGATGATCGCCGCGCACCGTGGGAGATAGCAGATGAGTCCATCCTCCATTGCCGCCGCCCTGCCGGTCAGCGTCCCCAGGGGCGGGCTCGGGCACGAGATCCGCGCCACGCTCGTCGTCTGGGAGCGCGAGCTCATCCGGTTCCGGCGCGATCCGGCGCGCATCGTCTCGTCGGTCATCCAGCCGCTGCTGTTCCTGTTCGTGCTCGGCGGCGGGCTCGGCTCGCTGGTGCATGCGAGCACTGGCGGCGTCGACTTCACGACCTTCCTGTTCCCCGGCGTGCTCGCCATGTCGGTGCTGTTCACCGCCGCCTTCGCCGGCATCTCGATGGTGTGGGACCGCGAATTCGGCTTCCTGCGCGAAATGCTGGTGGCGCCGGTCTCGACCGCGGCCATCCTCGCCGGCAAGTGCCTCGGCGGGGCGAGCGTCGCGACGCTGCAATCGCTGGTCGTCATCGCCCTCGCCGGGCTCGTCGGCGTGCCCTACGATCCCCTGATGATCCTCGAGCTGCTCGTGCTGCTGTTCATCATGAGCTTCATGATCACCGCGCTCGGGCTGGTGCTCGCCGCCCGCGTCAGGCAGGTGCAGTCGGCCATGCCGCTGGTGCAGCTTATCATCACGCCGCTGATGTTCCTGTCGGGGGCGCTGTTTCCGCTCTCCAACCTGCCCGGCTGGCTGGCGGTGGTCACCAACATCAACCCCATGACCTATGCCGTCGAGCCCGTGCGCGCCGTGGTCTTCGCCCGCCTCAGCCTCGCGCCGGAGGCGCGCGCCGTGCTCGACCCGGGCATCTGGTGGGGCAGCTACCAGGTGCCGGCGCTGCTGCAGGTCGGGCTGGTGCTGGCGGCGGCGGCGGTCCTGCTCTTCGCCGCGGTCAAGCTGTTCAACCGCACGGAATAGCGGGCGGCGCGCCCCTTTTTCCCCGCGTGGGGCTTCCTATATCTTGCCGTGACAGCCCGGAACGCGCCGCATGGGCGGGCGTTTGACCGGAATCAACGCTTCGGCGGCTCCTTCTGTGCCGGTATCGGGCAGGAGGTCCGCGGCAAGAGGAGAGTTGCCTTGAATATCGAGAAATACACCGAGCGGGCGCGCGGGTTCATCCAGAGCGCGCAGCAGATGGCCCTGGGGCGGGGGCACCAGCAGTTTTCGCCCGTGCACCTGCTCAAGGTGCTGATGGACGACGACCAGGGGCTGTGCTCCGGGCTGATCGAGCGCGCCGGCGGCGACGCCAAGGCGGTGCGCGCCGGGCTCGAAGCGGCGCTCAACAAGATTCCGCAGGTCTCCGGCGACGGCTCGCAGCTCTATCTGAGCCGCGAGCTGGCGCGGGTGTTCGACACCGCCGAGCAGGCGGCGCAGAAGGCCGGCGACAGCTTCGTCACGGTCGAGCGGCTGCTCCTCGCGCTGGCCATCGAGAAGGACACCGACGCGGGCAGGATCCTGAGCTCGGCCGGCGTCACCGCCAATGCGCTGAATGCCGCCATCGAGGCGATCCGCAAGGGCCGCACGGCCGATTCGGCCTCGGCCGAGTCGCAGTACGACGCGCTCAAGAAATATGCGCGCGACCTGACGCAGGCAGTGCGCGACGGCAAGCTCGACCCGGTGATCGGGCGCGACGAGGAAATCCGCCGCACCATCCAGGTGCTGAGCCGGCGCACCAAGAACAATCCGGTGCTGATCGGCGAGCCGGGTGTCGGCAAGACGGCCATCGCCGAGGGCCTCGCCATCCGCATCGTCAATGGCGACGTGCCCGAATCGCTCAAGGGCAAGTCGCTCCTGGCGCTCGACCTCGGCGCGCTGATCGCCGGGGCGAAATATCGCGGCGAGTTCGAGGAGCGGCTCAAGGCCGTGCTCAACGAGATCACCGCGTCGGACGGCCAGATCATCCTGTTCATCGACGAGATGCACACGCTGGTGGGCGCCGGCAAGGCCGATGGCGCGATGGACGCCTCGAACCTCCTGAAGCCGGCGCTGGCGCGCGGCGAGCTGCATTGCGTGGGCGCGACGACGCTCGACGAATACAGGAAGCACGTCGAAAAGGACGCGGCGCTGGCGCGGCGCTTCCAGCCGGTGTTCGTCTCCGAGCCGACGGTCGAGGACGCCATCTCGATCCTGCGCGGGCTCAAGGAGAAGTACGAGCTGCACCACGGCATCCGCATCTCCGATTCGGCCATCGTGGCGGCGGCGACGCTTTCCAACCGCTACATCGCCGACCGCTTCCTGCCCGACAAGGCCATCGACCTGATGGACGAGGCGGCGGCGCGGCTGCGCATGGCGGTGGATTCCAAGCCCGAGGCGCTGGACGAGCTCGACCGGCGCATCATGCAGCTCAAGATCGAGCGCGAGGCGCTGAAGAAGGAGACCGACGAGGGCTCGCGGATGCGGCTCGAGCGGCTCGAGGAGGACCTGGCGCAGCTCGAGGAAGAGGCGCAGGCGCTGTCGGCCAAGTGGCTCGCCGAAAAGGAGCGGGTGCAGGGCAGCCAGAAGCTCAAGGAAGAGCTCGACGCGGCGCGCAGCCAGCTCG
>JBDHTK010000250.1:0-4643 GCA_039808625.1 Devosia sp. | reverse complement strand
ACGCCCCGCCCGGCTTCGATCCGGGCCCCGTGCGCGACGCCCTGCAGGACGCTGTCGACATGGTGGACTGGCAGATGTCCACCTGGAAGCCCGACAGCACGCTGATGTGCCTCAACCGGGCACCGGTGGGCGAATGGGTGGCGGTGCCGGCCGAACTGGCGGAGGTGCTGCGCCTCGGGCTGGAGATCGGCCGGGCCTCAAGCGGCGCCTTCGATATCGGCATGGGCGATGCCGTGCGCTCATGGGGCTTTGGCGCTGAGGCCACCGACGCCGGCGCCATTCGCGCGGCAATCGCCGCCGCACGCATCCCTGCGCACGAGGCCCTCGATGTCGATGAGGGGCGGGTGCGCAAGCGCGCGCCGATCACGCTCGACCTCAATGGCATCGCCAAGGGCTATGGCGTGGACCGGCTGACGGACATCCTCAGCCGCCACGGCATCACCGACAGCCTGGCGGGGATCGACGGCGAAATGCGCGCCACCGGCAGGCGGGCCGACGGCACGCCGTGGACGGTGGCGGTGGAGGCGCCCGATCCGGACCGTCGCGCCCCTCATTCGCTCCTTGAGATCGAAGACGCCGCCGTCGCGACCTCGGGCGATTATCGCCACCGGGTGGCGCTGCGGGGGCGCTATCTGTCGCACACGATGGATCCTCGCCGAGGGGCGCCGCTCGTCTCATCGCCAGCCTCGGTCACGGTGGTGGCGCACTCCTGCGCCGAGGCCGATGGCTGGGCAACGGCGCTCATGGTGCTGGGTCCGGCGCCCGGCGGCGCGTTGGCCACTCGCCTCGGCCTCGATGCGCTGTTTCTCATGCGTGAGGCGGGGCACATCAGGCCCCACGCCAGCGGCCCGCTGTTCAACAATATACCAGAACCGGCGGCCGCTACAGCCTGCTGCGTCGACCGACCGCCGACAAACCGGGGCGTGGGCGTCGCGACTGCACCTCAATGGAAGTCCTAGAAGCCAATGCCATCAAATCCTTCTGTGCCAGGCCCGGCGTCAGCCGCAGTCCAGCCTATCGCGCGACCGCTGCCGGCCGGCTCGACGCCCGCCAGATCGGCAACCATACGGTCGTCCTGCACGCCGAGGCCGAACGCCGGGCACACGCGCTGCCGAAGGGCAGGTCGACCTGATCCCCCTTGGGGTTCGGCTACCGGTAGCGCCAACCTCGATCCGTCCGGACGGATCAGGCTTCCGATCGCGAGCCCCGCGCAATTGTCACGTGAAGCAGCAGGCCGGCAGGCAGCGCGGCGGCGAGGAGCAGGAAACCGAGGCCCAGGGCGCGCTGGTCGCCGATGAGATAGGCGTTGCACAGCCGCTGTGGCACGGCCTGCTGGATCCAGCCCATGATGAGCAGCATCGAGGCGCCATTGGCGACGACGAAGCCGCGTAGGACGGGGCCGGCCTGCGTCCAGCTCCAGCCGAGCGGCAGGCCGGCGAGGAGGACCAGCGTCGCCGCCTTGGCCGCCGCCGCCACGGGATCGGTCAGCGACGCGTCGATCCAGCGCGGCAGCAGCCAGAAGCCGAGCGCGAAGGCCGCGAGGAGAAAGGCCGGCGCTGCCGTCCAGGCGGCGCGCAGCCGCCCTCCGAGCCCGCTGCCGAGGAGCGCGCCGGCGACGACCAGCAGCAGATATTGCCCGAAGATGTGCGTCGCCAGCCGCGCCGTTAGCCAGGAGGAGAGCGGCGGCACGAGGGCGAGGAGGATGAGCGCGGCGGCCAGCGCGAGGCGCGCGTCACTTCGCATGATCGGCCAGCGCCGCTTGCACGCCGGCGACGTCCTCGAGGTCGAACACGGCCGTCAGCCGCCCCCTGGCGTCGACGAGATACAGTCCGGCATTGTGTACGAAGCCGCCATAGCCGTCCGGGACGACGACGACGCCGGCGCGCCGGAGCAGGGTCGTCCGCATGTCGGTATCGGCGATGCCCGCGACGCGCCAGCGCGGCGCCACGGCACCGTACCGGCCGGCGAACCAGTCGAGACGCTCGACGTCATCGGCCGGATCGAAGCTGACGCTGAGCAGCCGCGCGGTCCGCGGCAGCATCCTGTCGAGCTGCTCGAATGCCGTGCCGAGGCTCAGGCAGATGTCGGGGCAGGTCGTATAGATGAACTCGAGGACGATAGGCGCCCCGCGATAATCGGCGAGATGCAGTTGGGCGCCGGTCTGGTCGTAGAGCGCGGCGTCGGAAAGCAGGCGCGGTGCGGCAGCGATGTCGAGCCGCCGCGCCCCCTCGGAGGTGAATGCGCGCAGGCCGTCGGTTCCCCACCACAATACGCCCGCACCCAGGGCGGCGACGGTGGCGAGGGCAATGGCGGCGCGCATGTGGCTATCGCGGGTGCAGCATGCGCGGCACGCGCGCCATGAAGATGGCCACAAAGACAGTCGTCAGTGCGATCACGCCAAGGGCCATGACCGAGGCAATCCGGTCCCAGATCATCCAGTCTTCGAGGTGTTCCGCCCAGCGGCGCGGCACGCTCGCCCAGCCGCCAACCAGGAACATGGCAACAAAGCCGAGCCCGAACAGCAGATAGAAGAGCGCGGTGAGATCGCCGCCGCCCGCCTTCACGTCCTCGTCGCGGGCCATGTGGATCATGAAGGCGAAGATCATCGGCAAGAGGCCGAGCAGCAGGTAGAAGTGGAAATGCCCCGGCACCCACATCGTGTTGTGCATCACCGAGTTCGCCGCGATGGTGGCGTCGACGACGGCCGGGATGACGCCGGCCATCCAGCCGAACATCGAGATCAACAGCAGCGTCGAGACGAGGTTCCAGCGGATTCCCGAGCGATGCAGGATCGCCAGCGCGCCGAGGCCGGTGACAATCAGCACCGGGAACGAATTGATGTAGGACAGCACCTGTGCCGTCACCACCGTCCAGCGCGGCATGGCGAAGTCCATCATGAGATGGTGGGGAAAGATGACCAGCACCATCAGCGTCGACAGGTTCCACGAGGCGAGGAACGGCTTGCTGGTCTTCCACGGCCGTTGCGTGATGGCTGGGAGCAGTTCGTAGACGGCGATCACTGCCATGTAGATGGTGGCGTTGATGAAGACGTGGCCGAAGAAATAGATGAGGTTCTTGGCCAGCAGCGGATCGATCTCGATCGCCGGGAAGGCGAGGTTGACGAGGCTCATGACGATGATGGCAGCAGCGGCGATCAGGGCCAGCGTGTTGACGATGACCACCATTGTGGTGGCGACCACGGCGGGCGGCGGCACATTGTCCTTGGCGTTGAGAAACAGCACATGCCAGCCGAGACCGCGGCCCAGCCCGCCATAGGTGGCGATGACGCCGCGCCCGAGTTCGAGGCAGAGGATCAGAAAGCCGATACCCACGATCAGCAGGCCGACGAGGTGCAGCGCCGCGGACCAGGCCGGCCAGATGTCCTGGGAAAGGGCAGGCAGCGGATAAAGGATGGTCCAGGCGCCACCGAAGCCGCCGACGAGGTCGGCGACAAGCATGGCGACAACGCCGATAAGAAAGAGCGCGAAATTGGCGCCCATCACCCATGAGTTTAGCCGGATATACGCCGACACGTAGTGCCACATCAGCGCTGCGCCGCCCAGGGCGGCGATGCCCACCATGCCGGTGCCGTGCACCGTCATCAGTTCGTAGAACAGCGCAGGATCGAGTGAAATCCAGCCCGACTGGGCCAGCCGCATGGCGAGGCCGGCCAGCATCATCAGGATCAGCACCACGCCCGTCGCAACCAGATAGAGCACGACCCACAGGCGGCCGCGATCGAAGCTGTCCGTGCGGTCCGCCGCCATCGCCATATCGGTCATTGCGCCTCTCCCTCAGTGGCCGTGAACTCGGCGATCATGCCGTGATGGGCGAGCCCGCAATATTCGAGGCACAGCACCTGATAGGTGCCGGGCGCCTCGAAGGTATAGGCGAGCTGGTTGACGTAGCCGGGCATGGCTTGCGTCTGTGCCACCAGCCGGCCGGACTCGTCATAGAGGCCGAAATTGTGATTGACGTCGGTGCTGGTCACCCTGAACTCGACCGGCGTGCCGGCGGCGGCCTCAGGGGGATCGATTTCCCAGTACCATTGGTTGGCGGTGACGTTGACGATCTGCGCCGAACCGGCCGCAGCGGCGTAGGGATGCACGCGCAACAGCCAGATGCTGATGGGCAGGCCGACAAGTACCAGTATCCCGAAGCCGATGGCGCGGATGCGGTAGGCACGGGCCTGCACCGGTGCGTAGTCGCGCGGCGCGTGTGCCAGGAGCCGCACGCGCAGGAAGATCGCACCCAGTGCGACGATTGCAGCCAGGCTCAGCAGTGCGGATATGGATTGAACCGTCATGGCGCAACCTTCCTTTCGAAGTGCGAGTGTAAGTCTCTTGGGTAGATTTGATGGCGTGGTTGGCGTGCTGTCGGCGAGCGCCCGGCATGCGCGGCGCGCCTCGGCGGCGGTATCGCGACCTCATCCGTTGCGCGCCGGAACCTGTGTTCCATAGCGATGACGGCGCAGCTCGTGGCCACTTCGTCCCCCTTACGCCTTGCCTGTCGGCGCGTCGGAAGGCGGCGCGCACCGGACGGCTCCGGCGTCTGGAGGGACTGTAGGTTTGAAAGTTTCGCGGAGTTTGCGCCAGCGCAAAGAGAAACGCGAAATGCAGAACGGCGCTCTTGCAGTTTTGAGA
>JBDHTK010000249.1:0-4683 GCA_039808625.1 Devosia sp. | reverse complement strand
ATCTCGCCACCGCGTTCGCCGCGACCTCGCTGGGCACGGGCGCGGCCTTCTGGCTCTGCCTCGGCCCGCTCTATGGCTATCTGGTCGAGCGCTTCGCGACGGCCGGGGCGAAAACGGCGGTGGCGGCATGAGCAGGATTCCGGTCACGGTCGTCACGGGGTTCCTGGGCGCCGGCAAGACGACGCTGATCCGCCACATGCTCGGCCACGCCAAGGGCAAGCGCATCGCGCTCGTCATCAACGAGTTCGGCGAGCTGGGCGTCGACAAGGAGGTGCTCGCCGCCTGCGGCGAGGAAACCTGCCGCGCCGAGGACATGATCGAGCTTTCCAACGGCTGCATCTGCTGCACGGTGGCCGAGGATTTCGTGCCGACGATGGAAACGCTCCTGGGGCGCGCGGAGCGCCCCGACCACATCGTTATCGAGACCTCGGGCCTCGCCCTGCCCCAACCCCTGATCCGCGCCTTCAACTGGCCGGAGATCAAGACGCAGGTGACGGTCGACGGGGTGGTGACAGTGGTGGACGCGGCAGCGCTGAGCGAAGGGCGTTTCGCCGCCGACGAGCAGGCCGTGGCGCGCCAGCGCGCCGCCGACCAGATGCTCGACCACGCCACGCCGCTCGGCGAGCTGTTCAAGGACCAGCTCGTCGCCGCCGACCTCGTCGTCGTCAACAAGACCGACCTCGTGAGCGAGGCGGTGCTCGCCGATGTCGAGCAGCGGCTCAAGGCCGAGATGCGCGACGGCACCGGCCTCATCCGGGCACGCAACGGGCATGTCGAGGTGGCGGCGCTGCTGGGCCTCGGGCTCGCCAGCGAGGATCACCTCGAAGGCCGCGACAGCGCGCATGAGCTCGAGCATGGCGGCGAGGGCCACGAGCACGACGATTTCGACTCGTTCTCCATCGTGCTCGACGGGGTGACGAGCCGCGAGGCGCTGCTTGAGAGCATCGAGGCGACGATCCGCGCCCATGACGTGCTGCGGCTCAAGGGCTTTGCCGCCCTGCCCGGCGCCGAAGCGCGACTCGCCATTCAGGCGGTGGGGCCGCGGCTCAATGCGTGGTTCGACCGGCCCTGGGCGGCGGGTGAGCGGCGCGAGACGGCGCTGGTCGTGATCGGCGAATCGCCGCTCGACCGCGCGGCGATCACCGAAGGGCTGACGCGGGCGAGCCGCGCCGCCACCTGATGCACCTGCTGGCGGCGCAGGCGGGGGCGCTGCAGCAGGAGGGCGAGGCCATCGACCTCGGCCAGACGCCCGCGCCGCTGGTCTTCGCCAGCGCCGCCGACAGCGAACTGGCGCTGCTCGCCGGCGCTGCCGACCGGGCCGGCACGCACGAGCTGCGCCTCGCCAACCTGCTGCGGCTGTCGCACAACCTGTCGGTCGATCTGTGGATCGAGCAGACGGTCCGGCACGCCCAGCTCGTGGTGCTGCGACTGCTGGGCGGGGCCGCGTACTGGCCCTACGGAGTGGACCAACTCGCCGCGCTGGCCGCCGACGGACGGTTCAAGCTGGCGCTCTTGCCGGGCGATGCCGTGCCGGACCCAACGCTCATGGCACGCTCCACCGTCGATGCGGAGAGCCTCAAGCGGCTGCATGGGCTGCTGACGGCGGGCGGCCCCGACAATGCCGCCCAGGTGCTGGAAACGCTCAGGGCGCTGGCTACGGGCGCGCCCGCGCCGGCGGCCGAAATCCGCCCCTTCCCGCGCTTCGGCTACTGGCTTCCGGGACACGGCATTGCCGATGCCCTGCCCGCGCGCGAAAAGCCGGCGGTGCCGCTGCTGTTCTATCGGGCGGCGCTCGAAGGGGCGGGCACGGCCACGCTCGAAGCGCTGTGTGCCGAACTCGACCGGCAGGGCCTCGCGCCGGTGCCGCTGATGATCTCGACGCTCAAGGAAGCGGCCTGCGTGCGCTTCGTGCAGGCGGCCTTCGCGGCGCACAAGCCGGCGGCGATCCTCAATCTCACCGGCTTCGCGCTGGGGCTCGACGGGCTCGAGCCGGCGCTCAACCCCTTTGCCGGCACCGACGCGCCGGTGATCCAGCTCGTGCAAGGGGGGCGGCCGGCGGCGCTGTGGGAAGCCGACTTGCAGGGGCTGACGGCCAAGGACCTCGCCATGCAGGTGGTGCTGCCCGAGCTCGACGGGCGTATCGGCGGCCTCATCGTGGGGCACAAGGCCGAGGCGGTATGGCACGCGGCGACCGAGTGCCCGCTGTCGGCCTATGCGCCGGATTCGGAGGGCATTGCGCGCGCCGTGGCGCTGGCGAGGAACTGGGCGCGGCTCAGGGCCACGCCGGCCGCCGAGCGCAAGGTGGCGGTCGTGCTCGCCAACTACCCCATCCGCGACGGGCGGCTGGCCAATGGCGTGGGTTATGACGCGCCGGCCTCGACCGTCGCGATCCTGCGCGAGCTCGGGGCCGGCGACGTGCCGGCCGACGGCAATGCGCTGATCGAGCGGCTGCAGGCGGGGCCGACCAATGCGCACCCGGCGCGTGGCGAAGGCATCGCCTGGCCGCTGGCAGAGTATCGGGCGCTGTTCGCCGAACTGCCCGAGGTGGTCCGCAACGCAGTGACGGCACGCTGGGGCGATGCGTCGACCGATCCTTTCGTGCGCGGCGAGACTTTCCACCTGCCTGCCCTCGCCTTCGGCAATGTGGTGGTGCTGCTGCAACCGGCGCGCGGCTACGACCTCGACGAGACCGCCGCCTATCACGACCCCGACCTCGTGCCGCCGCATGGCTATGTCGCGGCGTATCTGTGGGTGACGCACGGCTTCGGCGCCCACGCGGTGATCCACAACGGCAAGCACGGCTCGCTGGAGTGGCTGCCGGGCAAGGCGGTGGCGCTCGACGGGGCGAGCTATCCGGCGCTGCTGTGGGGCGACCTGCCGCATCTCTACCCGTTCATCGTCAACGATCCCGGCGAAGGCACGCAGGCCAAGCGGCGCGCCGGCGCCGTCATCATCGACCATCTGGTGCCGCCGCTGACGCGGGCCGAGACCTATGGGCCGCTCAAGGACCTCGAGGCGCTGCTCGACGAATATTACGCGGCGAGCGGCATGGACCGGCGTCGCCTCAAGGACCTGCGCAAGCGCATCCTCGATTTCACCCGCGACGCGCGGCTCGACCGCGACATCGGGCTGCCCGGCGACGAGATTGAGGCGCTGCGCGCCATCGACACCTTCCTGTGCGACCTCAAGGAGGCGCAGATCCGCGACGGGCTGCACGTCTTCGGGCAGGCGCCGGAGGGCCGGCTCGAGCGCGACCTGCTGGCGGCGCTGGCGCGCGTGCCGCGCGGCGAGCGGCCACAGGATGCGTCGCTCATCCGCGCGCTGGCCGACGATTTGAAGCTCGGCTTCGACCCGCTCACCGCCGACCTCGGCGCGCCGTGGAGCGGCGCCGGCGACTGGCGGCGCGTCGGCGACGTGGTGGCACATCTCGAGGCGGTGGCGGCGGGGCTGATCGAGGGTGCGGCAGAGGCGCCCGGCCCGGCCTCGGCGGCGGCGCTGGCCGCGGTGGAAGCCGATATGCGGCCGCGGCTCAGGACCTCGGGCCCGCACGAGATCGCGGCCTTGCAGGCCGGGATCGCTGGGCGGTTCGTCGCGCCGGGGCCGAGCGGCGCGCCGTCGCGCGGGCGGCTCGACGTGCTGCCCACGGGACGCAACTTCTATTCGGTGGACAACCGCGCGGTGCCGACGCCGACGGCGTGGGAGCTGGGGCGCAAATCGGCCGAGGCGCTGCTGACGCGGCATTTCCAGGAGCATGGCGCGCCGCTCAGGGCGCTGGCGCTGAGCGTATGGGGCACCTCCAACATGCGCACCGGCGGCGACGACATCGCGCAGGCGCTGGCCTTCATCGGAGCACGGCCGAGCTGGGATGCGGGCTCGCTGCGCGTTTCGGGCTACGAGATCATCCCGCTGGCGAAGCTCGGGCGGCCGCGCGTCGACGTGACGCTGCGCATCTCCGGGCTGTTCCGCGACGCCTTCCCGCAGCAGATCGCGCTGTTCGACCGCGCCATCCGCGCCATCGGGGCGCTGGACGAGCCGGAGGACCAGAATCCCGTTGCAGCGCGCATGCGGTCCGATGCGCTGGGGCTGATGAAGGACGGGGCGAGCGAGGCCGACGCGGCGCTGGCGGCGGGACACCGCATCTTCGGGAGCAAGCCCGGCGCCTATGGCGCGGGATTGCAGGCGCTGATCGACAGCGGCCGATGGCAGACCACGGCCGATCTCGGCACGGCCTTCCTCAACTGGGGGCAATACGCCTATGGCGCGCACGCCGCCGGCACGCCGGAGCGGGCGCGCTTCGCGGCGCGGCTCTCGGACATCGACGCGGTGGTGCACAACCAGGACAATCGCGAGCACGACCTGCTCGATTCCGACGACTACTACCAGTTCGAGGGCGGGCTGGTGGCGACGGCGGAAAGCCTCACCGGGCGCCGGCCGGCGGCCTACCACGCCGACCATTCGCGGCCCGAGCGGCCGGTGGCGCGCACGCTCGCGGAGGAGATTTCCCGCGTCATGCGGGCGCGCGTCGTCAACCCCAAATGGATCGCCGGGGTGAAGCGGCACGGCTACAAAGGGGCGTTCGAGATCATCGCCACGGTCGACTACATGTTCGCCTTCGCGGCGACCACCGGGGCGGTCAAGACGCACCATTTCGACCTTGCCTTCGAGGCCTTCGTCGAGGATGGG
>JBDHTK010000248.1:0-4730 GCA_039808625.1 Devosia sp. | reverse complement strand
CCTGGAGATCGGCGACGGCGTCTTCGAGGTGAAGTCGACGAACGGCGACACCTTCCTCGGCGGCGAGGATTTCGACATGCGGCTGGTCGACTACCTGGCCGACGAGTTCAAGCGCGAGCAGGGCATCGACCTCAGGAGCGACAAGCTGGCGCTGCAGCGGCTGAAGGAAGCCGCCGAGAAGGCCAAGATCGAATTGAGCTCGGCGACGCAGACCGAGATCAACCTGCCCTTCATCACCGCCGACGCCTCGGGCCCCAAGCACCTCACCATGAAGCTGACGCGCGCCAAGCTCGAAAGCCTGGTCGAGGACCTGATCCAGCGCACCATCGAGCCGGTGAAGAAGGCCCTCAAGGATGCGGGCGTCGCCACCGGCCAGATCGACGAAGTGGTGCTGGTGGGCGGCATGACGCGCATGCCCAAGGTCATCGAGACGGTGAAGGAGTTCTTCGGCAAGGAGCCGCACAAGGGCGTCAACCCCGACGAGGTGGTGGCGCTGGGCGCGGCCATCCAGGCGGGCGTGCTGCAGGGCGACGTCAAGGACGTGCTGCTGCTCGACGTGACGCCGCTCAGCCTCGGCATCGAGACGCTGGGCGGGGTGTTCACGCGCCTGATCGAGCGCAACACCACCATCCCGACCAAGAAGAGCCAGGTGTTCTCGACCGCCGAGGACAACCAGAGCGCGGTGACCATCCGCGTCTTCCAGGGCGAGCGCGAGATGGCGGCCAACAACAAGCTGCTCGGCAATTTCGACCTCGCCGGCATTCCGCCGGCGCCGCGCGGCGTGCCGCAGATCGAGGTGACGTTCGACATCGACGCCAACGGCATCGTCAACGTCTCGGCCAAGGACAAGGGCACCGGCAAGGAGCAGCAGATCCGCATCCAGGCCTCGGGCGGCCTCAGCGACGCCGACATCGACAGGATGGTCAAGGAAGCCGAGGCCAATGCCGAGGCCGACAAGAAGAAGCGCGAGGCGGTGGAAGCCAGGAACCAGGCCGAATCGCTGCTGCACTCGACCGAGAAGTCGCTCAAGGACTATGGCGACAAGGTCTCGGCCGACGACAAGGCGGCGATCGAGACGGCGATGGCCGATTTGAAGGGCGTGATCGAGGGCGAGGACGCCGAGGCGATCAAGGACAGGACCAACGCCCTGGCCGAAGCCTCGATGAAGCTCGGCGAGGCCATGTACAAGGCGAGCCAGGCGGAAGCCGAGGCCAAGGCGGCGGGCGGCGCGGCGCCGGCCGAGGACGACGTGGTCGACGCCGACTTCGAGGAAGTCAAGGACGACAAGAAGTCGGCCTGAGCCGGAACGCATGCCGCGGGGGCCAGAGGCGCCCCGCGGCTTTTCGGCGCGCCGGCCCTTCCCGCCCCGGGCAAAGCCGACTATCTGAGGACTGGATGGGGCAAGCGGGCGGGCGCGGCAGGCGCCGGCAGCGATTTCGCGGACATGAGCGGTAGGGCTTTTCTGGTGCCGGGCAGCAATGGCCAAGCGTGATTTCTACGACGTTCTGGGCGTCGCCAAGGGCTCGGACGACGCCGCGCTCAAGGGCGCCTATCGCCGGCTCGCCATGCAGTTCCATCCCGACCGCAATCCGGGCAATGCCGAGGCCGAGCACCGCTTCAAGGAAATCAACGAAGCCTACGACACGCTCAAGGACCCGCAGAAGCGCGCCGCCTATGACCGCTTCGGGCACGCCGCCTTCGAGAATGGCGGCATGGGCGGGCGCGGCGGCGGCTTCGGGCCGGAATTCACCTCGTCCATGTCCGACATCTTCGAGGACATCTTCGGCGACTTCATGGGCGGCGGGCGCGGGCGCGGCGGGCAGTCGCGGCTGCGCGGCTCGGACCTGCGCTACAATCTCGAGATCAGCCTCGAAGAGGCGTTCGCCGGCCAGACCGTCGAGATCGACGTGCCGACCCTCGTCGGCTGCACCACCTGCGCGGGCAGCGGCGCCAAGCCGGGCACCGGCATGTCGACCTGCCGGCACTGCAACGGCCACGGCAAGGTGCGCGCCGCGCAGGGCTTCTTCACCATCGAGCGGACCTGCCCGGTGTGCCAGGGGCGCGGCCAGATCCTCGAGCAGCCCTGCACCGATTGCGGCGGCCAGGGGCGGCGCCAGCAGAACCGCAAGCTCAGCGTCGACATCCCCAGGGGCATCGAGGACGGCACCCGCATAAGGCTCGCCAATGAGGGCGAGGCGGGGTTGCGCGGCGGGCCGCCGGGCGACCTCTACATCTTCATCTCGGTGAAGCCGCACGACCTCTTCCACCGCGACGGCGCCGACCTCTATGCGCGCGTGCCCATCGCCATGACCACGGCGGCGCTGGGCGGCGAGTTCGAGGTGCCCACCCTCGAGGGGGCGCGCGCCAAGGTGAAGGTCGCGGCCGGCACGCAGCCGGGCCAGCGCGTGCGGCTCAAGGGCAAGGGCATGCCGGTGCTGCGCGCCAAGGACAGCGGCGACCTCTATGTGCAGCTCGACGTCGAGACGCCGCAGAATCTCAGCAAGCGGCAGCGCGAGCTGCTCGAGGAATTCCACCGCGCGACGACCAAGGAGACCTCGCCGACCAGCGAAGGCTTCTTCGCCAAGCTCAAGACGCTGTTCGAGGGCTAGGCGCCATGCAGGAAGCGGCGCGCCACAGGACGGCGATCACGCTGTGCGGCTCGCTGCGGCGGGACGCGATCAACGAGATCCTGCGCCGGCACCTGTCGCAGCAGCTCGCGGCGGCAGGGGTCGCGGTCAGCGACCTCAGCCTTGCCGACTACCCGATGCCGATCTTCAACGAGGACCTCGAGGCCGAAGCGACGCCCGAGAGCGCCGTGCGCCTCGCCACGGCGTTCCGCGCGCACGACATCGTGCTCATCGTCTCGCCCGAATATAATGGCGGGGTGACGCCGCTCCTCGCCAACACGCTGGCCTGGGTGTCGCGGCAGAAGCCGAGCCCGTTCCGGCACGCCATTTTCGGCATCGCCGGGGTGAGCAACGGCAAGTACGGAACGCTGTTCGCCCTCAGCCACCTGCGCGACAGCCTGAGCAAGGTCGGCGCGCTGGTGGTGCCGACGCTGCTCGGCGTCGGCCCGTGGCCCGAGGTGTTCGACGCCGCGGGGGCGCCCAACGAGCCTGCCATCCAGTGGAAGGTCGGCCAGATGGTGCGCGAGCTCACGCATTTTTCGCGCGGCGGCATCTAAGTTTTTGATTCTGTTGCGTTTCCGATCGGAAAAGTCTGCAACTTTTCCCGGAAACGCGCCAGCGCGCCTCAGCGCCGGGCGCGGGCCTCGGCGGCGAGCTGCCGGCGCAGGGCCGGATCGAGCGCGTGCCAGCGGACGCCGCGCGCGGCGCCGGCGAGGGCGTAGCGCGTCGACAGGCACGCATCGTCGGGCAATTCGGCGCGCAGGCGGGAAAACGCCGCCGCGTCGCCCAGGGCGAGGAAGGCCTCGGCATCGGCGATGCCGCTGCGGCGCAGGCGCCGCGCCAGCACCGGGCCGATATTGGGCAGGGCCTCGAGCGCGCTCATGGCCTTTCCCCCTTGCCCGGATCATAGGCCTCGACGGCGAACAGCGCGATGGCATCCTCGCAGGCGGCGCGCAGCCGGTCGAGGCGGGCCGGCTCGGCGGCGACGGCGCGCAGGCGCAGGGGGCCGGCCAAGGGCGCGCGGGCGACGAGGTCGCGCCCGGCGTCGGTCAGCGCCACGGTGCGGGCGCGCCGGTCGCGCGGGTCGCGGGCGACGGTGACGAGGCCGCGCCGGCGCAGCTCGTCGATCGACTGGCCGAGCGTCGCCGGATGCATGACGAGGCTCTTGCGCAGGGCGGCGAGCGGCAGCGCCGGGCGCTCGCCCAGAAGGTGCAGCACGGCGAGCTGCAGCCCGGTGATGCCGAAATCGCGGCGCAGCGCCGCGGCAAAGCCCTGCAGCGCCTGCTCGAGGCGCAGCCAGGCGACGAGGACGGAAAGGGCCTGTTGCTGCATGGCGATGGTATGGCACCATAATAGCGTGGGGAAAAGCCGGAATCGGCGGCCGGCCGGCGCTGGTATGGCGGCATAGAAGGCGCCGCTCTTGCCTCGCGGCGGCGAAGCGTGGCAAAGCCCCGGCCAGCACGCGCCAGACGGAGACCGCCATTGACCGGGACGCTCATCGTCGCCCTCGACGTCGCCAGCCGGGCCGAGGCCGAAAACCTGGTCGCGGCGCTGGAGGGCACGGCGGATTTCTTCAAGATCGGCTACCAGCTCGTCTATGGCGGCGAGGGGCTGGCGCTCGGCCGGGCGCTCGTCGGGGCCGGAAAGCGCGTGTTCTTCGATCTGAAGCTGCTCGACATCGACAACACGGTCGAGCGGGGCGCGGCGGCGATCGCGGCGAGCGGCGCGCAGTTCCTGACGGTGCACGCCTATCCCAGGGCGATGGCGGCGGCGCAGCGCGGCGCCGCCGGCTCGAAACTCGGCATCCTCGGCGTGAGCGTCCTGACCTCGATGGACGACGCCGACGTGGCGGCGGCCGGCTATGCCCGCGACGCGGCGGGGCTGGTGGCGCTGCGCGCCGCGCAGGCGCGCGACGCCGGGCTTGCCGGGCTCGTCGCCTCGCCGCGCGAGGCCGAGATGGTGCGCGCCCTGATCGGCCCCGACATGGCGCTGGTGACGCCCGGCATCCGCCCGCAGGGCGCGGCGCGGGGCGACCAGAAGCGCGTGCTCGGCCCGGCCGCGGCGCTGGCCGCCGGGGCCAGCCACCTCGTCGTCGGCCGGCCG
>JBDHTK010000247.1:0-4752 GCA_039808625.1 Devosia sp. | reverse complement strand
GGGGTCTGCTTGTAGGGCAGGATGAAGAGCAGGTCGATGTCGGAGCCCGGCGCCAGCGTGCCGCGGCCATAGCCGCCGACGGCGGCGATGGCGATGGCCTCGGCGCCCGAGGGATTGACCAGCGGATAGGCGCGCGTCACGGCGAAATGGTGGATGGCGCGGATGATCTCGTCCTGGGCGGCGCTGAGCTGCTGGGCGCAGCGCGTGCCGCGGCCGGTGGCCATGAGCTCGGCCTCGGCGGCCTGGCGGGCCTCGGCGAGGGTGCGGCGCAGCACGGCAAGGACGATGCCGCGCTCCTCGGCGCGGCCCGGCGCGGCGGCGCCGAGGGCCTCGATCTCGGCCAGGATCTGGGCGGCGGTCCGGACATGGACCGGCGCCTTCCTGGGGCGCAGCTCAGCTTCGGCGACCGGCATTGCGTGCCTTCTTCAGCTCGTAGATGCGCTCGAGCGCCTCGCGGGGGGTCAACTCGTCGGGGCGCAGCGCGTCCAGCATGGCCTCCAGAGGATTGGTTTCCGGCTTTTTCGGCGCGGGAGCGGCGGCGAACAGCGGCAGATCGTCTAGCATGGGCGCGCCGGTGCCGGAAGCGCGGCTTTCGAGCACACCCAGCACCTGGCGGGCGCGCGCCAGGACGCGCTCGGGGAGGCCGGCGAGGCGCGCCACCTGGATGCCGTAGGAGCGGTCGGCGGCGCCGGGCACGACCTCGTGCAGGAACACCACCTCGCCCTCCCACTCGCGCACCGCCATCGTCACGTTGCTGAGGCGCTTCAGGCTGCGCGCCAGCCCCGTCATCTCGTGGAAATGCGTGGCGAAGAGCGTGCGGCAGCCGGTCTCGTCATGCAGCGCCTCGAGCGCCGCCCAGGCGATGGAGAGCCCGTCGAAGGTCGCCGTGCCGCGGCCGATCTCGTCGAGGATGACCAGCGAGCGCTGCGTCGCGCGGTTGAGGATGGCGGCCGTCTCGACCATCTCGACCATGAAGGTGGAGCGGCCGTGGGCGATGTCGTCGGCGGCGCCGACGCGCGAGAAGACGCGGTCGACGACGCCGATATGGGCGCTGTCGGCCGGCACGAAGCTGCCCATCTGGGCGAGGATGGCGATGAGCGCGTTCTGGCGCAGGAAGGTGGACTTGCCGCCCATGTTGGGGCCGGTGACGAGCCAGACGGCGCCGCCGGTCAGGTCGACGTCGTTGGCGACGAAGCTGCGGCCCCCGGCGCCGACGGTGGCTTCGACCACCGGGTGGCGGCCGCCGGCGATGGCGAAGGCGAGGCTGTCGTCGAGGCGCGGCCGGCTGAAGCCGCGCGTCGCGGCGAGATGGGCGAGCCCGGCCGTGACGTCGAGCGCGGCCAGCGCCTCGGCCACGGCGCGCAGCGTGTCGGTGGCCGCCAGCACGGCGGCGGCGAGCCGGGCGAAGAGCGCCAGCTCCAGCGCCAGCGCCTGCTCGTGGGCGCGGGCGATGCGGCCTTCGAGCTCGGCCAGCTCGGCCGTGGTGAAGCGCATGGCGTTGGCCATCGTCTGGCGGTGGATGAAGGTCTGGCGGTGCGGCTCCTCGAGGAGCCGGGCGCCCTGGGCCGCCGGCACCTCGACGAAATAGCCGAGCACGCCATTGTGCTTGATGCGCAGCGTGCGGATGTCGGTCTCGGCGGCGAGGCGGGCCTGCAGCGCCGCCACCACGGCGCGGGTCTGCGAGGCCAGCGCGCGCTCGGCATCGAGGGCGGCGTCGTAGCCCTTGCGGGTGAAGCCGCCGTCGCGGCTGAGCAGGGGCAGCTCGTCGGCAAGGGCGCGCGCCAGCTCGTCGGCGAGGGCCTGCGGCGCGGTGGCCAGGACTGCGGCGAGGCGGGCAAGCTCGGCCGGCGGCGCGTCCAGCGCCAGCAGCTCGGCGGCGAGGGCGCCGGCGCCGCCGATGGCGCGGCCGACGGCGCCCAGATCGCGCGGGCCGCCGCGCCCCAGGGCCAGCCGGGTCAGGGCGCGGGTAAGGTCGGGCACGGCTTTGAGGCCGGCGCGCAGGCGCGCCGTGCGCGCCGTGTCGGCGCGCAGCGCCGCGACCGCGTCGAGCCGGGCATTGATCGGGTCGGGGGCGCAGAGCGGGGCGGCGAGGCGGCGGGCGAGCAGGCGCGAGCCGGCCGGCGTCGCGCAGCAGTCGATGGCCTCGAGCAGGGCGCCCTGGGCCGTGCCGCGCTGGGTCTCGAGCAGCTCCAGCGCGGCACGCGTCGCCAGGTCGATGGCCATGTGCGCGGCGAGCGCCTCGCGGCGCGGCGGGCTGAGCGCCACGGCGACGCCCTTCTGCGAGGCGGCGATATAGCCGAGCAGCGCCCCGAGCGCGGCGCGCTCGACGCGGCTATAGGCCGTGGGATCGACGACGCCGGGCCCGAAGGCGGCGGCGATGGTCGCCGCGGCGGCGCTCGAATCGAACGCCGCGCCGGCGAGCAGCACCGTCGCCGCCGGCGGCAGCGGCATCTTGCGCTCGGCCAGCGCGGCCCTGGTCGCCTCGGACACGAGCAGTTCGGCGGGGGCGACGCGGGCCAGCTCGTCGGCCAGCGCGGCCGGCCCGAGCGGCAGCACGGCGCATTCGCCGGTCGACACATCGGCGAAGGCGAGGGCGAAATCGGCGTCGCCATGGCCGAGCATGGCGAGGGCGGCGAGATAGTTGGCGGCGCGCGCCGGCAGCAGATCGTCCTCGGTGAGGGTGCCGGCGGTGACGAGGCGCACCACGTCGCGCTTCACCACCGCCTTGCTGCCGCGCTTCTTCGCCTCGGCGGGATCTTCGAGCTGCTCGCAGATGGCGACGCGGTGGCCGAGGCCGATGAGCTTTCTGAGATAGTCCTGCGCCGCGTGCACCGGCACGCCGCACAGCGGTATGTCCTGGCCCTGGTGGCGGCCGCGCTTGGTGAGGACGATGCCGAGCGCCCGCGAGGCGATCTCGGCGTCCTCGAAGAACATCTCGTAGAAATCGCCCATGCGGTAGAACAGCAGGTAGCCGGGATTGACCGCCTTGATCTCGAGATACTGGCTCATGGCCGGCGTCGGCGCGGCCAGCACCGCGGTGTCGGCGGGCGCCGCGTCGGTCGGATCGTAGGGCGTCTGGGTCATGGGAGGCGGAAGGTAGGAAGGCGCTGTGGGCGAGTCCACCCCCCTCGCACCGCGCCGGTGCGTCAGTACCTGTCGGTTCGGTCGCGCACGGGGCGGTAGACGAAATCGGTGAAGTCGGCGGCCAGCGCCGTGCCGTTGAGGTCGGAAG
Organism: Devosia sp.; assembly: GCA_039808625.1. Taxonomy (GTDB): domain Bacteria; phylum Pseudomonadota; class Alphaproteobacteria; order Rhizobiales; family Devosiaceae; genus Devosia_A. Next base: position 1,520 of record JBDHTK010000247.1, on the reverse strand, counting down.
CGGCCATGCCGACAAAGGCGCCGGTGAAGCTGCCGTGCTCGGCATGGCCGCCGCATTCGTCGGAGAGGATCGAGGCGTCGAGCGGCGGGCCGACGGGCTGCCAGTCGTCGCCGGGCCGCGCGTAGAAGAACTGGCCGGCGGGGCCACGCACCGAGAATTTGAGCCGCACCGGCCCGTCGCCGGGCAGCGGCACGGGGGCGGCGGGAAAGCTCAGCCGCCCGTCCGGCCAGGACACGACCGAGCTCATCAGCAGCAGCTCGCGGGCGCCGTCGGCATGGGCGGTGAGCGCCAGATAATGGAAATTGTAGCGCGAGTAGTAGCCGGTGAGGCCGGCGAACTGCCGCTCGTCGGTGGGCGCGAAGCTGAGCGTCACCTCGGCGTCGTAGGAAAAATGCGTCTGCCGGCGCGCCACCAGCGCCTGCTCGAACCACGAGCCGATGGATTCGCGCCCGAAGAGCCGCAGCGCGCGCCCCTCGAGGCGGAAGATGCGGTCGGTCTCGGGGGTGCGCAGCCACTGGAAATCGGCATCGAGACCGTCGGCGAAGTCGTAGCGGCGCTCGGCCCAACAGGCGGCCTCGTCGCGCGTGCCGGGCACGTCCACCTCGAGCTGCGGCAGGTTGCCGCCGGCCTTGAGCCAGGGCCAGCCATCGTCGCGCCAGACGATCTCCTGGATGGCGGTCTCGCGGCCGAGCACGCAGCGGCGCTTCTGCGTCGTCGGCCGGCCGGCCAGGTGAACGAGATAGGTGCGCCCGTCGGGCGTGTCGACGAGGTCGCCATGGCCGGCGCGCTGCAGGGGGTTGAGCGGCGCGTCCTTGGCGGTGAGCAGATATGTGCCGGGGTGGAGCTCGTAGGGGCCGTCGATGCGGCGCGCGCGGGCCAGCGTCACGGCGTGGTCGTAGCCGGTGCCGCCCTCGGCGGTGAGAAGATAGTACCAGCCGTCGCGCTTATAGAGATGCGGACCCTCGACCAGCCTCAGCTCGGTGCCCCGGAAGATATTCCGGCGCGGGCCCATGAGCCTTTGCGCCACGGGATCGTATTCCTGCAAGGCGATGCCGGCAAAGAGCTGCGGGCGGGCGCGATGGTCCCACAGCATGTTGACGAACCATTTGCGGCCGTCCGCGTCATGGAACAGCGAGGGATCGAAGCCCGAGGAATTGACATGGACGGGGTCCGACCACGGCCCGTCTATCGTGGGCGCGGTGACGATGTAATTGTGCGCGTCCTTGAACGAGCCGTCCTTGCGCTTGACATCGGTATAGACCAGCCAGAATTGCGTTCCATCATGGCTGAGGCAGGGGGCCCAGACGCCGCAGCTATCGGGATTGCCGCGCATGTCGAGCTGGCTCCCGCGGCTCAGCGGCCGCGTCGCCAGACGCCAGTTGGCGAGGTCGCGCGAGTGGTGGATCTGGACGCCCGGATACCATTCGAAGGTCGAGGTCGCGATGTAATAGTCGCCGCCGACGCGGCAGATGGACGGATCGGGATTGAAGCCAGGCAGGATGGGGTTGCGCAGGACGGGC
>JBDHTK010000246.1:0-4761 GCA_039808625.1 Devosia sp. | reverse complement strand
CCGCTCTACGAGCTGGGCTGGGGCGGGCTGCAGATCGAGGACACGCTGGTGGTGACCGCGACCGGCGCCGAGTACCTCGCCGACTACTCGCGGGAGCTTTTCGTCGCCGGTTGACCCTCCCCGACGCGCGCGACGACGAACGGGCACGCCGCCGGCGTGCCCGTTTTCGCAACCGGCGGCCGGCCGGCACGTTGCAGGGGTAGACATTCGGGATCGGAAACCATGCTGCAGCTTCTCATCGGGCTCATCGTCGTCGCCGTGATCGCCGGCGCGCTGGGTTTCACCGGCATTGCCGCCGGCGCCGCGACGGCGGCCAAGATCGTCTTCGCGCTGATGCTGGCGGGCATCGCCATCGTCCTGATCCTCGCCGTGACGGGGCTCGCCATCCTGTTCTGAGGGCCCTTTGTCTCGGGCCGCGAAACGCTCTACATTGAGGGTGCGGCACACGGAGGACCCACGATGAGACGACTCGTCGTCGCCACCCTTGCCGTCCTGCTGGCGCTGCCGGGCGCGGCGCAGGCCGAGGCCAGCCTGCACAGCTACGAGGCGGTCCGCGACGGGCTGCTCGCCGTGTGGGCGGAGCTGCCGCTCACGGCGCGCAACGCGACGCTGACCAGCGAACCCGCCACCGGCTATGGCGCCTACACGCCGCTCGCCGGCACGACGGTGGAGCCGGGCGCGCCCATCCACGTCTATGTCGAGCTCCTGGGCTATGGCTGGCGCGACAATGGCGACGGCAGCTTCTCGCGGCTCATCGACGCCGACCTGAGCCTCGTCGACGCCGAGGGCACGACGCTCGCCACGCAGCCGAAATTCCTCAGCCTCGAGCTGCGCACGCGCGACCGGCCGCTCGAAACCTACCTGACGCTGGAGGCGACGCTGACGGCCTTCGCGCCCGGCCCGTACCGGCTCGCCTATGTGCTGCACGACCGGGCGAGCGGCAAGGAGGCGCGCTTCGAGCTGCCGATCACGCTCGCCGCCCCGTAGCGGCGGGCGGCAAATCGCACTACATGGCGGGACATGGACGCGCCCAAGCCCTTTTCGCCCTTTTCGGCGGTGATCTTCGACATGGACGGCACGCTGCTCGACACCGAGACGGTGTTCAAGCAGGTGGTGTGGGAGGTGAGCCGCAGCCTCGGCTTCGAGATGCGCGAGGAGGTGCATCTCAACATGGTGGGGACGACCCACGAGACCAGCAACCGCCTGCTGGTCGAGGCCTATGGCGCGAACTTTCCGATCGAGCTGTTCCAGAGCGAGTGCCGGCGCGTCATGAGCGGGCGCATGCAGCAGGCGGTGCCGGTCAAGCGCGGCGCCCGCGAAATGCTCGAAATGCTGGCCGCCCAGGAGATTCCGATGGCCGTCGCCACCTCGTCGCGCACCGCCGCGGCGCTCGGGCACCTGGGCATGGCGGGGCTGCTCGACATGCTGGGCGCGGTGGTGACGCGCGACGACGTCACCAACCCCAAGCCGCACCCCGAGCCCTATCTCATGGCCGCCGGGCGGCTCCGGGTGCGGCCGCAGGCGTGCCTCGCCATCGAGGATTCGCATACGGGGGTGCGCGCCGCCCATGCGGCCGGCATGCAGACGGTGATGGTGCCCGACCTCGTGCCGCCCTCCGACGATGTGCGGGCGCTGTGCGCGGCGGTGATGGCAAGCCTCGACGAGGTCCGCCACGCGGCCCTCGCCGCGGGCCCGATCGGCGTGGCGGCGCCGCGCGCTGGAGTGTGACCGAAAAGCGTCCCGGACAATTTGAATTAACTTTGCGGCACCGCCGCAAGCGCCCGCTCACCACGCGCAACCCTTAGGAAATCCAGGGCTTTCCTGCCGTCGCCGGAGCCGTTAACCTCGGCTTAGGAGCCTAACGACTATGGTTAAATCCAGGTAAATCCGGGTTCCATCGGCGGCCAAGCTCGTCTAGGGTGCGGTCCGCAAACGACCAGACTGGGGCTGCCTTGGGGGGCGGGTCCGGGGGAAGGACGGGGATTGAGGGCGACCGCGCGGCCTCGCGCGCTGCTGACGATGATGAGCCTGGGCGCCGCGGCGCTCATGGGATTCGTCGCGCCGTCCGCGGCTGACGATCTCAAGGTCGCCTACGTCACCCCGGCGGAACTGACGCCGCAACTCGCCGCCTCGCGGCTGGCCCCTCCGCCGGTGGCGCTGCGCCCCGGCTTCTCGGCCGACCAGCCGGCGCTGACCAACGACCTGCTTGCCGCCTATGTCGCCCGCCAGCAGGCGCTCAAGCGCTTCGACGGGTTCGACGTGCCCACCGAGCTCACCGAGACGGTGCTGCTCAGCTATATCGACCGCACGCGCGGCAGCAATCTCGCGCTCGACGCCATCGATTCGATGACGCAGCCGGCGCTCAACCCCGACATGCTCGAGGTCTATGCGCAAAAGCAGTTCGTGCCGACCGCCCGCAAGCTCAAGCTGAGCAAGGACGAGCAGCTGTGCCTCGCGCAGGCCATCTATCACGAGGCGCGTGGCGAGAGCGAAGCCGGCCAGTGGGCGGTGGCCAACGTCATCATCAACCGCGCCATGAGCAAGAAGTTCCCGCGCACGCTGTGCGGCGTGGTGTTCCAGAACGCCGACCAGGGCCTCTATCGCTGCCAGTTCACCTTCGCTTGCGACGGGCGCTCCGACATGGGCACGGAGAAGGGCGCCTGGACACGCGCCGTGAAGATGGCACAGACCGCCTATCACGAGTTCCAGCAGGGCGAGCGGCCGGGGGTCATTCCCAATTCGGCGCTCTACTACCACACCACCTCGGTGAGCCCGAGCTGGTCGAGCAAGTTCCAGCGCGTGGCCGCCATCGGCGCCCATGTGTTCTACGCGGTGAACTAGCGGATCTTCCCCGAGACGGCAGGCCCTGCCCCCTCCCCCCGCAAAGGCGGAGGGGGCCTGCGCCTATTCGGCGGCCTGGGCGGGACGCTCGAGCTTTTGCAGATTGGCCTCGAACATGCGCGCGAGGCTGCGCGCCGCCGCGTCATAGGCGGCCGGGTCGGACCAGTTGGCGCGCGGATCGAGCAGGTGGGCGGGCACGCCGGCGACGGCGAGCGGCACCTCGAAGCCGAAATTGGGATCGCGCCGCATCGGCGCCGCGGCCAGCTCGCCCGACAGCGCCGCCGCCACCAGCCGGCGGGTGGCGGCGATGTCGATGCGCCGGCCGATGCCGTAGGCGCCGCCGATCCAGCCGGTATTGATGAGCCACACCGTGGCGCCGCTGTGCGCCAGCCGGCGCGCGAACAGCTCGCCATAGACCTGCGGGTGGTGCGACATGAAGGGCGCGCCGAAGCAGGCCGAGAAGGTGGCCGTGGGCTCGGTGACGCCGCGCTCGGTGCCGGCGACCTTGGCGGTGTAGCCGGAGAGGAAGTGCTCGACCGCCTGCTCGGGCGACAGCCGGGCGACCGGCGGCAGGACGCCGAAGGCGTCGGCGGTGAGGAACACCACGGTGCGCGGCGTGGGGCCGGTGCCCGAGGGCACCACGGCGCCGAGGATGTCGAGCGGATAGGCGGCGCGGGTGTTCTCGGTCAGCGACAGGTCGTCGAAATCGGGGACCGAGGTGGCGTCGTCGAGGCCGACATTCTCGAGCACGGTGGCGAAGGCCCCGGTCGCCGCGAAGATCTCGGGCTCGGCGGTGCGGCTGAGCCGCGCCGTCTTGGCGTAGCAGCCACCCTCGATATTGGCGATGCCGGTATCGCTCCACAGATGCTCGTCGTCGCCGATGAGCGGGCGCGCCGGATCCGAGCTCAGCGTCGTCTTGCCGGTGCCGCTCAGCCCGAAGAACAGGGCGGTATCGCCGTCGGGGCCGATATTGGCCGAGCAGTGCATGGGAAAGATGCCGTTGAGCGGCGCGTGGAAATTGATGAGCGAGAACACCGATTTCTTGATCTCGCCGGCATAGGCGCTGCCGCCGATGAGAACGATGTTCCGGCTCATGTCGAGGGCGATGACGGTTTCGCTGCGCACGTCGTGGCGGCGCGGATCGGCCTTGAAGCCCGGCAGATGCAGGATGGTGGCGCCGAGCTGCTCGCCGCCCCGCCGCTCGCGGATCAGGAGGTTGCGGATGAACAGGGCGTGCCAGGCCGTCTCGGTGACGACGTCGACGGCGGTGCGGAAGCCGGGGTCGGCACCGGCGGACAATTGTTCGTGATAGAGCGTCCGGCCGGCGGCGTGGGCCAGCATGTCCTCGAGCAGGCGGTCGAAGGCCGCCGGCGTCATGGCGCCGGCATTGTCCCACCAGACATGGGCGTCGGTGAGCGCGTCGCGCACGATGTACTTGTCGCGCGGCGAGCGCCCGGTATGGGCGCCGGTGGTGACGGCGAGCGCCCCCGACGCGGTGAGCCGGCCCTCGCCGGCCGCGATTGCGGCGCTCATCAGCTGCGCCCGATTGCCGCCATGCCGCAGCTTGGCAATGCCCTGCAGCCGACGCAGTAGAACCCCAGTTTCAGCCATTTCGCTCTCTACCGATTATGCCCATGCGGCCGCGCAGCTTTAGGAAAAGACGCGGGGGGCCGCACAGAGGGCAATCGGTCGTAGGACGGAAGTACTAGGAAATGAGGCGCTGCGGCCCAAGGAATGGCGGCCGCCGCGCGTCTGGTATATAGCGGTTGGGCGCCTTACTTTATGCGCAATTGTGGCAATCTCGTTCCCGCCACATTTGGCAGGCCCGGCCGAGCTGCCAACTGACCAATAGAAAGGGACTTGGATGCCTAAGATCGCCCTGGTGGACGACGACCGCAACATCCTCACTTCGGTGTCGCT
>JBDHTK010000245.1:0-4773 GCA_039808625.1 Devosia sp. | reverse complement strand
TGGGCGGCGGGCGACGCCTGCCGGCCGACAGCATCGACCACGCCGTCGGCTTCGACCGGCTGGCGGGCCTCGGCCAGGCCATCGACGCGGCAACGCCGCTGGCGCGCCTCCTCGCGCGCGACGAGGCGAGCGCCGCCGAGGCCGAGCGCCGGCTGCGCGCCGCCTACAGCCTCGGCACGCGGGCACCGGCGCACCGGCTGATCGCCGAGCATGTTCCCGCCACGGAGACCGCCTGATGCCGCGCGCCATCCTCTGCATCCTCGACAGTTTTGGCATTGGCGGCGCGCCCGATGCCGCCGATTACGATGACGGGCACGGCCACCCCGATACCGGCGCCAACACGCTCGGCCATATTGCCGACGCCTACGACCTGCACCTGCCGAACATGGATGCGCTCGGCCTCGGCGCGGCGGCAAAACTCTCCACCGGTGCCGTGCCGCGGGGCCTGAGCGCCGAGCCGAAAGGCGGGCGCTACGGCGTCGGCCGCGAGGTGTCGAAGGGCAAGGACACGCCCTCGGGCCATTGGGAGATCGCCGGCGTGCCGGTGCCCTTCGCCTGGGGCTATTTCCCGCAGACGGTGCCGAGCTTCCCCAAGGAGCTGACCGACCGGCTCATCGCCGAGGCCGGTCTGCCCGGCATCCTCGGCAACAAGCACGCCTCCGGCACGGTCATCATCGCCGAGCTCGGCGAGGAGTCGATCCGCACCGGCAAGCCCATCTGCTACACCTCGATCGACTCGGTGTTCCAGATCGCCGCGCACGAGACGCACTTCGGCCTCGAGCGGCTCTACGCGCTGTGCGAGACGGCCTTCCGGCTCACCGCGCCGCTGATGATCGGGCGCGTCATCGCCCGGCCCTTTGTCGGCGAGGACGCGGCAAGCTTCCGGCGCACCGGCAACCGGCGCGATTTCGCCATCCCGCCGCCTGAGCCGACCCTGCTCGACCGCGCCAAGGCGGCCGGCCGGCAGGTCTTCGCCATCGGCAAGATCTCCGACATCTATGCGGGCTGCGGCGTCACCCACAGGATCAAGGCGGCGGGCAACATGGTCCTGTTCGACCGCACGCTCGAAGCGCTCGACATGGCCCAGGACGGCGCCTTCGTCATGACCAACTTCGTCGATTTCGACCAGGAATACGGCCATCGTCGCGACATTCCCGGCTATGCCGGCGCGCTCGAGGCCTTCGACCGGCGCCTGCCCGAACTGATCGCCAGGCTGCGCGACGACGATTTGCTGATCCTCACCGCCGACCACGGCAACGATCCGAGCTGGGTCGGCACCGACCATACGCGCGAGCAGGTGCCGATCCTCTGCTTTTCCCCAAAGCTGTCGCTGGGGACAGTTGGCATCCGCACCACCTTCGCGGATATTGGCGAGAGCATCGCCCGCTGGCTCGGCCTCGCGCCCGGTCCGCATGGGCGTTCATTCCTCTAGTCCCGTTGGGGGTTTTTGTGGCCAGCGTCACCGTCATCGATCACCCGATGGTCCAGCACAAGCTGACCATCATGCGCGACAAGGAGACCTCCATCGCCGGTTTCCGCCGGCTGCTGCGCGAGATCGCGCTCCTCATGTGCTACGAGGTGACGCGCGATCTCGAGCTCGAGATGATCCCGGTCGAGACGCCGCTGGCGAAGATCGAGGCGCCCACCATCAAGGGCAAGAAGCTCGTCTTCGCCTCCATCCTGCGCGCCGGCAACGGCCTGCTCGACGGCATGCTCGACCTCGTGCCGGCCGCCCGCGTCGCCCATATCGGCATCTACCGCGACCACGAGACGCTGCAGCCGATAGAATACTATTTCAAGGCGCCGGGCGAGCTCGACAACCGCCTGATCATCGTCGTCGATCCGATGCTGGCGACGGCCAATTCCTCCATCGCCGCGGTCGACAAGCTCAAGCAGCGCGGCGCCAACAATATCCGCTTCCTGTGCCTGCTGGCCGCGCCCGAAGGCATCGCCAAATTCACCGGGGCGCATCCCGACGTGCCGGTGTTCACCGCCGCCATCGACGACCACCTCAACGAAAAAGGCTATATCGTTCCGGGGCTTGGCGACGCCGGCGACCGCATGTACGGCACTAAGTAGCGCTGAGCGGCAGGCCCATTTCGATGAGCGCGCGGCGCAGCGCGTCGGCACCGGTGAAGTGGATCGTGTGCATGCCGAAGCGCGCCGCCGAGGCGACGTTCACCTCGCTGTCGTCGATGAACACGCAGGCCTCCGGCGCCAGCGCGTAGCGGTCGCAGAACAGCCGGAAAATGCGCGGATCGGGCTTCACCAGATGCTCGATGCCGGACACCACGAGGCCGTCGAAATTCTCGAGGAAGGGCCATGCGCCCAGCCGGCCGACCAGCTTCTCGCGGGAGAAATTGGTGATGGCGAAGGTCGGCACCTCGGCCGCGACCAGCTCGTCATGGATGCCGATGGTGCCCGCGATGAGCGGCCCCACCGTCTCCTCCCAGCGCGTATCGAAGGCCTGGATCTCGCGCCAGTAGCGGGGATAGCGCGCCGTAAGCCGCGCCACGCCCTCGGCAAACGTCGCGCCGGCATCGAAGGCGAGGTTCCAGTCCGGCGTGCAGATGGTGTCGTGAAACCAGCGCGCCTCCTCCTCGCTGTCGAACAGCTTGCGGAACAGCAGCATGGGGTCCCATTCGACGAAAACATTGCCGATGTCGAAGACCGGAACGGGTGCCTCAGCCATGAACTTCTCCCAGGGACTGCCAGGAGCGCCTATGGCATGCGTTCAGGTGGCGGTGCAAGCATTGGCCGCGAGCGCGGTCGTGTCCAGATCGATCGGCCGGTCGCTGCCGAAGCGCGGCAGGAAGTAATTGGTGTGCTGCAGGGTGAGCGCGGTGTTGTAGACCTGCGCCATGAGCGGCAGATAGGCATAGCTCGCCTCGGCCGCGATGATGCAGCCGCCGCGCGATACCTCGTTCATGCGCGACGCGGTGACGAGCTCGGCATAGCTGCCGCCGGCGCTGCGCGCCGTGCCGGCGGCGTTGGCCCGGCTCCACAGGATCTTGGTGCTGCCGTCGGCCCGCACCTGCACGAGGCTGACGACGATCCTGAGCCCGCCGTCGGAATAGGGCGACATGATCGCCGTGGCCGCGGCGAGATAATCGGCGAGCACGCTGCCCGTCCCGGTGCCGAGATCGCCGTCGCCGGGGTCCCATTGCGAGACGAGATCGCCCACCGTCGCCGCCACCGAGTTGACGCGCTTGTCCACCGTGAACAGCGCCGCCGCCTCGATCGAGCCGAAATAGAGCAGCAGCAGCAGGGGCAGGATGAGCGCGAACTCGACCGCCGCCACGGCGCGCTGCTCGTGCCCGAACCGCCGTGCGAGAAGAACGATGTTTTGCAGGGTCCGCCGCATCAGAACGGCTCGTTGCGGAAGACGCGCGTGGCCGCCAGCAGCCGGTAGTTGTCCGGCTGGTTGCGCAGGTTGAAGTAGGGCATGTTGAAGATGAGCGGCCAGCGATAATAGGCGCTGACCTGGATGACCTGCCGGCGCGAGCCGGCCGCGAACGTGTTGTCGAACGCCCAGGTGCACTCGGTCTCGGTGCAGGTCTGCACCGCCGGCCCCAGTTGCGCGGAGCCGAAACTGCCAACGCCCGTGACCTTGATGCGGATGGCGCTGCAATCGAACAGGCCGAAGGTGTAGCTGCACATATAGTCGCGGAAATCGTCGACGGAGAAGCCCTGGGCCTGGGCCTGGCCGGTCCGCACCAGACGGCTCGCATCCTCGACGGCGCTGTCGAGGATCTGGCCGGCGAAGAACACCATCGCCGTCTCGATGGTGGCGGTGATGATGGTGAAGAAGGGGATGGCGAGGATGGCGAACTCGATGAGCGTCACGCCACGCTCGTCGCGCGCAAAGCCGTGCCCGCGGGCGATGGCGGGTGTGAGCAGGCGCCGCAGGAAGCTGGCTCTTCGGGTCATGCTGGGGCGCGAGCCTAAGCCGGCCTTGCCTAACCGGACGTTAGGGCGGCGCGGTGGATTTGCGCCAGCGCTGCGCCGTGGTTAACGCCGGCTTACTGCGCGCCGGCCGCGCTGCGCACCACCGCCGACGAGGCATAGGTGGCGCTCGAGAACTCGGTGTCGTCGCCCATCATGATGGTGGGCTGGCACACCGGCTGGCACGCCAGCGTGTTGCGCGCCGTGCCCATATAGACGGTGACGAGGTCGGCCTGGCCCTGCACCACGCTGACCATCGTGTCGGCGATCGGGTTGCCCATGTCGTCGAGCACGATGAGATTTGTCTGCCCGTAGCTCTTGCCGGTGAGGACCAGCGTCTGCGGGTCCTGGATGGTGATGTCGGCGACGCCGGGATTGCCGATGATGACCGTCGCCGCCGGGGCGCTGATCCTCAGGATGCGCGCCATGTTGACCTTGACGCTGATCGGCTGGTTGGCATCGGCCAGCGCCAGCGTCGGCGCCAGGCCGAGAGCGGCAGCCGCAAGGAGGGCGAGGAGGCGCTTGAACATGACGGGACCCGGAACTTGGTACGCAACTGACCAAGCAGTTTCCGCCAGAATGGTGAACAATTCGAAAACGGCACAGGGGGTGCGACACCCGTCGCACGACAAGTGCAACTTGACCGAATACAATAACCTTCTGTTTTATATACCTCAAACCGATAGAATAGGCGGGGATTGCCCCGTTCCCGATTAACTTAATTTCAACGCGGCGGGCCTAGCTTCGGCGGCAGTTCGACGCATTCAGCGCGAGCCGATGCTGCAAAGCATGATGACGTGTGCAAGGAGCCTGGAATGAACATTGTCG
>JBDHTK010000244.1:0-4796 GCA_039808625.1 Devosia sp. | reverse complement strand
AGCCCCGGCTCGTCGGCCTGCCGGATCAGCGTCAGGAGCTGGAACCACAGATCGTCGTCGGCGCGCTCGACAAACTCACGCACCGCCCCGGCAGCGAAATCGGGCACCGTCATTTGCGCGTCGGCGGCACGCTGCTGCAATTGCTCGCGCGCCAGCGGGTTGAGGCCGGCCAGCACCTCCTCGACGATCTCGGGGCGGTCGAGCTGCGCAATCAGGTCGCCGAGCACGGGGTCACCCTACTGCACGAGCGGCGTCGCGGCGGCGTCGAGCTCCACGCCCTCGAGCTTGGCGCGGCCGGCGAGGATGCTCACATACTGGCGTAGCGCTCGCTCCTCGACGACGCTGCGCAGCCGCGCGGCCAGCTTGTCGCGCACCATTTCGTAGGGCACCGTCTTGCCGGGCAGGCGCTGGTCCACCGCGATGATGTGGAAGCCGAAGCGGGTCCGCACGAGATCGCGCGACACGCCGATGCGGCCCGAGCCGAACAGCGCCGCCTCGAACTCCGGCACCGTGTCGCCGCGCCCGATCTGGCCGAGCACGCCGCCCTGCGCGCCCGACGGGCAGTTCGACAGCTCCCTGGCCAGCTCGGCAAAGCGCTCCGGCGCGCGCAGCAGGGTGTTGAGCGTCGCTTCCGCCCGTTCGCGCACCTGCGGCACGTTCACCCTCGGCGTGATCTGGAACAGGATATGCCGGACATTGACCAGGTCGTTGCTGCGGAACTCGTTGAGATGGCCGTCGTAATAGCGCCGCATCTCGTCCTCGCTCGGCTCGGGAGCGACGACCTCGCGGCCGAGCAGCGCCTCGATCGCCGCGCTGACGACGCCCGCGTCCTCCTCCTCGTCGTCGACGAGGCCCTCCGCCACCGCCTCCTGGCGCAAGAGCTCGCGCGCCGCGACGAGCACGAGCGGCTCGCCCTCGGCTGCAGCGATGGCGACGCCGTTGACGGCAGCGCTCACGGCCGGGCCGCCTTCTTGCTGCGCCGGTCGGGCGTACGCACGATCTGGTAGGGGCGGAACAGGTAGAACACCGATGCAACCCCGCTCCAGATATGCACCATGCGCGTGAACGGCGAGATGAGGAAGATAGTGAAGCCGAGCAGGATGTGGACCTTGTAGGTCAGCGGCACACCCATGAGCAGGTCGGCCGCCCCGGCATTGAGCGTCACGATGCCGCTGACATAGTGGCTGAGCCGCTCGAACATCGCGCCATCCATGTGCGAGGCCGAGAGCGGCACGGTGGCGAGCCCCAGCGCCAGCTGCAGCCACAGCATGAGGATCACGGCGAAATCCATCTTGCGGCTGTTGAGGCGCAGTCGCGGATCGGCGACGCGCCGATAGATGACGATGCTGAGCCCGACAATGGCGATCGCCCCGGCGACGCCGCCCACCACCATCGCGACGAGCTGGTGCTGCGATGGGTCGAGCAGCCAGTCGATGGCCCAGGCCGGCGTCAGAAAGCCGACGAAATGGCCGGCCACCACGATCAGGATGCCGTAGTGGAAGAGGTTGGAACCGAGCCGCAGATGCCCCGCCCTAAGGATCTGCGAGGAATCGCTCTTCCACGTATAGGGCTCGCGGTCGAAGCGGATGAGGCTGCCCAGCAGCAGCACGGTGAGGCAGACATAGGGATAGACGCCGAACAGCGCGGTGTTGACGAACTCGGGTGAAAACATCTTTCGTCCCCCTCTCAGGTCCTGTGGGCGCCCGCCTGCCCGGCCATGCCGAACGCCCCGCCGAAGGCCGGCTCCTCGCGCCACTCGCGATCGATGGAATCGGGCCGCTCCTTGGCCGGCGGCACGCTGGCCGGATCGACGCGCGGCTCGCCGCTGATCGCCAGCAATGCCTGCAGCACCGCGGCATAGGGGCTGCGCCGGGCAATGAGGGCCCGCGCGATGACCGTGAGGATATGCGCGCAGTCGATCAGCATCGCGCGGGCCTCGCCAAGGTCGCGGCAGCTCAGATATTCGAGCACCACCGGCAGATAGTCGGGCAGTTCGCTGCTCGACAGGTCGAGCCCCGCTGCCTCGTAGAGCTGCTTGAGCTCGACCATCGCCGCGCCGCGGTCGCGGCTGTCGCCATGTAGGTGCTCGAACAGGTGCAGCGACAGCGCCCGGCCGCGATCGAACAGGTCGCTGTAGCGCTCCTCGGCCTCGAGCTGGTCGCCGCGCGCCAGGTCGTCGATCAGCGCCAGCAACTCCTCGCGCTCGCGGCCCTCCAGCAGCGGCGCCTGCATCACCGCCGCCGCCATCTCCGGCAGGGCGGCGCGCATCTCGACCGTCGGGTAGGACAACAGCGCGCTGAACACCTTGAAGATCAGCATGGCCGCCCCGTCACGTATCGAGCGGGCGGATGGGCGTGAGCTTGCGCCGCCCCATCGAGCCGCCGAACAGGCTGGAATGCGGTTCTCCCGCGTCGCACCCATTGCCGAAGCTGAAGCCGCAGGCGCCGCGCATGCCATAGGCATCCTCGGCCGTCTCCTTGTGGCTCGTAGGGATGACGAAGCGATCCTCGTAGTTGGCGATGGCGAGATAGCGATGCATCTCATTGGCCATCTCGGGGCTGAGCCCGGCCTGCGCCAGCACCGCCATGCCGTCGCTCGCCCCGAGTTGGCGCTGGCGGAAATGCGTGCGCATGGCGAGCAGCCGCTCGAGCGCCACGATGATCGGCTCTTCGTCGCCGGCGGTCAGCAGGTTGGCGAGATAGCGCACCGGAATGCGCAGCGAGCGCACATCGGGAATGTCGCCGACCGTCTCGATGGCGCCGGCACTGGCATGCGACTGGATCGGCGACAGCGGCGGCACGTACCACACCATCGGCAGCGTGCGATACTCGGGGTGCAGCGGGAAGGCGATCTTCCACTCCACCGCCATCTTGTAGGCCGGCGAGCGCTTGGCCGCCTCGATCCAGTTCTCGGCGATGCCGTCCGCCCGCGCCTGGGCGATGACCTTGGGGTCGTTGGGATCGAGGAACAGCTTGAGCTGCGCCTCATAGAGGTCCTGCTCGTCCTCGACCGACGCGGCCTGCTCGATGCCGTCGGCATCGTAGAGCAGGACGCCCAGATAGCGGATGCGCCCCACGCAGGTTTCCGAGCACACGGTGGGCTGCCCCGCCTCGATGCGCGGATAGCAGAAGATGCACTTCTCGGCCTTTCCCGAGGTCCAGTTGTAGTAGATCTTCTTGTACGGGCAGCCCGACACGCACATGCGCCAGCCGCGGCACTTGTCCTGGTCGATGAGGACGATGCCGTCCTCCTCGCGCTTGTAGATCGAGCCGGACGGGCACGAGGCGACGCAGGAGGGGTTGAGGCAGTGCTCGCACAGCCGCGGCAGATACATCATGAAGGTGTTTTCGAACTGGCCGTAGATGTCCTTCTGCACGGCCTCGAAATTGTAGTCCTGCGAGCGCTTGTCGAATTCGCCGCCGAGGATCTCCTCCCAGTTCGGCCCCCATTCGATCTTTTCCATCGGCTTGCCGCTGACCAGGGAGAGCGGCCGCGCCACCGGCGAGGTGGGCAGTTCGGGCGCCTTGTGCAGATGCTCGTAGTCGAAAGTGAACGGCTCGTAATAGTCGTCGATCTCGGGCAGCACGGGATTGGCGAAGATCTTCGACAGGATGGCGAGCTTGCCGCCCTGCCTGGGCACGATCTTGCCGTTCTTCTTGCGTTTCCAGCCGCCCTGCCAGCGCTCCTGGTTCTCCCAGTCCTTGGGGTAGCCGATGCCCGGCTTGGTCTCGACATTGTTGAACCAGGCGTACTCCATGCCCTGGCGCGAGGTCCAAACCTGCTTGCAGGTCACCGAGCAGGTGTGACAGCCAATGCACTTGTCGAGATTGAGCACCATGGCGATCTGGGCGCGGATTTTCATTTGGCGGTCTCCCCCACGGCACGATCGACAGGATTGGAGTGATCAAGCCAGTCGATCTGGTTGAGCTTGCGCACGATGACGAACTCGTCGCGGTTCGCCCCCACCGTGCCGTAGTAGTTGAAGCCGTAGGAAAGCTGCGCGTAGCCGCCCACCATATGGGTCGGCTTCAGCAGCGTGCGGGTAACCGAGTTGTGGATGCCGCCGCGCAGGCCCGTGATCTGCGAGCCCGGCACGTTCACGATCTTTTCCTGCGCGTGGTACATGAGGCACATGCCCTGCTGCACGCGCTGGCTCACCACGGCGCGTGCCGTGATGGCGCCGTTGAGGTTGAACAGCTCGATCCAGTCATTGTCGACCAGCCCGATGGCCTTGGCGTCCACTTCCGACAGCCAAACGATCGGCCCGCCGCGCGACAGCGTCAGCATCAGCAGATTGTCGGTATAGGTCGAGTGGATGCCCCATTTCTGGTGCGGCGTGATGAAGTTGAGCACGATCTCCTTTTCGCCGTTGGAGCGCGTGCCCACCATCGTACCCACGGTGCGCGTATCGACGGGCGGCCGATAGAGCGCGAAGCCCTCGCCGAAATCGCGCAGCCAGGCATGGTCCTGATAGAATTGCTGGCGCCCCGTGAGCGTGCGCCACGGGATCAGCTCGTGCACATTGGTGTAGCCGGCATTGTAGCTCACATGCTCGCTCTCGATGCCCGACCAGGTGGGCGACGAGATGATCTTGCGCGGCTGCGCCTGGATGTCGCGGAACCGGATCTTCTCGTCCTCCCGCGCCGCCGCCAGATGCGTGTGCTCGCGCCCGGTGACCTTGCCCAGCGCCGCCCACGCCTTCACCGCCACCTCGCCATTGGTTTCGGGCGCGAGGTAAAGGATCACCTCCGCCGCATCGATGTCGGACTCGATGCGCGGCCGCCCCGCGGTCGGGC
>JBDHTK010000243.1:0-4814 GCA_039808625.1 Devosia sp. | reverse complement strand
GCCGGTGGTCAACGACGTGCGGCGCGAGACGGCGCCGGCGAGCGAATTGACGCTGGCGCTGCAATGCGGCGGCTCGGACGGCTATTCGGGCATCACCGCCAATCCGGCGCTGGGCTATGCGGCCGACATCCTGGTGCGGCACGGGGGTACGGCGATCCTCAGCGAAACGCCCGAAATCTACGGCGCCGAGCACCTGCTGACGCGGCGCGCGCGCACGCCCGAAGTGGGCCAGAAGCTCGTCGACATCATCCACTGGTGGGAGGACTACACCGCCCGCAACAACATGGATATGAACAACAACCCGTCGCCGGGCAACAAGGCGGGCGGGCTGACGACGATCCTCGAAAAATCGCTGGGCGCGGCGGCCAAGGGCGGCACGACGCCGCTCAACGCGGTCTATCACTATGCCGACCCGGTGACCGAAAAGGGCTTCGTGTTCATGGATACGCCCGGCTACGACCCGGTGTCGGCGACGGGGCAGGTGGCGGGCGGCGCCAATGTGCTGTGCTTCACCACCGGCCGCGGCTCGGCCTATGGCTGCAAGCCGACGCCCTCGATCAAGATCGCCACCAATTCCGAAATCTACCGCCGCATGATCGATGACATGGACATCAATGGCGGCGAGGTGGTTGAGGGCTCGTCGCTCGAAGCAAAGGGCCAGGAGATTTTCGAGACGATCCTGCGCGTCGCTTCGGGCGAGAAGACCAAATCCGAGCTGCTCGGCTATGGCGACAACGAGTTCGTGCCCTGGCATATCGGCGCCACGGTGTAGGGGCGATGGCGCGCGAGGCCGTCACGGTGCGCGTCACCGGCCGGGTGCAGGGCGTCGGCTATCGCTACTGGACCGTCGAGACGGCACAGCGGCTCGGGCTCGACGGCTGGGTGCGCAACCGCCGCGACGGTTCGGTGGAGGCGCTGATCGCCGGCGAGGCGGCGGCCGTTGCCGACATGCTGGCGGCGTTCCGGCAGGGGCCGCCGCCGGCGGCGGTGCGCGGGGTGGCGACGGCGCCGGCCGACGTCCCGGCGCAAGCGGGCTTTCGCAGCCTGCCCACGGCGTGAGCCGGCTCGCTTGCATTCCGCTGGAGAATGCCTAGGTTAGATGGCATGTGCACCGTGTACACATCCATCGTCATCCTGTCGCGAACGCGGGAATTTCCCGTGGAGGGATCGCGACCCTAGGCCCGTGCGCTGTGGCGTCTCGCGGGCTTAGGGCAGCCGCGCGACGCGACGCATCACACCAGACGCCGGACCAGTATTTCCACCCCTTCATTCACAGCGGCCGCCGGAGCGATTCCGCGCCGGCCGGGAGATTGTCATGAGCAATGTCAACGAACTCTGGCTCTCGCCCAGCATCACGCTCGGCAAGAGCGACCACCACCAGCTGCTCTCGCTCGTCGGGACGGGCCGCGACGACGATATCGTCGATGACCTGATGCAGGAGCTCGACCGCGCCAAGGTGCTGGCCGATGCCGAGCTGCCCGCCGACGTCGTGCGCATGGGCTCGCTGGTGCGCTTCCGCACGGGCCGCGACGAGCGGCGCGTCATCCTCGTCTATCCGGCCGAGGCCGACATCGGCTCGGGCAAGATTTCGGTGCTGACCCCGGTGGGGACGGCGCTGATCGGGCTCAGGGCCGGGCAGTCGATCACCTTCCGCACGCGCGACGGGCGGCCGCAGATGCTGACGGTCATCTCGGTGTCCGAGCCGGCGGGCGAGGAGGACGACGATCCGGGTCCGGCCGCGGCCTGACCCGGCCGTTCCTGCCGCGCTCGAAAGGCACTAGACTCGCCGGCAAAGGAGAGTCTCATGGCCATTACCAATGCGCTGCAGCGACATCTCAAGGACAAGGGCCTCGTGCCGGCGGCGGGTTTCGTCGCCGGCCAGTGGCGCGAGGCGGCCGAGAGCGGCAACCGCTTTCCGGTGACCAACCCTTCGACCGGCGAGGTGCTGGCCGAATTGCCCGACATGGGCGTCGCCGAGGCACGGCAGGCCATCGCCCTTGCCGACGTGGCGCAGCTCGACTGGGCGCGCCGGACCGGCAAGGCGCGGGCCGCGATCCTTCGCCGGCTGCATGAACTGATGCTGCAGCACCAGGACGACCTCGCGGCGATCATGACGGCCGAGCAGGGCAAGCCGCTGGCCGAGGCGAAGGGCGAGATCGCCTATGGCGCGGCCTATGTCGAATGGTTCGGCGAGGAGGCCAAGCGCGTCTATGGCGACACCATTCCCGGCCATCTCGAGGATAAGCGCATCATCGTGCTGAAGCAGCCGGTGGGCGTGGTGGCGACGATCACGCCGTGGAACTTCCCCAACGCCATGCTGGCGCGCAAGCTGGCGCCGGCGCTGGCGGCGGGCTGCGCGGTGGTGAGCAAGCCGGCGGCGGAGACGCCGCTGTCGGCCATCGCGCTGGCCAGGCTCGCCGAGCGGGCGGGGCTGCCCAAGGGGCTGTTCAGCGTCATTCCCTCGACCGACGCCGCGGCGATCGGTGTGGAATTCTGTTCCAACGAGATCGTGCGCAAGCTGAGCTTCACCGGCTCGACCGAGGTCGGGCGCATCCTGATGCGGCAGGGGGCCGAGCAGGTCAAGCGGCTGAGTCTCGAGCTCGGCGGCAACGCGCCATTCATCGTCTTCGACGACGCCGACCTCGACGCGGCGGTCGAGGGCGCGATGGTCAGCAAGTACCGCAACAACGGGCAGACCTGCGTGTGCGCCAACCGCATCTATGTGCAGGCCGGCGTCTACGACGCCTTCGCGGAAAAGCTCGTCGCGGCGACGCGGGCGCTCAAGGTGGGCGACGGCTTCGCCGCAGGGGTGACGACCGGGCCGCTGATCGACAGGCGGGCGGTCGAGAAGGTCGAGCGCCACCTTGCCGACGCGACGGCGCGGGGCGGCAAGGTGCTGCTCGGCGGCAAGGCGAAAGGCGGACTGTTCTTCGAGCCGACCGTGCTCGCCGGTGCGAGCGGGGACATGCTGCTCGCCCGTGAGGAAACGTTCGGGCCGGTGGCGCCGCTGTTCAAGTTCGAGACGGTCGACGAGGTGATCGCCCTCGCCAACGCCACCGAATACGGGCTCGCCTCGTATTTTTACGCGCGCGACCTCGCCCGCGTGTTCCGGGTCGCGGAAGCCCTCGACTACGGCATGGTGGGCATCAATACCGGGCTGATCTCCACCGAGGTGGCGCCGTTCGGCGGCGTCAAGCAATCGGGCCAGGGCCGCGAAGGCAGCAAATACGGCATCGAGGACTATCTCGACATCAAGTATCTGTGCCTCAGCGTGTGAGGTTTCTCCGCTTGCACCACGTCATTCCCGCCTGCGCGGGAACGACGTGGTGGACAGGGCGGGACTGGCGCTTACTTGCGCAGCTCCTTCGCCACCTTGAACCAGGGCTCGATGCCGTAGTCGTGGGTGAGCTCGGTGCCCTTGTTGATGTCGGTGGTCGTCCAGCAGCGGATGACCTCGTCCCTGACGTCGACCTCGGAGCGGCAATTGGGCGCGTCGGAGTGGTTGAGCAGCGCGATCCAGCCGAGCACGAACGCCTGCACATAGGGCGGGTCGGGCCATTCGAAGGGGTAGTGGCTGAGGATGGTCGAGCGGTCGAGCCGGTCGGCCTTCTTCATGCGGATGACAGGCGCCGCCTCGATCAGCGTGCCCCTCGGGATGGCGCGGCGGGCGATGACGCCGCGGCCCTTGCCGGGCACGGGCATGAGCTTCACGAGATCGCGGCGCACCGCGACGGTATGGTCTTTCACGGGGAGTTGCACCTGAGCAGTCGGACGGCGCGCTCTTTACACCGGCGGCGCGCCGCTTGTCCAAGTCTCAATGGGCGTGCCTGAGTGGCGCGGCACCGGCGAGGCTCTCGATGATCGGGCAGTCGGGCCGGTCGTCGCCGTCGCAGCAATGGGCGAGGTGGGCGAGGGTGGCGCGCATCTCGGCGAGCCGCGCGATCTTGGCATCGAGCTCGGCGACGTGGGCGAGCGCCAGCGTCTTGACGTCGCGGCTCGACCGGTCGCGGTCGGCCCACAGGTGCAGCAGGTTGCGGATCTCGTCGATGGAAAAGCCGAGGTCGCGGGCACGGCGGATGAAGCCGAGCCGGTGCAGGTCGGCCGTGCCATAGTCGCGATAGTTGGACTGGCGCCGGTCGGCGGCGGGAATGAGGCCGATGGCCTCGTAGTGACGGATCATCTTGGCCGAAACGCCGGTGGCTTCGGCCGCCTCTCCGATCTGCATCGCGTTTTCCCTCGTGGCAGGTCTTGACCTTCCAATGATGGGAAGGTGCATATGGAAAATCAAGTGACAGACGGAGCCGGACCATGGACGCGCAGCATCACCATCACGACGAGGCCGGAGTGGCGGCGGCCGAGAAGGTGCTCGACCCGGTCTGCGGCATGATGGTCGACCCGGCGCGCAGCGTGAGCGCCGAGCACGACGGCAAGACCTATCATTTCTGCTGCGACGGCTGCCGGACGCGCTTCGTCGCCGAGCCCGGGAAATATCTCGACGCCAAGCCCTTCGTGCTGCCGGGCAGGCCGGCCGCGCCCGCGTCGCATGGCCATGCGCATCATGGCCATGCGCATCACGATCACGCGCCGCACGCGCATGCCGCGCCGGCCGTGGCGCCGAAGGGGACGAAATATACCTGTCCCATGCATCCCGAGATCGTCAAGGACGGGCCGGGCGACTGCCCGCTCTGCGGCATGGCGCTGGAGCCGATGGTGGCCTCGCTCGGTGACGGCCCGAACCCGGAGCTGGTCGATTTCACCCGCCGGCTGATCGTCAGCGCCGCGCTCAGCGTGCCCATCATGGTGCTGGCGATGGG
>JBDHTK010000242.1:0-4823 GCA_039808625.1 Devosia sp. | reverse complement strand
CGTCCTTGAAGGCGGTCTCGCCGCGCACCAGCACATGCACCGGCCAGCCGGTGACGACGCGGCCCTCGTAGGGCGTGTAGTCCATGTTGTCGTGCAGCATGTCGATCGACACGGTGCGGGTGACGCGCGGGTCCCAGAGGGCGATGTCGGCATCGGCGCCCACCGCGATCGTGCCCTTGCGCGGATAGACCCCGTAAAGCTTGGCGGCGTTGGTCGCGCTGAGCTCGACGAAGCGATTGAGGCTGAGGCGATGCGTCAGCACCCCCTCGCTGAAGAGCAGCGGCAGGCGCAGTTCCAGCCCCGGCACGCCATTGGCGATCTTGTGGAATCCGGCGGTCTGCTCATCCAGCCCGCCGAGGAACTTGCCGTTGTCGCCGGCAAACCGGTAGGCCGCGTGATCGGACGAGAAAATCTGAAAAGTGCCGTCTATAAGGCCGTTCCACACCAGCTCCTGGTTGGCGGCGTCGCGCGGCGGCGGGCTGCACAGGCATTTTGCGCCCTCCCAGCCGGAGCGCAGCAGGTCGTCCTCGGTCAGGAACAGATATTGCGGGCATGTCTCGGCATAGATGCGCTGCCCCCGGCCCCGGGCGCGCCGGATGGCGGTGATGGCATCCCTGGCCGAGACGTGGACGATGAGCACCGGCACGTCGGCCACGTCCGCCAGCGAGATGACGCGATTGACCCCCTCGCTTTCGGCGACGTCGGCGTGCGCCACGCGGTGGAATTCCGGCCGCACCCGGCCGGCGGCGACCAGCTTGTCGGTGAGCCATGTGATCATCTCGTGATTTTCGGCATGGATCATCGTCAGGGCGCCTTCGCGGCGCGCCGTTTCCAGCACGCGCAGGGACTGCTTGTCGTCGAGACGCAGGGATTCGTAGGTGAGATAGATCTTGACCGAGGTGTAGCCGGCCTCGATCAGCGCCGGCAATTCCTCGTCCAGCACCGCCTCGGTCGGGTCGGAGACGATGAGGTGGAAGGCATAGTCGGACCGCGCCTGGCCATCGGCCAGGTCGTGATAGCGGCGGACGGCGTCGTGCAGCGACTGGCCCCGCATCTGGGCGGCGAAGGGGATGAGCATAGTCGTGCCGCCGGCCAGCCCGCTCCGCGTGCCGCTCTCCCAGGTATCGTTGGTATAGCCGCCGGCCGAAGAGCGCTGATCGATATGGCAGTGCGCGTCGATGCCGCCCGGCAAGACCAGCAAATCCGTCGCGTCGATCCGCCGCCGGCCTGCCCCCAGATCCCGGCCCAGAGCCGCGATCGCGCCGTCGCGAATGCCGATGTCGCAGCGGATGGTATCGCCCGCCGTAACCACGGCTCCGCCCGCGATCACCGTGTCGAATTCGTCCAAGGCGCACCCTCCGCTCCGAGCCGTCGCAGCCCCATAACGATCAGCATACAGAACAGAACACAAAGTTCAACACGAAATGTCGATATGTAGTTTGATCCGTATCTAATTCTGTATGCTGAAACGACAGACGGCATGGATGCTTGCGGCCGTCCCGCCGCCAGGGCGGAAAGACGGACGGGTGTCGCGTGGCGAACAGGCGTCGGGCGATGGCCCGCCCCGGGGCGGGCAGGTGTCTAGACGATCCGGGCGGCGGCGCCGTGGCCCAGGATCTGCGACAGAAACTGCCGGGTGCGCTCGTGCCGGGGCGTGTCGAAGAATTGCTGCGGGGGCGCTTCCTCGACGATCCGGCCGTCGGCCATGAAGATGATCCGGTCGGCGACCTGCCGGGCAAAGCCCATCTCGTGGGTTACGCAGATCATGGTGATGCCGCCGCGGGCCAATTCCACCATGACGTCCAGCACCTCGCTGATCATCTCCGGGTCGAGCGCCGAGGTCGGCTCGTCGAACAGCAGGATTTCCGGCTTCATGCACAAGGCGCGGGCAATGGCGACGCGCTGCTGCTGCCCGCCGGAAAGTTCCCCGGGATATTTTTCTGCCTGCTCCGGAATCCGGACGCGCTCGAGATATTTCATCGCCGTCGCCTCGGCTTCGGCCTGCGGCATCTTTCGCACCAGCATCGGCGCCAGCTTGCAGTTCTCGAGGACGGTGAGGTGCGGGAAGAGGTTGAAATGCTGGAACACCATTCCGACCTCGCTGCGGACGAGGTCGATGCGCGCCTCGTCGTCCAATTCGGTGCCAAGCACGTTAATCGAGCCGCTGTCGTGTTCTTCCAGCCGGTTGAGGCAGCGGATCAGCGTCGACTTGCCGGACCCGGACGGGCCGCAGATGACGATGCGCTCACCGCGCTGCACGACCAGGTCGATGTCGTAAAGGGCCTGATACTGCCCGTAATGCTTGTTCACGCCCCGAACGGTGATGGCGGCATTGCTCATGATTGTTCCTTGCTCCGGGGCGTCAGTATTTTCCGATACCGACGCGCCGCTCGAGGTAGACGCCGTAGCGCGACAGGCTGAACACGAAGACGAAATAGACAAGCGCGACGAAGCAGTAGACTTCCACCCAGGCAAACGACCACTCGCCGGCGCCGAAGGCGGCATTGCCGGAGGCCAGGATGTCGAAGAAGCCGATGATGACGATCAGCGAGGTGTCCTTGAAGCTGACCACGAGCTGGTTGATCGTGGGCGGCAGGGCCCGGCGAAAGGCCTGAGGCAGGATGATCCGCGTGGTGCGCTGCCAGTAGTTGAGGCCGAGCGCCTTGGCCGCCTCCTGCTGGCCCGCATGCAGGAAGGTGATGCCGCTGCGCAGGATCTCGGCCTGATAGACCGCAAAAAACAGGGCGTAGCCCAGGATGATCCGCCAGATCTTGTCGCCGACGAGATAGCTGGGCAGCACGAAGGGCAAGAGGAGCGCCGCCGTGAACAGCACCGAGATCAGCGGCAGCGAGCGCACGGTGTCGATGATGACGGCAGTCGTCCGGGAGATGACGGGGAGCCGGCTCTGGCGCAGCAGCGCCAGGCAGATGGCCAGCGGCATGCCGAGCAGCACCACGCCGGCATAGACGAACACGGTCAGCGTCAGCCCGCCCCAGTCGGCCGGCGACACCACGCGCCAGCCGAAGACGCCGCCATGCATGAGCAGGTAGAACGTTCCGAAGCCGGCCAGCCACAGCGGGGCGAGGCGCAGCGGCCGCCAGAAGAACGGCACGCAGGAGGCAATGCCCGTCAGCACGATCACGAGGCAGGCGAGGGTCGAGCGCCACTGCTCGTCGAAGGGGAACAGGCCGAACATGATGAGCCGCCAGCGGACATGGATGACGGCCCAGCAGGCGCCCGTGCTGCCCTTGCAGACCGCGGCGGTGCCGTCGGGCGACGTCCAGACCGCATGCAGCACGCCCCACTCGAACAGGCTCCATGCCAGCCACCCCAGGAAGGCCGCGCCGACCAGCGAAATGACGGTCTCGAGGGGGGTGCGGAAAAACCGGCGCCGGACCCGCGACAGGAATGCCGGTCTGGTCACGGCCGCCGCGGCGGAAAGGGAGGCGCGCTCGACCATCGTGATCCTTCAGACTCGAAGCTGCGTGCCCTTGAGGGCGATGGCCGCATTGACGCGGTTGAGCACGATGGAGATGGTGTTGTTCATGATGAGGAAGCCCACCATCAGGATGGCGATCAATTCGATGGTCTGGCCGACCTGGTTGATGGACACCGAAATCACGAAGAAGAAATCGGTGAAGCCGACGGCAATGCCCAGTGTCGTGGCCTTGAACAGCCAGACATTCTGACTGATCAGCGTCGGGAACACCGCGCGCACGGCGAGCGGCAGGCGCACGCGGGAAAAGACATGATAGGGCGCCAGGCCCAGCGACTGGGCCGCCTCGATCTGCCCTTTCGGGACGGCAAGAAAGCCGGCACGGATGATCTCCGCCAGATAGGCGCCGCCATAGACGGCGATGGCGACGACCATGGCGGACAGCTCGGGCGAGATCCGGATCCCGCCCTTGAAGTTCAAGCCGCGCAGCTCGGGCAGGGACACAAGCGGCGTCTCCGCCAGCCTGCCTGCCCACAAGAAACCGACCCCGAGGGCCAGGCCCGCGCCAAAAGCCAGCCAGCGCCAGAGCCTTCGCCGCTGGGCCGGCCAGCGCCTGAAGCGCTTGGCAAGGCTGATCCACGACGCGGCGCCCAGGCCGATGAACAGCGCCGCGAAGAACAGCGCCGCGGCGCCGGCCGTCACGTTCAGTCCCGGCACGAAGACGCCGCGCGCCGAGGCGAAGGCGACATCCAGCAGGCTGAGGGCCTGCTTGGGCGCGGGCAGATGCGTCAGCAGCGCATACCAGAAGAAGGCCTGCAGAATGATCGGGACGTTCCGGAAGATCTCGATATAGAGCGTGCCGATGGCGCTCAGCACCGGGATCTGCGAGGTGCGGAGCAGGGCAATGGCCAGCCCCATCAGATTGGCGAGGGTAAGGCCGATGAGCCCGAGAAAGATCGTGTTCAGCACGCCGACCAGCAAGAGCCGGCCGAAGGTGTCATAGGGCGTGAACTCGATCAGGGAGAATCCCACGTCGAAGCAGGTCGCCCGATTGAGGAAGCCGAAGCCGGAGGTGATGCCCTGCGCATCCAGATTGTGCTTGCCGACCACAATCGCCGTGACGACAAGACCAACGACCGTGCCGAGAAAACCGACCTGGACGGCGACGTCTCGAACCCTTCTGCTCTTCAGATTCAGCGCCACGGCTCATCCCGCCCCGGAACACTGGCTCACCCAGCAGCGGAACAGCGGCTCTCACCAAGCGCCATATCCGCTTTGATCTCAATTTGGACCGCGTCCTGAGCTGAGTTGGACGCCCTCAGACGTTAACTCGTTTCAACTGCAAGTCGTCGGCACTCTCCTTCTGGTGCGGCGCGCGTCGCTAGAC
>JBDHTK010000241.1:0-4825 GCA_039808625.1 Devosia sp. | reverse complement strand
TCGGGCAGCAGTGCGGCGGTGACAAGGTTGGAGGCCTGCGCCGGCGCCACCCACGGCCGCAGGCCGAGCGCCGCGAGGCCGGCGCGGCTGGCGGCGGCGGCCCGCGCATGCCGCGCGACGAGCGCCGCCAGTCCCTCGGTTTCGACGTGGTCGAGCGTCGCCTCGAGCGTGTGAAATTCGATGGGCGAGGGCATGCCGGGCAGGGCGCCGCGCCCCGTTCCGAGCCAGTTGGCCCTGAGGTCACCCAGCGCCAGCGTCGAGAGGGACGCGGCCCCGGGCGCCTCCACCTGCGCCCAGGCACGCGGGCTGACCGCGACGGCCGATACGCCGGCGCCGCCGCCGAGGGCCTTCTGCGGGCCCACCACGACGATGTCGGCGCCGAGCGCGTCGACGTCGAGCACGTGGCCGCCGAACGAGGCGACGGCGTCGACGACCAGCAGCGCCCCGGCAGCGCGTGCCAGGCCGGCAATCGCCGCCAGCGGATTGAGGATGCCGGTGGCGGATTCGGCATGCACCAGCGCCACCAGATCGACGCCGCCGCCGCCGAGCGCCGCGCCCACCGCCTCGGCCGTGATGGGCTGGCCGGGAGGGGCGGCGAGGTCGGTGACTGCCGCGCCGCCGCGCCGCAGCCAGTCGCCGAACCAGCGCCCATAGGGGCTGGTGACGACGTTGAGCGCCGCGAGGCCCGGCCGCGCGAGGCTCGTCGCCGCCGCTTCGAGCGCGATGATGGCTTCGCCCTGCACCAGCAGAACGTCGTTTCGCGTGCCCAGCAGCGCGGCAAGGCGGTCGGCCAGACGGCCATAGCCGGCGGCGGGGTAGGGGGGCGCATCGAGCAGCGGCGACCAGCGTGTCATGGCAGGGAGTCCGGGGAGGGGAGCAGGCGGGGAACGGCGGCCACCAGCGCGCGGCCGGTGGCGGAGGCAGGCGCGGCGACGATGGCCGGCGTCGGTCCGCTCTCGACGATGACGCCGTGGTCCATGATCGCCACGCGATGCGCGACGGCGCGCACCACGGCGATGTCGTGCGACACGAACAGGTAGCAAAGGCCGCGCTCGCGCTGCAGGTCCACCAGCAGCGCCAGGATGCGGTTGCGGATGGTGACGTCGAGCGCCGACACCGCCTCGTCGAGGACGATCAGCTCCGGCTCGGTGGCCAGCGCCCGGGCGATGGCGACGCGCTGGCGCTGGCCGCCCGAAATCTCGTGG
This sequence comes from Devosia sp., assembly GCA_039808625.1. Classification (GTDB taxonomy): domain Bacteria; phylum Pseudomonadota; class Alphaproteobacteria; order Rhizobiales; family Devosiaceae; genus Devosia_A. Next base: position 3,620 of record JBDHTK010000241.1, on the reverse strand, counting down.
ATGGCACGACTCGCGAGCGCCGCCGGCAGGCCGACGCGGTCGAGCAGTCTTGCCACCGCCGCGCGCCTCGCCGCCGCCGGCACGATGGCGTGGATGCGCAGCGGATCGGCGATGGCGGTGCCCACATTGGTGCGCGGGTTGAAGGCGGCGAGCGGGTCCTGGAACACCATTTGCAGGCCCTTGCGCAGGCGGCGCAGCGCGCCCCCCCCGGTCGCGAGGAGGTCATGGCCGTGAAAGCGGATGGCGCCGCTGTCGGGCTCGACCAGCCGCAGCACGGCACGCGCGAGGGTGGACTTGCCGCTGCCCGAGGGGCCGACGAGGCCCAGCGTCTCGCCGCGCGCGAGGGCGAGCGACACCCCGTCGAGCGCCACCACCTGCCGCCCACCGCTGCGGAAGACCTTGCTGACGCCCGCGACCTCGAGCACCGGCGCGCTCATGGCGTGGCCCCGCCGACGAGGGGCGGCGTGTCGAGCCCGATATGGCTGGCGACGAGGCTCGCCGTATAGGCGGTGGCGGGGCGGCCCAGCACCGCTGCCGCCGGCCCCGCTTCCATCAGCCGTCCCTTCTCGAAGACGGCGATGCGGTCGGCGAAGCGGCCGGCCAGCGCGATGTCGTGCGTCACGAACACCAGCGTCATGCCGCGTTCGCGCACCAGCGTGTCGAGCAGCTCGACGATCTCGGCCTGCACGATGGTGTCGAGCGCGCTTGTCGCCTCGTCGGCGATGAGCAGCCGCGGATCGGCGGCAATGGCCTCGGCGATGGCGACGCGCTGGCGCTGGCCGCCGGACAATTGATGCGGGAAGGCACGCAGCAGCCGCGGCGGGTCGGGCAGCCGCACCTGCGCCAGGAGCTCCGTGGCACGGGCGAAGGCGGCCGGCCAGCCCAGGTGCCGGTGGCGGCGCGCCACCTCGGCCACCTGCTCGCCGACGCGCAGCACCGGGTTGAGGCTGCTGCCGGGATCCTGGAACACGAGTCCGATGTCGCGGCCGGCGCCGGGCGCGTGCCCGAGCCCCGGCCAGTCGATGCGCCCCTCGCGCCGCGCCCCGGCCGGCAGCAGGCCGGCGATGGCGAGCGCCAGCGTGCTCTTGCCCGAGCCGCTTTCGCCGACGATGGCGAGGCGCTCGCCCTCCGCCACGGCGAGATCGACGCCGGCCAGCGCCGGCTCGGCTGCTCCGGCATAGCGCACGCCGAGCCCGGCGATCGTGAGCAGCGGCGCGCTCATGCCCGCACCCGGCGATTGGCGAGGGCGCCCGACAGACCCTCGGAGAAGAGGTAGACGCCGAGCACGGCGATGACCAGCGCGATGCCCGGAAAGATCGACAGGCTGGGCGCCGAGCGCAGCACGTTGCGCCCCTCGGCGATCATCGAGCCCCAGGTGACGATGTTGGGGTCGCCCAGCCCGAGAAACGACAGCGCCGCCTCGGTCAGCACCGCCGCCGCCACCAGCACCGCGCTCAGCGCCAGCACCGGCGGCAGGGCGTTGGGCAGCACCTCGCGCAGCGCGATCTCGAGCGGATGCATGCCGATGACGCGCGCCGCGGCGACATAGTCGCGCTCGCGGATGCTCAGCACCTCGGCGCGCGCGAGCCGCGCCGGCGCCGTCCACACGCCGAGTGCGATGGCCAGCACCACGATGGGCAGCGACGGGCCGATGACGCTGACGAAGGCCAGCGCCAGCAGGAAGCCCGGCACGATCTGGAAGGCGTCGACGATGCGCATCAGCACCTCGTCCACCAGGCCGCCGGCGAGCCCGGCGAGCGTGCCCACCACCATGCCGGCGAGGATGGCGACCAGCGCCGCCGAGACGGAGACGAGCAGCGAGGCGCGCGCCCCGTGGACGAGCTGTGCCAGGACGTTGCGCCCCAGCCGGTCGGTGCCGAGCGGCAGCGCCGCGTCGGTGAAGGGCGCCAGCAGCGGCCGGCCGACGATCGCCAGCGGATCGCGCGGGAAGAGCCACGGCGCCATGAGCGCGGTGGCGGCGAACAGCGCGATCAGGACGAGGCCGACCATCGCTTCGGGCGAGCGGCTGAGGCGGGCCAGCATGCTCACGCCCCGCCACTGGCGCCGACGCGCGGATCGAGCAGCGCATAGGTCATGTCGACGACGAGGTTGACGACGATGACCAGCAGCGCGCTGGTGACGATGATGCCCATCAGCAGCGGTGCGTCGCGGCCGGCCACGGCCTCCTGCGCCAGCCGGCCGAAGCCGGGCACGGCGAAGACGCTTTCGATCACCACGCTGCCGCCGAGCATGCCGGCGGCCTGCACGCCGATCATGGTGGCGAGCGGCAGGAGCGCGTTGCGCGCGATGTGGCGCAGGACGATACGGGGGCGCGACAGGCCCTTGGCGCGCGCGGCGAGGGCATAGTCCTGCCGCCACGCCTCGGCCATGCCGGCGCGCATCACCTTGAGGAACAGCGCCAGGTAGATGACGCCGAGCGACACCACCGGCAGCACCAGGTGGCGCGCGATGTCGAGGGCGCGGTCGAGCCCTTCCTTGCCCGAGGCCACCGTCTCGATGCCGGAGGTCGGCAGCCATCTGAGCTGCACGGCGAAGACGACGCTCAGCACGAGGCCGAGCCAGAAGCTCGGGATCGCATAGAGCGCCAGCGATGCGATGGAGAGCGACTTGTCGGTGGCGCTGCCCGGCCGCGCCCCGGCGACGATGCCGAGCGCCGTGCCGAGGCTCACCGACAGTGCCGTGGCGCTGCCCATCAGCCACAGCGTATTGGGCAGCCGCTCGAGGATCAGGTCGCGGATCGGCCGGCCGAAGGCCACCGAATAGCCGAGATCGAAGCGGACGAGCGAGCTCAGATACAGCCACAGCCGCGCCCACACCGACTGGTCGAGCCCATAGGCCTCGCGCAGCGACTGGATGAGCGTCGCATCGCCGCCGCCGATGGCGGCGAGATAGGCGTCGACGGCGTCGCCCGATGCCGCTTCGAGCAGGAAGAACGTCCCGACGACGACGATCAGCAGCACCGGAATGCTGCCGATCACTCGCCGGCGGAACAGGGTCAGGGCACGCTGCACGATCGGTGTGGGTTAGCCTCGGGGCCCCACGCCTATCACGATTCCAGCGCCGTATCGGCCCAGTTGCTCACCGCCCAGCGCGGGTTGTTGGCGATGTTGAGCACCTTGGTGCTCGCCACGCTGGTGAAGCCCCACTCGGCCACGTTGATGAGCGGCAGGTCGGCGGCGACGAGCCGCTGGAACTCCTTGAACAGCTCGGTGCGCGCGGCGGTGTCCACCGTCACGTTGGCCTTGTCGATCAGCGCGTCGAGCGCGGGGTTGACGTAGCCGCCCTGGTTCGAGAACGGCACGCCGTCCGGCGTCCCGCTGCGCACGAGGATGGTGGTCGACACCGCCGGATCGCCGCGGAACACCGGCGGCGCCACCGCCAGGTCGAAATCGTGGTCGGTGTAGACGGCCTTCTGGTGCGCCGCCGAGTCGTTGTTGACGAGCTCGGCATTGATGCCCACCTCGGCCAGCGCCTGACGCAGATAATCGCCGAACTGCCGCGTCTCGTTGAAATAGGGCGCCGGCAGCAGCTTCAGCGAGAAGCGCGTGCCGTCGCCGCCGCGCGGATAGCCGGCCTCGTCGAGCAGCGCATTGGCCTTG
>JBDHTK010000240.1:0-4867 GCA_039808625.1 Devosia sp. | reverse complement strand
GACGATCCGGGACCGACGATCGCCGCGATGGCGGCGGCGTCGCCGGTGCGGGCGGCGGCGACGAGCGCGATGCCGTCGGCGAGGCCGATGCCGCGCGCGGCGGCATCGAGGGCGCGGCCCGAGGCGTGGCGCTCGAGCCAGCCGCTGCGGTCCTCGCCCGGATCGGCGAGGTCGGCGGCGGCCCAGCCGAAGGAGCAGGCGCCGCCATGGTGGCCGGCGACGATGCGGCCGCCGGCGAGCACGGCCGAGCCGATGCCGGTGCCGATGGCGAGCAGCAGGGCGTCGCTCAGCCCCTGCGCCGCGCCGGCGCGGGCCTCGGCGAGCAGGCCGAGCTGGGCGTCGTTGCCGACCCCGACGCCGACGCCGGGGAAGGCCGCGGCGAGGTCGAGGCCGTCGAGCCAGGGGAGGTTCGGCACCCAGTCGCATCTGGTGCCGGTGGCAAGACCGGGGACGCCGATGCCGAGGCGCGTGGCGCCGCTGGCGGCAAGCTCCCGGCCGAGCAGGGCGAGGAACGCGTCGCGACCGGCGGGCGCCGCCGCTTCGCCGAGCGGCGTGACCTCGGCGGGGGCGTCGGCGGTGGCGCGGCCGGCACGATAGCGCGTGCCGCCAAGGTCGATGGCGAGGATGGTGGCGCTCATCCCTTCACCCCCGAGCTCACGATGGAATCGACGAAGAAGCGCTGCAGCAGCACGAAGAGCAGCACCGGCGGCAGCACGGCGAGGGTGGCGCCGGCCATGACGAGGCCGGTGTTCATGGCGCCGCGATTGTAGCTCAACAGCCGCGAGAGCGAGATGACGATGGGGTAGGCGTCGGCATTGCCCTGCAGCACCGTCAGCGGCCACAGATAGCTGTTCCAGTGATAGACGAAGGCGAACAGCGTCAGCGCCGCGAGGGCGGGCAGCACGGCAGGCGCGACGATGGTGAAGAGGATGCGCAGCTCGGTGGCGCCGTCGACGCGCGCCGCCTCGATCAGTTCGTCGGGCACGCCCTTGATGAACTGGCGCATGAGGAAGATGCCGAAGGCATTGGCGAGGTTGGGGACGAGCACGCCGGCGAGCGTGCCGTTGAGCCCGAGATAGCCGGTGATGCGGTAGAGCGGGATGAGGGTCACGATGGGCGGCAGGAACATGGTCGCGACGAGGAGCGCGAACAGCGCCTCGCGGTAGCGGAAGCGGTATTTGGCGAAGGCGTAGCCGGCCATCAGGCTGGTGACGAGGATGGCGGCGGTGGTGACGAGCGCGATGATGGCGGAGTTGAGGAAGGAGCGGCCGAGATCGATGACGCCGGCCACCTGCACGTAGGCGTCGAGATTGGGGCGCGCCGGCAGCCAGACGGGCGGCACCTGCATCGTCTCCTGCGGCGTCTTGAGGCTGGTCAGCACCATCCAGGCGAGCGGGAAGGCGGCGATCACGGCGACGGCGACGATGAGCAGCGTCAGCAGCGCGCGGCCGGGAGTGAGGGTGCGATGCGGGCCCTCCATGAGGCGGCGGTCGGCGAGGGCGGCGCTCACAGCGGCTTCTCCCGCGACCGCGCGAAGGCGAAGAGGGCGGCGATGGCGACGACGAGGCCGAGCATCATGGTCACCGCCATGGCCGAGCCGAGGCCGCCCTGGGCGCGCTCGATGCCGACGCGGCGGATGTGGTAGGTGAGCACGTTGGTGGCGTTGACCGGGCCGCCCTGGGTGATGAGCGCCACCGGCTCGAAGATCTGCACGGCGTTGATGATGGCGATCACCGCCGAGAACAGCAGCGTGCTGGAAAGCAGCGGCAGGGTGATCCAGACGAAACGCTGCAGCGCGCCGGCGCCGTCGATGCGCGCCGCCTCGTAGAGGCTCGCGGGAATCTGGGTGAGGCCGGCGACGGCGAGCACGGTGAAATAGCCCATCTGCTGCCAGACATTGAGCACGACGATGGAGCCGAGCGCGGTCTGCGGCGCGGAGAGCCAGGTCTGCGGCGGCAGGCCGAGCCAGCCGAGGATCTGGTTGAGCGGGCCTTCGGTGGGCGAATAGAGTTTCGAAAAGACCAGCGCGATGGCGATCATCGGCACCATGTAGGTGGAGAACAGCACGGTGCGCAGCATGACGCCGCCGGGCGCCAGCGTCTGGTGGACGAGCAGGCCGAGGCCCACCGAGAGCGGCAGCAGCACCACCACCGAGGCGAGGGTGTAGAGCGCCGTATTGACGAGCGCGGCCTTGAAGTCGCGGCCCACCGAGTTGTTGGCGAAGATGTCGAAGAAGTTCTGCAGGCCGACGAAGCGGGCGGTGTCGAAGCCGGTCTGCGTCGACCACTGGGTGAACGACAGCGCGATGGTCAGCGCCATCGGCACGAGGATGAAGACGCCCAGCAGCAGCGTGGCCGGGGCCAGCATGACGATCGCCGAGCGGTGCTGGGTGGTCTGCATGAGGACTCGCGCGAAGGACGGGGGAGGTCCGGGCGGCAGGATGCCCCGTCCGGACCGGCTGCGGGAGGGCGCAGCTTACCTGGCGGCGTTGCGCTCGAGAATCTCGACCGCGTCGGCCTGTGCCGTCGCCTGCGCTTCGGCGGCGGAGAGCTGGCCGAACTGCATGGCTTCGAGCGTCTTTTGCAGCGATTCGGAGAATTCCTGGCCGCCCAGCACCACGGGGAAGGGCTTGGCGTCGCCCAAAGTCGCGGTGTAGCCGGCAAGGAACGGGTCGCTCGCCAGCCGCTCGGCGAAGGCCGTGCCGTCAGAGGTGCGCGAGGGCAGGATGCCCATCGACATCAGGATGTCGCCCATCGCCGAGGCGCCGGCCGGGGCGCCCGCGGGCGTCGAGTCGGGGCCGTTGAGCCAGGCGAGGAAATCCCAGGCGGCGGCCTGCTCGTCGGCCGCGGCCTTGGCATTGACCACCGTCATCCACGAGTAGGAGATGGAGCGGGCGGTGTCGCCCGAGGGACCGACCGGGATGGGGGCGGTGGCGATGTCGGCGAAGGCGTCGCCCATGCCGGCCTTGAGCGCCGATTCCCACCAGTTCGCCATGATGATCATGCCGGTCTTGCCCGACACGAAATTGTCGAGGAAGGGGCCGGTGGTGTTGGCGTCGGCGGTGGCCATCGCCGGGTCGGACCAGCCCGAGCTGATGAGCTTCTCGTAGAGCTCGAAGGTTTCCTTCGCCTGCGGGCTGTCGAGGGTCGGCTTGCCGTCGACGATGAGGTCGCCGCCATTGGAGACGAGCAGCGACGAGAACGGGTGCAGGACGCCCGCGGCCCAGGAGTTGATGAGCCCGAAGCCCTGCTGGCCCTTGGCCTTGTCGGTGAGCTTTTCGGCGGCGGCGAGGAACTCGTCCCAGGTCCTGGGCGCCGCGGCGATGCCGGCGTCGGCGAACAGGCGCTTGTTGTAGTTGAGCGCGTAGACGTCGATCTCGTTGGGGATGCCGTAGAGTGTGCCGCCCACCGAGGCGGCGCCGATGACGCCGGCTGGCCAGTTGGCCGTGGCGGTGGCGGCGACGGCTTCGGGCACGGGCGCGGCGAGGCCGTCCTTGACGAGGTCGGGCAGCCAGGCGTCGTAGATGCCGGCGATGGTCGCGCCGTCGGCGCCGCCGCCCGACGAGCGCAGCGTCGTCAAGAGGTCGCCGAAGGGCACGGCGCGCACCGTGATCTTCGTGTCGGGGTGGCTCGCCGTATAGGCGGCGGCCGCCGTTTCCAGCCTGGCCGTCGTTTCCGGCGACCAGTGGGTCAGGAACGATACATCCGCGGCCTGGACCAGCGCGGTACTGCTCAAAAGGATCGCTGCCGTGCCCGTGGCACGGGCGAGGGCGCCAAACAGCTGCATGTCGAATTTCTCCCTTGCGCGTCCGCCGCACCATGCCGGCGGGACGAGAGTAAGTTATGACGTTATAACGACTCGGCGCAAGAGGGGCGGAATGGCCGCCGTGTGCAGTCTGTCATTCCCGCCGGCGCGGGATGGGCATGGCGCGGGAGTGACACCGGGGGCATGGGGCCGGCGCCGGAATGGCAGCAGGCGTGGAACGGCGGTCGCCAGGCACGCCGCGCGGGGCGTGGGCGTGGCGGGCCGGCGGCAGGCGGGTCACGAGGGCGCTTCCGGCTTGCCACGGTGCGGCCTTTCTCCCGCCCTTGTCGGCATGGTAGCGTTCGCGCGGGGCCGTTGAGGCCGGACCATTCGGGTCATGGGGGAAATGCCAATGAAATTCAGTGTCACCGGGCTGGCCGCGCTCGCCCTGATCGTCGGCATGAGCGCGACCGGCGCCCTGGCGCAGGGACGGATCTATGCCACCGGCGCGTCGCCGACGCCTCCCGAAGTGTTGCAGTCGATCCCGGAAGCGCCGGTGTTTCGCGACTTCCTGCCGCAGGCGGTCGATCTGTCCAGCTATTTCCCGGCGGTCGGCGACCAGATGAACCAGGGCTCGTGCGTGGGCTGGGCCACCGCCTATGCGGCGCGCGCCTACTACGCCTACCAGGTCGAGCATCGCGACACCGCCAATCCCGCCAACATCCCGAGCCCGGCCTGGCTGTTCAACATCATCCACCTGGGCAATGACTGCAACCAGGGCGCCTATATCCCGGACGCGATGGAGGTGCTGCGACAGGGCGCTCGCTCGCTCGCCGACTATCCCTATGACGACAGCAAATGCCCGACGCCGCTGCCGCCGGCGCGGCTCGGCGCCAAGGATTTCCGCATCGACAGCTACGAGCTGGTCTGGGACATCCAGAATCCCGACCTCGACAAGGTCAAGGGCGCGCTCGCCAAGGGCCAGCCGGTGGTGATCATCGCCGACCTCGATGCGAGCTTCTTCGACCTCACTGCGCGCCAGTCGGTGTGGCGGGCCGGCGCCACCGCCAAGAGCGAGGGCGGCCATGCCATCACCCTGGTCGGCTATGACGACGCCGCCGGC
>JBDHTK010000239.1:0-4875 GCA_039808625.1 Devosia sp. | reverse complement strand
CCGGCGCGAAACTCGGTGGCGCACCGTACCGCGCCGGCCTCGGCCAGCCCCGGCGTGCCGCCATTGGAGACGGTGGGCACCGGCAGCCCCGCCCGCCGGCAGAGGTCGCGCGCCGTCGTCAGCCAGTCGTCCACCTCCGCCGCCCTGGCGCGCGGCGGATAGGTCATCAGCCCGGCGAAACGCAGCCCGGCGCGCCCGGCGATGGCCTGCGCCAGCGCCGCCGCCGCCTCGGGCGCCCGCGCCCCGCAGCGATGCTGGCCGGTATCGCATTCGACCAGCACGTCGAGGCGGCGCGCCGGGTCGTCGAACCAGCGCGACAGCCCGTCCAGCGTCCCGACGCTGTCGGCCGATACGCTGAGCGTCACTTGCCGCGCCAGCGCATGGAGCCGGCCGAGCTTGCCGTCGCCCAATATGTTGTAGGGAATGAGGATGTCGGTGCAGCCGGCAGCGGCGAACACCTCGGCTTCGGAAACCTTCTGACAGGTGAGACCGACTGCGCCGAGCGCCAGTTGCCGCTGCGCCAGGGCCGGAATCTTGTGGGTCTTGACGTGCGGGCGCGCGGCGAGCCCGGCCTCGGCGATGAGGGCCTGCCCACGCGCGAGGTTGCGCTCCACCCGCTCCAGATCGACCAGCACCGCGGGCGTGTCGACCGCCTGCAGCACGCGCTTCGCCACCTCGCCCATCGGCCCCTCGCGCTCAAAGAGTTTGTGGATTATAAGACCATATTATAGATGATCAGTGCAATGATTGATTTTATTGCATACCAACCTGTGAGGTTTCGTGATGCCTGAGCCGTCTTCCGCACCCGTCCGCCGCGGCGCCCTCCGCCACGTCGACGCCGCCGCGACGCTGCGCGCCATCGGCCTCGTCACGCGCGGCCAGGTCATCGCGCTCAACCTGCCGCTCGACGGGCCGACGCTGGGCCGCCCCGGCCTCACCCACACGCCGCGCATGCACAACCAGACGCGCCCGATCAGCGGCGGCCGCTTCAACGTCGTCAATGACGACGTCGTCACCATCGCGCTGCAATCGCACAGCCATTGGGACGCGTTGGCCCATTGGGGCGTGATCGAACCCGACGGCACGGGCGCCGTCTATGTCGACGGCATCGGGCTCGGCGACACCTTCCCCGAATTCGGCTCGAAGACGCTGGGCATCGACACCCTGTCGGGCGGCATCGTCACCCGCGCCGTGCTGCTCGACATGGTCGACCTGCTCGACGGCCCGGACGCGGCCTTTCTCGCCGATGGCCACGATTTCGGCTGCGCCGACGTCGAGCGCGCGCTGGCACGCCACAGGCTGGCGCTGCACCCGGGCGACGCCGTGATCTTCTACACCGGCTTTCAGGCCCGCCTCGCCGCCAATCCCGATGCCTGGGTGTTCCAGGGCCCGAAATACAACCCCATCGCGCCCGGCCTGCGCGCCGATTCGCTGCCGCTCTGGAGCGAGGCGAAAACCTTCGCACTGGTCTCCGACAACCCGGCGGTCGAGCCCATGCCGATGGGCGAGGGTCCGCTGCATGCCGGAGCGATGAAGGGGCTCGGCATCTATCTCGCCGAATTGTGGGCGCTCGACGAGCTGGTCGCGTTCTGCCGGCGCGAGCAGGTGTGGGAGTTTGCGCTGGCCAGCGTTCCGCTTAACATCAAGGGCGCGTTCGGCTCGCCCGCCAACGCCATCGCCATCCTCTAGCGGATCCCGCCCATGCTTCGCCTCGCCACCCCGCAGCTCGCCGTCGAGATCGCCGAACACGGCGCCGAGCTGCGCTCGGTGCGCGACAGCAGCGGCGCCGAATGGCTCTGGCAGGGTGACCCGGCCTGGTGGAGCAACCGCGCCCCGCTGCTCTTTCCGGTGATCGGCCGCAGCCCCGCCGACCACGTGACCATCGCCGGCGCCTCTTATCCGATGGGCTCGCACGGCTTCGCCCGCCACAGCGACTTCGCCGTCGAGGACGCCGACGCCACCTCGGCCCGCCTCGTCCTCGCCGACAGCGCGGCGACCCGCGCCGCCTTTCCCTTCGCCTTCAGGCTCGAGCTCGCCTATCGCCTCGAGGCGCGCACCCTCGGCATCGTCGCGACGGTCGCCAATCGCGACAACTACGAAATGCCGTTCCAGTTCGGCTTTCACCCCGGCTTCGCCTGGCCTCTGCCGCGGAGCGCTGGCGAGACTCACCGCGTGACGCTCGCCAATGGCGGCGCGCCGCCGCTCTACCGCCTCGACGCCGACAAGCTGCTCGTGCCCGCTCCCCTGCCCTCGCCCTTTTCGGCGGGCGAACTGGTGCCCGAAGCGCAGATGTTCGTGGACGACGCGATGCTCTTTCCCGAAGGGGCCGGCGAGCGCATGAGCTTTGCCGCGGCGGGCGGCGCGCGCGTCGAGCTGCGCTGCGCCAACCTGCCCAATTTCGCCATCTGGCAGAAGCCCGGCGCGCCCTATCTCTGCCTCGAGCCGTGGCATGGCACCGCACCCCTCGCCGGCAGCGGCGACGCGCTCGCGAGCCGCCACGGACGCGCCCTGCTGGCGCCCGGCGCCAGCATGCGCTTCGAGCTCGCGCTGAGCGTCATCCCCGCGGCGGATTCGGACGCGTGAGGATGAAGACGGCGCAGGCCGCAAGGATGGCGGCGACGCCCAGCCGCGCCCAATAGGGCGCCTCCGCGCCGACGAGGAACACCACATAGCCCGCCGCCATCGTGGCGAGCGCCAGCGCCTTGGCGCGCGGCGCGATGGCGCCGGACCGGCGCCACGCCGTGAGCGTCGGCCCGAGCTTCGGATGCGCCAGCAGCCAGCGTTCGAGCCGCGGCGAGGCGCGCGAGAAGCACGCCACCGCGACCAGGAGGAACGGCGTCGTCGGCAGCGCCGGCAGCACCGCGCCGACCAGGCCGAGTCCGACCATCACGACGCCGGCGGCCGTCAGCAGGCGACGCTTGGCGGTGGTCATGGGAAGGCTCGTTGGCATGGCCCGCCATAGCATCGGGGCGGGCCCGCTGCCGATGCGGCAAACCGGCCCAGCCCGCTAGGCCCGGAGCGTGCGCGCCGCCGCGACGAGATTGGCGAGGGCCGCCTCGACCTCCGGCCAGCCGCGTGTCTTGAGCCCGCAATCGGGGTTGACCCATAGCTGCGCCGCCGGGATGCCGTCGGCGGCCTTGCGCAGCAGCGCCACCATCTCCGCCGTGTCCGGCACGCGCGGCGCATGGATGTCCCACACGCCCGGCCCGATCTCGTTGGGATAGCGGAAATTGCGGAACGCTTCGAGCAGCTCCATATGCGAGCGCGACGTCTCGATGGAGATGACGTCCGCGTCGAGCTCGGCGATCGCGGACATGATGTCGTTGAACTCGGCATAGCACATATGGGTATGGATCTGCGTGTCGTCGGCGACCCCCGAGGCGGTGGCGCGGAAGCAGTCGACCGCCCAGCGCAGATACGCCGCCCGCTCGCCCTGGCGCAGCGGCAGCCCCTCGCGCAGCGCCGGCTCGTCGATCTGGATGATGCCGATGCCGGCCGCTTCGAGGTCGAGCACTTCGTCGCGGATGGCGAGCGCGATCTGCCGGCAGGTCTCCGATCGCGGCTGGTCGACGCGCACGAAGCTCCATTGCAGAATGGTGACCGGCCCGGTGAGCATGCCCTTCATCGGCTTTTGCGTGAGCGATGCCGCATAGGCCGACCAGCGCACCGTCATCGGCGCCGGGCGCGACACATCGCCATAGATCACCGGCGGCTTGACGCAGCGTGAGCCGTAGGACTGCACCCAGCCATTCTGCGTGAAGGCGAAGCCGCCGAGCTGCGCGCCGAAATATTCGACCATGTCGGTGCGCTCGAACTCTCCATGCACCAGGACGTCGAGGCCGAGCCGTTCCTGCAGGCGAACGGCGTTCTCGATCTCGGCCGCGAGGAACGCCTCATAGGCGGTCTCGTCGATGGTGCCGCGCCGGAAGCCGGCGCGCTGCGCGCGCACGTCCGCGGTCTGCGGGAACGAGCCGATGGTCGTGGTCGGCAAGGGCGGCAATTCGAAGCGGGCGCGCTGCGCCGCCTGCCGCGCCGGGAAGGCCGACTGGCGCGCCAGCCGCAGCGGCGCTGCCGCCCGCGCCGCGATTTCGGGCTTGTGGATGCGCGCCGACTGCCGGTGCGCCGCGAGCGCGGCGGCACTGGCCTCGAAAGCCGGCTGCGCGGCGGCGCGGCCCTTCTGCATGGCCAGCGTCAGCGCCGCGACCTCGTCGAGCTTCTGGCGCGCGAAGGCCAGCCACTGGCGCAGCTCGGCATCGAGGTCGGTTTCGGCATCGAGATCGACCGGCACATGCAGCAGCGACGAGGACGGCGCGATCTCCAGCCGGTCCGGCCCGACGCTGTCCCAGGCGCGCGTCACGAGGCCGAGGCAGGCATCGAGATCGGCACGCCAGACATTGCGCCCGTCGATGACGCCGACCGACAGCACCTTGTCGCCGGGCAGCGCCGCGAGCACCGCATCGAGCTGGCCGGGCGCGCGCACCAGGTCGACATGCAGACCCGCAACCGGCAACGTCGCAGCGAGCGCGGTGTTGTCGCCAAGCGCTCCGAAATAGGTGGCGAGCATGAGTCGTGGTGCCACCGGCGCCAGCACCTCATAGGCACGCCGAAGCGCCGCCCGCTGCGCCTCGGAGAGATCGAGCGCGAGGATCGGCTCGTCGATCTGCACCCATTGCGCGCCGGTCGCCTTGAGCGTGGCCAGGAGCTCGGCATAGACGGGCAGCACGGCATCGAGCAGCGCCAGCGGCTCGACCCCTGAATCCGGGCTCTTGGCGAGGCTGAGCCAGGTCACCGGCCCGACGAGCACCGGCCGCGTTTCGATGCCGAGCGCGCGGGCTTCGAGATAGGCGTTCACCGCACCGAGCGAGGCGAGATGAA
>JBDHTK010000238.1:0-4913 GCA_039808625.1 Devosia sp. | reverse complement strand
GTCATCCTCGGCGGCGGCCCGAACCGCATCGGCCAGGGCATCGAGTTCGACTATTGCTGCTGCCACGCCGCCTTCGCGCTGGCCGACGCCGGCTACGAGACCATCATGGTCAACTGCAACCCCGAGACCGTCTCGACCGACTACGACACCTCCGACCGGCTCTATTTCGAGCCGCTGACGGAGGAGGACGTGATCGAGATCCTCGAGCGCGAGAAGACCAACGGCACGCTGCACGGCGTCATCGTGCAGTTCGGCGGCCAGACCCCGCTCAACCTCGCCGACGCGGTCGAAAAGGCCGGCGTGCGCATCCTCGGCACGCAGCCCGAGAGCATCGACCTCGCCGAGGACCGCGACCTGTTCTCGAAGCTCATCAACCGGCTGGAGCTGACCCAGCCCAAGAACGGCATCGCCTATTCGCTGGAGCAGGCGCGCATCGTCGCCGAGCGCCTCGGCTATCCGCTGGTCATCCGCCCGTCCTACGTGCTGGGCGGCCGCGCCATGCAGATCGTCCATTCGCCGTCCGAGTTCGAGAACTACGTGCAGGACACGCTGACCTCGCTGGTGCCGCCCGACATCCTCATCCGCTACCCCAACGACAAGACCGGCCAGATCAACTCGGTGCTCTCCGACAACCCGCTGCTGTTCGACGCCTATCTGAGCCGCGCCACCGAGATCGACGTCGATTGCCTGAGCGATGGTGAAACGGTGTTCGTGTGCGGCATCATGGAGCACATCGAGGAAGCCGGCATCCATTCGGGCGACAGCGCCTGCTCGCTGCCGCCGCAGAACCTCGGCCCCGAGGTCATCGCCGAGCTCAAGCGCCAGACCGCCGAGCTCGCCCTCGCCCTCAAGGTCGGCGGGTTGATGAACGTGCAATATGCGCTCAAGGACGGCACCCTCTACATCCTCGAGGTGAATCCGCGCGCCTCGCGCACCGTGCCCTTCGTCGCCAAGGTCATCGGCAAGCCCATCGCTAAGATCGCCTCGCGCATCATGGCCGGCGAGAGCCTCGAGAGCTTCGGCCTCGTCGAGGAAAAGCTCAACCACATCGCCATCAAGGAAGCCGTCTTCCCGTTCAACCGCTTCCCCGGCGTCGATACCGTGCTCGGCCCCGAGATGAAGTCGACCGGCGAGGTCATCGGCCTCGACACCGACTATGCGCTCGCCTTCGCCAAGTCGCAGATGGGCTCGGGCTCCAAGGTGCCGCGCGAGGGCACGGTGTTCGTGTCGGTGCGCGACGACGACAAGCCGCTGATCGTCGAGCCGATGCGGCACCTCGAAAACTCCGGCTTCAAGATCGTCGCCACCGCCGGCACCTATCGCTACCTCATCGACAACGGCGTCAGCGCCACCAAGGTCAACAAGGTCGCCGAAGGCCGCCCGCACATTGTCGACGCCATGAAGAACGGCGGCGTGCAGCTCGTCATCAACACCACCGACGGCGCCAAGTCGATCAGCGACAGCCGCGACATCCGCCGCACGGCGCTGATGGGCAAGATCCCCTACTACACGACCATTCCCGGCGCTGTCGCCGCGGTCGAAGGCATCATTGGCTATCGCGACGGCGCCCTGACCGTGCGCCCGTTGCAGGACTATTTCCGGGCCGCCTGATGCCATGGCCCGCGCGGCGTTCATCATCGGCGGCACGGGACAGATCGGCCGCGCCGCGGCGGCCGGGCTCCTGCGCCGCGGCTGGCGGGTGACCCTGGCCCATACGGGCCGCCAGGCGCCGGACCCGATGCCCGCCGGCGCGACGCCCGCCGCCAGCTATGCCGAGAGCATCCGTCCCTATGTCGCCTGGCTCCGCCGCCACGCCGACGACTGGCAGGCGGCCTTTCCGGTGTTCAAGTCCTACCCGTCCGACCCCTTCGACTACGCCGCCGAAGACGCAGCGGCTTGACCTGCCGCCGCCTGCCCGCCTAGCCTTCGCCCGTCATGATGATGATCCGCTTCACCGCCGCGCTCTTCCCGCGCGCCTGAGCCGGGCCCCCGGCCCTGCCCAACCCTTCCGTCCTGCCCTGTGCGGGACCGCTTTTGCGCGAGATCATCAATGCCCGATCACGACTCTTCCCTGAGCCCGGCTCAGATCGATTCCTTCATGGCCGACGGCGTCCTGCGCCTCGACGGCGCCTTCCCCGACGCCGTCGCCGCCGCCTGCCGGTCCATCCTCTGGCACGACGCGGGCGTCGACCCCGCCGAGCCGGCGACCTGGACGCGCCCCGTCATCCGGCTCGGCCACTACAGCCAGCCGCCCTTCCGCGCCGCCGCCAACACGCCGGTGCTGCACGCCGCCTATGACGCCCTCGTCGGCGCCGGGCGCTGGCAGCCGCCGGGCGCGCTCGGCACCTTCCCGATCCGCTTTCCCTCGCCTGGCGATCCGGGCGATGCCGGCTGGCATATCGACGTGAGCTTCGGCCACGAGGCGCCCGACGTCCTCGACTGGCGCGCCAATGTCGCCTCCCGGGGCCGGGCGCTGCTGCTGCTGTTCCTCTTTACCGAGGTGGGCGACGCCGATGCTCCGACGCGCATCCGCCTCGGCTCGCACATCGACACGGCGCGGCGCCTCGCCCCGGCCGGCGCCGCGGGCCTCACCCTGCGCGAGCTGGCGGCCAGCGGCTTCGCCGAAAGCGCCCGGCGGCCGGAGGCGCTGGCCACCGGCGCGCCCGGCACCGTCTATCTCTGCCATCCGCTGCTCGTGCACGCGGCCCAGCCGCATCGCGGCACGCGCCCGCGCATCATGGCGCAGCCGCCGCTGCTGCCCAGGACGCCGCTGCAACTCGACCGGCCCGACGGCGCCTATTCGCCCGTCGAGCTCGCGATCCGCCGCGCCCTGGCCTGATCCGTCGGGCGCTGGCCCGCGGGGTCAGCGCCCGTCGTCCCAATCCTCGACCTTGAGCCCGTCGACGCGGCTGAACTCGCGCACATTGTGCGTCACCAGCACCAGGTCCCGCGCCAGCGCCTGCCCGGCAATGAGAATGTCATAGGCGCCGATCAGCCGGTCCGCCGTCGCGAGCCGCGCCCGCAACTGCCCCGCCGCCTGCCCATCCTCCGCGTCGAAATCGAGCACATCGATGTCCACGTCATCGTAGGTCGCGAGGTAGAACGCGGTACGACCCGAGCGATAGGCCCCGAAATGGAGTTCCTGTACGCTGATCGACGACACGCCGCACTGCCGCAGCCCGGCGTCGCGAAAGCGCTCTCCCACGCGACGGTTTCGCGCCATCAAGGCACTCACCACATTGGTGTCGAGCAGATATTTCACTTGAAGAGCTTGTCGAACTCAGGGCGTTCCGTAATCGGCGGATCGGGCTCGTTGAGCGCATCGAGGAAATCCTGATCCAGCGCGCCGGGCATCCTGTCCAGCCACGCCCACGGATCGTCCGCCTTCGCTCTCGGCTCGAGCAGCACCACGTCGCCCTCCTTGCGGATGGTGACTTCGTCGGTGTCGAACCTGTATTTCTTGGGCAGCCGCACCGCTTGCGAGCGGCCGGACCAGAAGACCTTTGCCTTGTCCATCGGCGCCTCCATTGATATATAGCAATGATATATATCATCGCCCGCCACGGCCGCAACCGGCCGCCCCCGCCCCCCGTTCCGGCGTCATGCAGCTCAAGGTCGCGTCCTACAACATCCGCAAGGCCGTCGGCCTCGACTGGCGCCGCCGCCCCGCCCGCGTGCTGGCCGTGCTGCGCGAGATCGACGCCGACATCGTCGCCCTGCAGGAGGTCGATCGCCGCTTCGGCTCGCGCGTCGCCGCGCTCGACCCGGCCGAGATCGAGGCCGAGACCGGCTATCGCGCCATCCGCTTTTCCGAGCGCCCGCAGAGCCTGGGCTATTTCGGCAACGTCATCCTCGCCCGCAAGTCCATGCACGTGGTCGCCGCCCGCCCCATGCTGCTGCCGCATCTCGAGCCGCGCGGCGCCGCCGTGGCCGACCTCGAATGCGGGGGCACGCGCCTGCGCGTCGTCGGCATGCATCTCGGCCTCACCCGCAAATGGCGGCAGTTGCAGACCCAGACCATCGTCTCCGAATTGCGCACGCTCGAAGCCAACCTGCCCACCGTGCTGATGGGCGACCTCAACGAGCCCGACCTCAAGTCCGGCGTGCTGCGCGCCTTCGAGCAGCGCCACACCATCGCCGTCTGCGGCCCGAGCTTCCACGCCTCCATGCCGGTGTTCTCGCTCGACCGCATCATCGTCACCGAGGACATCGCCATCGCCGAAACCGGCGTCCACCGCTCGGCGCTGGCCCGCGCCGCCTCGGATCACCTGCCGATCTGGGCCGAGCTCAGCCTGCCCGGCTGAAGAACCGCTCGGCCGCCGCCACGGCCCGGTCCACCGCCGCCTCGTCCACGTCGAGATGCGTCACCCAGCGCTGCCGCTTGTTGCCGTAGCCGCCGAAAACGCCGATGCCCTCGGCCGCGAGGAAGGCGGCGAAGGCCGGCGCCACGTCCTGCGGCACCGCCACCCACACGATATTGGTCTGCGGCGCCTCCACCGTCAGCGCCGAAATGCGGGCCAGTCCCTCGGCCAGCCGGCGTGCGTTGGCGTGGTCCTCGGCCAGCCGTTCGACATTGTGCGCCAGCGCATGAAGGCCTGCCGCCGCCAGGATGCCGGCCTGCCGCATGCCGCCGCCCAGCGCCTTGCGATAGCGCCGGGCCTTGCCGATCAGCTCGCGCTCGCCCACCAGCACCGTGCCGACCGGCGCCCCGAGGCTCTTGCTGAGGCATACCGAGATCGTGTCGAACGGCCGCGCGATCTCCGCCACGTCGACATGGCCCGCCACCGCCGCGTTGAACACCCGCGCCCCGTCGAGATGCGTGCCGAGCCCGAGCCGCCGCGCCAGCGCCGTCGCCTCGGCCAGCCAGGCCGGCGGCATCACCCGGCCCTGGAACGTGTTCTCGAGCGCCAGCA
>JBDHTK010000237.1:0-4953 GCA_039808625.1 Devosia sp. | reverse complement strand
GACACCAGCGTGCCGTTGGCGGCGAGGCAGACGAGGTCCTGCTGGTTGGCCGAGACCGAGAAATATTCCTCGGGCGGCGTATAGATCGAGCGCTGGCTGGAGAGCCGGAAATCGCTCATGCGCGCGGTGAGTTGCTTGAGCTCGGCGGCGGTGAGCGGCCGGCCATTGGGGGTCGAGAGCGTCACCACCTTGGTGCGGCGGGCGCGCTCGAGATCCTGCTGGGTGAGGCCGGAGGCATCGACCCTGACGCTGTTCGAATCCTCGGGGAGCAGGGCGACCTTGGCTTCCGTCGTCGGCGCCGGCAGCGGCTGGCCGGCCTTGGGCAGCACCAGCGGCCCGCGCGGATTTGTCGGGTCGGGCTTTTCGTCCTTGGGCACGAGGCCGAGGCCCTGCGCCGTCGAGGTCATCACTTCGCGCTCGAAGGTGCCGACATCGGTGAAGGCGTTGGTGCCCTCGGTGGTGGTGCAGGCCGCCAGCGCGCCGCCGACGAGCACCATCGTGGCCAAAGAGGCGAGCCGCCGCCCGGTCAACGCAAACGCCATGAAGGTTTCCTTCCACCCCGCAATCGCAGGCTTATAGCCCGACAAGCCCGGTAATTCCAGATTCTGGCAGTAATTCGTTCACACCGGGTTGGCGGCGCGGCGGCCGCCGATGCCGAGGAGGTCGAGAAGCAGCAGGCACACCCCCAGCGTGATGGCGGCGTCGGCGACGTTGAAGACGAAAAACGAGAAATCGCCCCAGTGCAGCCAGAAAAAGTCGGCCACGGCCCCGAACAGCCAGCGGTCGAGGGCGTTGGAGACCGCACCGCCGATGCAGATGGCCAGCCCGACGCGCACCAGCAGCGAAGCGGCGCGCACCCACCAGACGATGAGCGCCAGCATGGCCAGCGCCACCACCACGGCCACCGCGGCGACCGGCAGCGAGCCCAGCAGGCCGAAGGAGACGCCGCGATTGTAGATGAAACCGAGGTCGAGGAAGGGCAGCACGGGCACGAAGCGCCCCTCGGGCCAGCCCAGCAGGTCCATCTGCACATATTTGTGCAGCCGGTCGGCGCCGAAGGCGGCGAGGCCGAGCAGCAGCGACAGCCACAGGCCGGTGCGGCTCATGCCGGCCTACGCCAGCCCCGCCGCGGCGCGCTCGCGCAGGGCGGCGGCGTCGCGGGCGGAGACGTCAGGGTAGTCCGGATCGCTGCCGACATCGGGAACGTGCCGCCACGAGCGGGCGCAGCGCGGATAGCTGGCCCTGGCGAAGACCACCGCCACGCCGGGGACGTCGGCAAGGCGGAAGGCATCGGCCGGCGCCTCGCCGCCGACGACCTCGATGCCGGAGGTGATCGCCACCTCGGCCATGTCGATGCCGGCGATGGCGGCGGCCAGCCCGGGGTCGGTGACATGCAGCACCGGCCAGGCTTCGAGCGAGGACCCGATGACCTTGTCGCGGCGCGCCACTTCGAGGGCGCCGGTGAGGACGCGGCGCACCTCGCGCACCTTTTCCCACTTTTCGGCGAGCGCCGCGTCGGCCCAGCCGGCCGGCAGCTCCGGGAACTGGCGCAGGTGCACGGACTCGGCCGGGCCGGAATGGCGTTCCAGCCAGCACTCCTCCATGGTGAAGACGAGGATGGGCGCGAGCCACGCCGTGAGGCAGTCGAACAGCGTTTCGAGCACGGTGAGGCAGGCCCGCCGGCGCACCGACGAAATGGCGTCGCAATAGAGCGCGTCCTTGCGGATGTCGAAATAGAAGGCGCTGAGCTCGACATTCATGAAGTTGGAAAGCGCCGCGACGACGCGCTTGTAGTCGTAGGTGCCGTAGGCCTCGCGCACCAGCGCGTCGAGCTCGGCGAGGCGGTTGAGAATCAGCCGCTCGAGCTCGGGCATGTCGGCGACGGCAACGCGATCCTCGGGCCGCGCATGGGCGAGGTTGCCGATCAGCCAGCGCATGGTGTTGCGCAGCTTGCGGTAGCTATCGACGGTGGTGGCGATGATCTCCTTGCCGATGCGCAGGTCGTCGGCATAGTCCGAAGCGGCGACCCACAGGCGCAGGATATCGGCGCCGTACTGCTTGATGACGTCCTGCGGGGCGACCGTGTTGCCCAGCGACTTCGACATCTTCTTGCCCTCGCCGTCGAGGGTGAAGCCGTGCGTCAGCACGCTCGCATAGGGCGCGTAGCCGTTGGTGGCGCAGCTTTCGAGCAGCGAGGAATGGAACCAGCCGCGATGCTGGTCCGAGCCTTCGAGATACATGCCGGCGGGGAATTCGAGGTCCGGCCATTTCTGCCTGTTGCGCAGCACCCAGGCATGGGTGGTGCCGCTCTCGAACCACACGTCGAGGATGTCGTCGACCTTGGTCCAGGCGTCGGGATCGGCGACGGCGCTGCCGAGGAACCGCGCCTTGGCGCCGGGCTTGAACCAGGCGTCGGCACCTTCCTCCTCGAAGGCCTGCGCGATGCGGTGGTTGACCGCCTCGTCGGTGAGGATCTCGCCGGTCGCCTCGTTGCGGAAGACGCAGATCGGCACGCCCCAGGCGCGCTGGCGGGAAAGCACCCAGTCGGGGCGCTCGGCGATCATGGCGCGCAGGCGGTTCTGGCCCTGCGGCGGGGAGAAGCGCGTGGCGTCGATGGCCCTGAGGCAGCGCGCGCGCAGCGTGTCGCCCGGCTGCCCGGCGATGTCGCGGTCCATATAGACGAACCATTGCGGCGTGTTGCGGAAGATCACCGGCTTCTTGGAGCGCCAGCTATGCGGGTACTGGTGCTTGATGCGGCCGCGCGCCACCATCATGCCGCGCTCGGCCAGCGCGGTGATGACGCGCTGGTTGGCGTCGCCCTTCCTGCCGGCGTCGTCGAGCACGCGCGCGCCCTCGAAGCCCGGGGCGTCGGCGGTATAGAAGCCGGCATCGTCGACGACATAGGGGATGGTGGTGTCGATGCCGAGCGCCTGGAGCTTGCGGGCCGACTCCATCCAGATGCCGAAATCGTCGAGGCCGTGGCCGGGCGCGGTATGCACGAAGCCGGTGCCGGCATCGTCGGTGACGTGCTCGCCGTCGAGCAGCGGCACCTCGAACATGTAGCCGCCGGCAAGGCCGCGCAGTGGATGGGCGCAGGAGACGATCTTCGTCATGTCGACATCGGCGAGGCGCACGAAGGCGCCGACCTTGGCTTTGGCGAAGGTCTCGGCGGCGAGCTTGTCGGCGAGCACGTATTTCTCGCCCTTGGCGGCCCAGTTGCCGTCGGGCGCGTCCGTCACCTCATAGAGGCCATAGGCGATCCTGCCGGAATAGCTGATGGCGCGGTTGGCCGGCAGCGTCCACGGCGTCGTCGTCCAGATGACAACCGAAGCGTCGAGCTCCTCGAAGGCGGCGGTGCCGAAGGCGCCGTTGCCCGAGCGGATGGGGAATTTCACCCACACCGCGTCGCTCTCGTAGTCCTGATACTCGATCTCGGCCTCGGCCAGCGCCGTGCGCTCGACCACCGACCACATGACGGGCTTGCTGCCGCGGTAGAGCTGGCCGGAGGCGGCGACCTTCATCAGCTCGCGGGCGATCTGCGCCTCGGCGTCGAAGCTCATGGTGAGATAGGGGTTGGCCCAGTCGCCGATGACGCCGAGGCGCTTGAACTCCTCGCGCTGCGTATCGACCCAGTGCTGCGCGAAGCTGCGGCACTCGGCACGGAATTCGTTGATCGCAACCTCGTTCTTGTCCTTGCCTTTGGCGCGGTACTGCTCCTCGATCTTCCATTCGATGGGCAGGCCGTGGCAGTCCCAGCCCGGCACATAGGCCGAGTTGTAGCCGAGCATGGTCTTGGAGCGGGAAACGAGGTCCTTGAGGATCTTGTTGAGCGCGTGGCCGATATGGATGTTGCCGTTGGCGTAGGGCGGGCCGTCATGCAGCGTGAATTTCGGCCGGTCGCGGCCCGCCTCGCGCTGGCGCGCATAGATGTCGAGCCTGGCCCAGCGCTCGAGCCAGGTCGGCTCGCGGTCGGGCAGGCCGGCGCGCATCGGGAAGCTGGTTTCGGGCAGGAACAGGGTCGCGGAATAGTCGGCCTCTGCCGCCGCGGCCTTCGGGGTGTCGTTCATCGCGAGTTTCGGCTTGGTTTTGCAGGGTGCGCGGCCTTGTAGCGAGAAAGGCCCGGGGGCGAAAGGGTTTTGCGCCCAGCCGCGGATGAGTGGGTTAGCCGAAAAACCCCAGCGTCGCATCCAGCGGCCCGAGCGGGGCGCAGGCGGCGAGGGCAGCGCGGGCATTGGCGCTGTCGCGCGCCATGGCCGCCATCAGCGCGTCGAGGCCGGCGAACTTCTCCTGGCCGCGCAGGTGCCCGACCAGCGCGATGTCGAGCCGCAGCCCATAGATGTCGGCGTCGAAATCGAACAGATAGGTCTCGAAGGGCGGCAGCTCGTTGTTGAACATCGGCTTGCCGTAGCTGGCGACGCCGTCGAGCAGCTTCTCGCCGAGCCGGGCGCGCACCGCGTAGATGCCCTGCGCCAGGGCGAAGGTGGAGGCGGTGGCAATGTTGGCGGTGGGAAAGCCGAGCTGGCGGCCGCGCTGGTCGCCCTTGATGACCTCGCCGCCGAAGAACCAGTGATAGCCGAGCATGGCGTTGGCCGCCGTCACCTCGCCCGCCGTCAGGGCAGTGCGGATGCGCGAGGACGAGACGGGCTCGCCAGCGGCCGGCAGCAGGTCGAGAATGTCCACCGAGAAGCCGTGGATCTCGCCGGCGGCGCGCAGGAAGTCGGGAGTGCCGCGCCGGTTGTGGCCGAAATGGAAGTCGGCGCCGACGGCGACGCCGGAGACGCGCAGCGCCTTGACGAGGAAGCGCGACACGAACTCCTCGGCCTCGACCATGCTGAGGTCGCGGCTGAACGGCATCAGCACGATGCCGTCGAGCCCGAGCGCGGCGGCGAGGCGGGCCTCGGCGTCGAGCGGCGTCAGCCGGAACATGAAGGGCTTTGGCGCGAAGACGTCGCG
>JBDHTK010000236.1:0-4983 GCA_039808625.1 Devosia sp. | reverse complement strand
CGAGCCAGCAGCTTCCTCAGCTTCGTCCATCTCGCCGCAGCTATGATCTGGATGACCTGAATGTCGATTCGCCCTAGCCGCGACACCGCGTCGCCGCCTTCGGACCCCGCCTTGTGCGGGGTCTTTTTTTGGTGCAAGCGGCTCTCATGTCATACGACTACGATTTCCTGGTGATCGGCGCCGGTTCGGGCGGAGTGCGGGCGGCGCGGCTGGCGACGACCTATGGCGCGCGTGTCGCGGTGGTCGAGGAATACCGCGTCGGCGGCACCTGCGTCATCCGCGGCTGCGTGCCCAAGAAGCTCTTCGTCTACGCCTCGCGCTTCGCCGACCTGTTCGACATCGCCGCCGGCTTCGGCTGGACGGTGGATGCCAGCTTCGACTGGCCGACCCTCGTCGCCAACAAGGACAAGGAGATCGCCCGGCTCGAGGCCGCCTATGTCGCGGCGGTCGAAAAGCCCGGCGGCACGCTCATCCGCGACCGCGCCGTGCTCACCGGCCCGCACAGCGTCCGGCTGGCCGGGGAGGGGCGCGAGGTCACGGCGAAATACATCCTCGTCGCCACCGGCGGCCATCCCCATGTGCCCGACATCCCCGGCGCCGAACTCGGCTTCACCTCCAACGAGGCGTTCCACCTGCCGGCGCTGCCGCGCTCCGTCCTGATCGAGGGCGGCGGCTACATCGCCGCTGAATTCGCCACCATCTTCTCGGGGCTCGGCGTCGATACCACCATCGTCTATCGCGGCGACCGCGTGCTGCGCGGCTTCGACGAGGACCTGCGTGTGGCGCTCGACGCCGGCCTCGAGGAGCGCGGCATCCGGCGCATCTACGAAACCACCGTGCGCAGCCTCGAGCGGCGCGGCGACGACGTCCTGGTGCGCTTCTCCGACGAGGTGGACGCCCCCTTCGGCGCGGTGATGTTCGCCACCGGCCGCCGCCCCAACACGGCCGGCCTCGGCCTCGAGGCCGCCGGCGTGGCCCTCAACCCGGACGGCAGCATCGCCGTCGACAAATATTCGAAGACCAGCGTCGACTCGATCTACGCCGTGGGCGACGTCACCGGCCGGTCGGCGCTGACGCCGGTCGCCATCCGCGAGGGCTGGTACGTGGCCGAGACGCTGTTCAACGACAACCCGCAATGGGTGGATCACAGCCTCATCGGCACCGCCGTCTTCGCCGAGCCCGAGATCGCCACCATCGGCCTCACCGAGGCCGAGGCGGCGACGCATGGCGACATCGACGTCTACGTCGCCCGCTTCCGCCCCATGCTCAATACGCTGACGACGCGCACCACGCGCACGGTGATGAAGCTCGTCACCGAGGCCGAGGGGGGCAGGGTGCTGGGCCTCCACCTCGTCGGCCCGGATGCCGCCGAGCTGGTGCAGATGGCCGCCATCCCGCTCGCCATGGGCGCCACCAAGGCCGATTTCGACCGCGCCATGGCCATGCACCCGACGGCGGCCGAGGAACTGGTGACCTTCAAGGGCCCCACCTACACCTACCGCAACGGCGCCCGCACCTGACTGTGCCGCCGGGCGGTGCCTCGCCGCTTCCCTTCACCGGTCGGGCTTGGTACACCGCGCCACCGAACGACGGACGAGTGGCAGGATGAGCAGTTGGACTCCCCAAAGCTGGCGGCAGAAGCCGATTTCGCAGGTGCCGGTCTACCCGGACCCGGCGCAGGTTGCGGCGGTCGAGGCGCAACTGGCGAAATTCCCGCCGCTGGTCTTTGCCGGCGAGGCGCGTGAGCTCAAGGCGCAGTTGGCCGACGTGGCGCATGGCCGTGCCTTCCTGCTGCAGGGCGGCGATTGCGCCGAGAGCTTCGCCGAGCACGGCGCCGACCATATCCGCGACTTCTTCCGCGTCTTCCTGCAGATGGCGATCATCTTGACGCACGGCGCCAGCAAGCCCGTGGTCAAGGTCGGCCGCATCGCCGGCCAGTTCGCCAAGCCGCGTTCGTCCGACACCGAGACTATCGGCGACGTGACGCTGCCCAGCTATCGCGGCGACATCATCAACGACATCGGCTTCACCGAGGCGGCGCGCTTGCCCGACCCCGAGCGCCTGCTGCTCGCCTACCGCCAGTCGGCGGCGACGCTCAACCTGCTGCGCGCCTTCGCCACCGGCGGCTACGCCAACCTCGCCCGCGTCCACGAATGGACCGTGGGCTTTATGAAGGGCTCCACCGCCTATCCGCGCTTCGAGGAGCTGGCCAACAAGATCGTCGATGCCATCGCCTTCATGCAGGCGCTGGGCCTTACCCCCGACAACACGCCGGCGCTGCGCGAAACGAAGTTCTACACAAGCCACGAGGCGCTGCTGCTCGGCTACGAGGAGGCGCTCACCCGCCGCGACTCCATCACCAACGACTGGTACGCCACCAGCGGCCACATGCTGTGGATCGGCGACCGCACGCGCCAGCCCGACGCCGCACATGTCGAGTATTTCTCTGGCATCCACAACCCCATCGGCATCAAGTGCGGGCCCAGCCTTGCCGGCGACGACCTGCTGCGCCTGCTCGACCGGCTGAACCCGGCCGACGAGGCGGGCCGTGTCACCCTCATCTGCCGTTTCGGCGCCGACAAGGTCGGCGAGCACCTGCCGCGCCTCATCGAGACGGTACAGCGCGCCGGGCGCACCGTCGTGTGGTGCACCGACCCGATGCACGGCAACACGGTGAAGGCGGCGAACGGCTATAAGACCCGGCCCTTCGACCGCATGCTGGCCGAGGTGCGCGACTTCTTCGCCATCCACCGCGACCTTGGCACCTATGCCGGCGGCATCCACATCGAGATGACCGGCGACGACGTGACCGAATGCGTCGGCGGTGGCGTCGCCGCGGTCACCGAGGCCAGCCTCAAGGACCGCTACCACACCTATTGCGACCCCCGCCTCAACGCCTCGCAGGCGCTAGAGCTGGCCTTCCTCGTCGCCGAGGAGTTGCGCCAGCAGCAGCGTCCTGCGGCCAGGGCGCAGGTGGCGGTCTAGCGTGGTCGACAGGCTCCGCATCGCCCTCGCGCAGCTCAACCCCAAGGTCGGCGCGCTGCAGGCCAATCTGGAGCTGGCCCGCGATGCGCTGCGCCGGGCCGAGGCGGCCAGGGCCGACATCCTGCTGTTCCCTGAGCTGTTCCTCACCGGCTATTTCCCCGAGGACCTGCTGTTCAGGCCGCGCTTCGTCGAGGATGCCATGGCGGCCGCCGGCGCGCTGGCGCGCGCCACGCGGCACACGGGCGTCAGCGTCCTGCTGCCGACGATCTGGCGCGAGGGGCGGGCCCTCTACAACGCCGTTCTTCTCGCCCAGGATGGCGAGATCGTGGCGCGGCGGGTGAAGCACGAGCTGCCCCGCGACGACGTCTTCTACGAGACCCGCTATTTCACGTCCGGCCCGCTGCCCGAGCCTGTCACCATCAAGGGCGTCACCATCGGCGTGCCCATCTGCGAGGACATCTGGCATTCCGATGTCTGTGCCTGGCTCGTGCGGCAGGGCGCCGAGCTGCTGCTCTGCCCCAACGGCTCGCCCTACTGGAAGAACAAGCTCAGCCAGCGCCAGGAGCTGGTGCGCGCCCGCACCGACGAAACCGGCGTGCCGCTGCTCTATCTCAACCAGGTCGGCGGCCAGGACGAGCTGGTCTTCGACGGCGCCTCCTTCGGCATGGAGCCGGGCGGCCGCCTCGTCGTCCAGGGCAAGAGCTTTGGCGCCGATTTCATCGTCAGCGACTGGCAGCGCGACCCCGACGGCTGGCGCTGCACGGCCGGCGCGGTCGAGCCCGTGACTTCCCGCCGGGAGGCGCCGTGGCAGGCCATGCTGCTCGGCCTGCGCGACTACGTGCACAAGAACGGCTTCACGAAGGTGCTGCTCGGCCTTTCCGGCGGCATCGACAGCGCCATCGTCGCCGCCATCGCCGCCGACGCGCTGGGGCCGGACAAGCTGCACTGCGTCATGCTGCCCTACCGCTACACCAGCGCCGACAGCCTGCGCGACGCCCGGGCCTGCGCCGAGCGCCTGGGCGTGCGCTACGACACCGTCTCCATCGGTGCGCCGGTGGATGCGGCGCTTGCCGAGCTGCAGCCGCTCTTCGGCAATGCCCCCGTCGACACCACCGAGGAGAACGCCCAGTCGCGCATGCGCGGCCTCGTGCTGATGGCCATCTCGAACAAGTCGGGCGCGCTGCTGCTCACCACCGGCAACAAGTCCGAGATGGCGGTGGGCTACGCCACCATCTATGGCGACATGAATGGCGGCTTCAACCCGATCAAGGACCTGCTGAAGACCGAGGTCTATGCGCTCGCCGCCTGGCGCAACGCGCATGTGCCGGCGGGCTCGCTCTGCCCGGTCGAGGACGTCATTCCTCAGGCCATCATCGACAAGGCCCCGAGCGCCGAGCTGCGTCCGGACCAGACCGACCAGGATTCGCTGCCGCCCTACGCCGTCCTCGACGAGATACTCGTCGGCATGGTCGAGGACGAATTGTCCATCGCCGAGATCGTCGAGAAAGGGCAGGGGCGCTTCGACCGCGCGCTTGTCGAGCGCATCGAGCGGCTGCTGCTGCTCGCCGAATACAAGCGCCGGCAGGGCGCTCCCGGCATCAAGTTGACGCGTAAGGCGTTTGGCGGCGGCCGCCGCTATCCCATCACCAACGGCTATCGCGATAGCAGCGGGGCGGCGCCGTGACCGCCGTCCGCTATGCTCCGTCGCCCACCGGCCGGCTGCATCTGGGCAACGCCCGGCCGGCCCTGCTCAACTGGCTGTTTGCGCTCAAGACCGGCGGCACCTATGTGCTGCGCCTCGACGACACCGACCGCGAGCGCTCCACCGAGGCCTTTGCCGAGGGCATCGCTGCCGACCTCGCCTGGCTCGGCATCGCGCCGCAGGTCAGGGTCCGGCAGTCCGACAGAACGGCGCTCTACGACGCAGCGCGCGACCGGCTCATTGCCGCCGGCCGGCTCTATCCCGCCTACGAGACCGAGGAGGAGCTCGACTATGCG
>JBDHTK010000235.1:0-5079 GCA_039808625.1 Devosia sp. | reverse complement strand
ACGAGCACCATGGCGCGCACCGGCCTGCCCTATAGCGTGACGCTGGTCGACCGGAGCGTCATCGAGGGGCCGCGCGACGTGCTCGACCGGCTCGGCCTGCCGCGGGCCGCGAAAGTGCTGCACCTGCTGCGCTACCTCACGGTTGAGGACCGCTGCGTCGCGGTGCTCCGCGCCTGGCTGCCCGCGAGGCGCTTCAAGGGGCTGCTGACCGACGACAGGCTCGGTGCCGGCGGCTCGCTCTATGCTGCCCTCAGGGATCGCTATCGCGTGGACGCGCGCAACCTCGAGGCGCGGCTCGCCGTCGCCCATGCCGACGAACTGGTCAGCGCCACGATGGGCATCCCCTTCGGCACCCCGACCATGCAGGTTTCGACCATCGCCGCCGACCAGGCCGGCAAGGTCGTCGAGGTCGGCACCGTCAACTACGACGCCACCCGTTTTGCCTTCAATCTTCGAACTCCCTAGCTCTCACACGAAAGGTCCATCGCCATGAAGTCTCTCTCCCTGTTGACCCTGATGCTTGCCGCCGGTCTCGCCGGCACGTCGCTCGCCGTCGCGCAGGACGGCCCCAACAAGGTCCTGCTCCTCGTCAACGGCACGCTGGGCGACAAGTCGTTCTTCGACTCCGCCAATCACGGCATGGAGCTGATCAAGCAGAAGTACGGCGACGCGGTCGAGACCCGCACGCTCGAAATGGGCTTCGATCAGTCCAAGTGGGAATCGACGCTGATGGACGTCGCCAGCCAGGACTACGACCTGGTGATCACCGGCACCTACCAGATGACGGACGCGGTAATGGCCGCCTCGGATCTTTATCCGGACACCAGGTTCATCGTCTATGACGCGGCCATGCCCTACGACCAGGCCCCCTACGCCAACGTCTATTCCATCGGCTACAAGCAGAACGAAGCGTCCTATCTGGGCGGCATGCTTGTCGCGGGCCTGCTGCGCGACGGCACCGTCCCCGCCTCCGACGGCACCAGCATCGGCTTCCTCGGCGGCATGGACATTCCCGTCATCAACGACTTCCTCGTCGGCTACATCGCCGGCGCGCAGGCCGTGACGCCGGACATCAAGGTCGCGGTCTCCTATGTCGGCAATTTCTCCGACGCCGCCAAGGGCAAGGAGCTGGCGCTGGCGCAATACAATTCGGGCACCGCGATCGGCTTCAACGTCGCCGCCGGCGCCGGCCTCGGCCAGCTCGCCGCCGCCAAGGACGCCAACAAGCATGTGCTCGGCGTCGACGCCGACCAGGCCGCGGTGTTCGCCGACACCGACCCCGCCATCTCGGCGCTTATTGTGAGTTCCGTGCTGAAGAACGTCGACGCCAGCCTCGCGCGCGCCTACGACATGTTCGTGGACGGCACGCTTCCCTTCGGCACGGCGGAAAATCTCGGCCTTGCGGAAAACAGCGTCGGCCTCGTGGAGACCGGCTACATGGCGGACCATGCCTCGGCCGAGCTCAAGCAGCAGATCGCTGACGCCACCAAGGCCATCGTCGACGGCACCATCGTCGTGCCCACGGCCCTGGGCATGGAGACGGCCGAGCTCAACGCCATCCGCGACGCCGTTCGTCCGTGATTGACGCCGGCGCGCCTGCCCGAGCCGCGGCGGTGACCTTCGAGAACATCTCGAAGGTCTACCCCAACGGCACCGCTGCCCTCGAGAGCGTGAGCTTCCGCATCGAGCCGCAGGTCATCCACGCATTGTGCGGCGAGAATGGCGCGGGCAAGTCGACGCTGATGAAGATCCTGTTCGGGCTGGAGGCGCCCAATAGCGGGCGCATCCTGCTCGGCGGGCACGAGGTGAGCATCCGCTCGCCCGTCGCCGCCGCCAGCCACGGCATCGGCATGGTGCACCAGCATTTCTCGCTGCTGCCCTCGATGACGGTGGCGGAAAACATCGCGCTGGGCAACGAGCCGCGCCGCGGCCCGTTCGTCGATCGCAAGGCGGCGCGCGAGCGCGCTGCCGCGCTGGCCGAACGCTACCGCCTCAATGTCGATCCCGACGCGCCCGTGCG
Source organism: Devosia sp. (assembly GCA_039808625.1). GTDB lineage: Bacteria > Pseudomonadota > Alphaproteobacteria > Rhizobiales > Devosiaceae > Devosia_A. The sequence goes on along the minus strand of JBDHTK010000235.1, from coordinate 3,059 downwards.
CACGCTGTCGATTGCCGCGCAGCAGAAGGTCGAAATCCTCAAGGCGCTGTCGCGCAAGGTGTCGCTGCTGATCCTCGACGAGCCGACGGCGGTCCTGGCGCCGCTCGAAAGCGAAGAGCTGTTCGAGCGGCTGCTGGCCCTGCGCGCCGCCGGCCTCACCATTGTCTTCATTTCCCACCGGCTGCGCGAAGTCCGCCAATTGGCCGACCACGTCTCGGTGCTGCGCGGCGGCCGCGTCACGCTCGACGCCGAGCTCGCCGCCGTCAGCGACGCCGAGATCACCTCCGCCGTCATGGGCCGCCGCATCGCCGCCGCCGCACGCCGCGAGCACAATATCGCGGGCAAGCCGCGGCTCGAATTCGAGCATGTCTCGGTCCGCAGCGCCGCCCCCGGCGATACGCTGGCCGACGTCTCGCTCAGCGTCCATGCCGGCGAAATCCTCGGCATCGCGGGGGTCGACGGCAGTGGGCAGAGCGGGCTCACGGGCCTGCTCTCGGGGCGCCTCGTCCCCGAAGCCGGCGATATCCGGTTCGACGGCACCTCGGTCGCCGGCGCCACGATGCGCGACTTGCGCCGCGCCGGCATGGCGCATCTGCCGGCGGACCGCTTCGCCGCCGGCGGCGCCGCCACGATGTCGCTGGCCGAGAACATCACCGCCGAAGCCGAGGATATTCGCGCCGGCGCCTTCATCGACCTGCGCAAGCGCGACCGGCGCGCCCTCGATCTGCTCGCCGAATACAACGTCAAGTTCCGCCGTGCCGACCAGCCGCTGAAATCCCTGTCCGGCGGCAATGCCCAGAAGGTCGTCGCCGCGCGCGAGTTCGCGACCGGGCCGCAGATCGTCATCGCCGACCAGCCGACACGCGGCATCGATGCCGGCGCGGCCGCCATGCTGCACGCCAAGCTGCGCGACTTCTCCGATGCCGGCGCGGCCGTGCTGCTGATCTCGGCCGATCTCGACGAGATCCTCGTACTCTCCGACACCATCGTCACGCTCTATGCCGGCAGGGTCAGTGGCGTGTTTCGCAATGCGGCGGAGGTCACGCCCGAAATGCTGGGACCGTACATGCTCGGCCTCGCGGGAGCCGACTGATGGCCATTCTGGTTCGCACTCTCATCATGGCCGTGCTGCTCTGCGCCATCATCCTGGCCGTGGTGCTGCCCGCCGTGATCCGCCTGCCCGATCCGGGGGCCGCCCTGTGGACGTTCATTGCCGGCCCGCTGAGCGCGCCGCGCTATTTCGGCAACGTGCTCGAATATGCGACCCCCGTGCTGCTCACCGGCCTCGGCGCCGCGCTGATGTTCCGCGCCGGCATGTTCAACATCGGCGTCGAGGGCGCCTTCTTCCTGGGCGCCTTCCTCACCGCGGCCACGATCTTCACGCTGCCTTTCGGCGGCTGGATCGCCATTCCGCTCGCCCTTTTCGTCGGTGCCCTCGGCGGCAGCCTCGTCTGCGCCATTCCCGGCGCGCTCAAGGTCCGCTTCGATGCCTCCGAGCTCGTCACCTCGCTGATGTTCAATTTCATCGCGCTCTATGTCGGGCTGTTCCTGCTCAACTATTTCTTCCGCGACCCTACCGCCGGCGCCCTCGCGACGGCGCGCCTGCCGGCCGACGTCAAGCTGCCGCGCCTCATCGAGGGGACGCGCGTCCATCTGGGGCTCGTCATCGCCCTCGCCATCTGCATCGTCGCCGGCATCCTGCTCTTCACCTCGCGGGCCGGCTTCCGCACGCGTGTGGTCGGCGCCAATCCGGGCTTTGCCGCGCATCTGGGATTGAACACCGGCAGCATCCTGTTCCGCGTGCAGCTGCTCGGCGGCGCGCTCGCGGCGCTGGGCGGCGGCATCGAGCTGCTCGGCATCTATCCGCGCTTTTCCTGGCCGGCGCTGCCGGGGCAGGGGTGGACCGGCATCACCGTCGCCATCCTCGCGCGCAACAATCCGTTCCTCGTCATTCCCGCCGCCCTGTTCATGTCCTACCTGCAGACGGGCGGCGATCTGCTGGCGCGCAACTATGACGTGCCCAGCGAGCTGGTGGGCCTCATCCAGGCGCTGGTGATCCTCGGCGTCTCGGCCGACTACCTCATGCGCAATCCGGCGCTTGGCCGGTGGCTCGCGGCGCGTTCGACACGCCGGTCCGGCACGGAGGCGCCCGCCCCATGAGCGTCGAGGTGATCATCGAGCTGCTCAACACGCTGCTCCGCGTCAACACGCCGATCCTGTGGGCGGCGCTTGCCGTGCTGGTCTCCGACCGCGCCGGCGTCTTCAACATCGGCGTCGAAGGCATGATGCTGCTCGGCGCGCTGTTCGGCGTCCTCGGCTCCGCCTTCACCGGCAATGTCTGGCTTGGCCTCGCCTGCGCCGTCGCGGTGGGCGCGGCGAGCGGCGCCGTCCTCGGCTTCGCCTCGATCAGGCTGAAGGCCGATATCATCATCTCGGGCATCGCGCTCAATGTCGGCGCCGCTGCCGGCACCACGCTGCTGCTCTTCCTCGTCACCGGCGAGAAGGGAATCTCCGCCTCCCTCGCGAGCGGCGTCCTGCCCAGCGTCCAGCTCCCCGGCATCGCTGGCATTCCGGTCGTCGGCCCCATCGTTTCGGGCCATCACATCCTCACCTATCTCGGCTTCATCGCCGTGCCGCTGGTCTATGTGCTGCTGAGCCGCACCGTGTTCGGCATGCGCCTGCGCGCCAGCGGCGAGGACCCCGTGGCCGCGCGCACGGCCGGCATCTCCGTCGAGCGCATGCAGTTCTCGGCCCTGCTGATCTCGGGCGCGCTGGCGGCTGCCGGGGGCGCCTTCCTGTCGATGGGCTATGTCAGCTGGTTCGGCCAGAACATGACGGCCGGCCGCGGCTTCATCGCCATGGCCGCCGAGGTGATCGGCAAGGGCACGCCGCTCGGCACCTTCGCCGGCTCGGTCCTGCTCTCCTGCGCCGAGGCGATCGCCGCCTACATCCAGCGCTTCGGCCTGCCCAACGAGCTGATGCAGATGATCCCCTACATCGTCCCCGGCGTCGTCATGGGCATCGCCTTCATCGCGCGCTTCAACGCGCCGCCGCTCGAG
>JBDHTK010000234.1:0-5106 GCA_039808625.1 Devosia sp. | reverse complement strand
CGCATCTTCCCCGTGGAATCGATGGATTCGATGCTGAGCAAGCTCGGCCTCGAGCACGGCGAATCCATCACCCATCCGTGGGTGACCAAGGCCATCGAGCGCGCCCAGGGCCGCGTCGAGGCGCGCAACTTCGACATCCGCAAGAACATCCTCAAATACGACGACGTGATGAATGACCAGCGCAAGGTCATCTTCGAGCAGCGTCTCGAGCTGATGGACGAGGAGGATGTCGCTGACACCATCCAGGGCATGCGCCGCGACGTGGTCGATGCCATCGTCGCCCGCCACATCCCCGAGCGCTCCTATCCCGAACAGTGGCGCATGGACGAGCTCGACGAGGAGCTGAAGACCCAGCTCAACCTCGACATCGACACCACGCACTGGACCGAGGAGGAAGGCATCGACGCCGAGGTGGTGCGCGAGCGCCTGACCAAGGCCGCCGACGAGGCCGCCGCCGCCAAGGTCGCGAAATACTCGCCCGAGATCATGCGGCAGGTGGAAAAGTCGCTGCTGCTGCAATCCATCGACCAGCTCTGGCGCGAGCATCTGGTGACGCTCGACCATCTGAGCAAGGTGGTGGGCTGGCGCGGCCTCGCCCAGCGCGACCCGCTCAACGAGTACAAGCAGGAAGCCTACGAGCTCTTCCAGAAGCTCCTCACCGACATGCGCGAGATGGTGACGCGGCAGCTGAGCTTCGTCGAGATCCGCATGCAGCCGCCCGAGCCGCCGCCGCTGCCGCCGATGAGCGCCGTGCATATCGACCCGACGACCGGCGAGAACGACGCCGCCTCGCAGGTGAGCGGCACCATCGGCACCCGCCTCGCCGCCGCCGGCGCCCTTGCCGGCGCGGCGGGCGACGTCGCCGAGGCCGATCCGCGCCTCCGGCCGATCGACCCCAAGCTCCTCGTCGGCGTCTCCCGCAACGCCCCCTGCCCCTGCGGCTCCGGCCGCAAGTTCAAGCACTGCCACGGCTCGTTCTAGAGCGTTTTCAGGAAAAGCTGCAGACTTTTCCGGTTAGAAAACGAAACAGGATCAACAGCTTAGATCGTTTCACCGTTTCACTTGAACGGTGCAACGATCTGGAAGCGAGCGCCTACATGTCGATGGGCAGCGACTGGCGCGGCCATCGCCCGGCCTGGCGTGCGCGCCGATAGTCGTCGAACACCCCGGCATAGTCGCGCGCGAAATAGGGCTGCGTCAGCTCCGCCACGCGGTGCTGCTTGCGCCGGGGGCTGACCCCCAACTCCTGCAGCAGCACGTCGAGATACTGCTGGAAGCGCCCGCCGATGCCCCAGGCCCGGGTCGGTTCGAACAGGGTGTGCGCGCGCTTCCATGCCGCGACCCGGCCCGCCCTCGCCTCCATCTCCGCCACCGGCGGCAGCACGAGGTCTCCGGCGAGCACGGCGGCGACCCACAGCATGGACACCTCGACGGCGGCCACGTGCAGGAAGCAGTGGTTGAAGCCGGCAAAGCTGAGATGCGGGATCCTGGGGTGGATGACGTGGCGGTAGAGCTGCGTGCCGTCGGCCTCGGCCGTCAGCATTGCCCGGTAGGACTCGGGCAGGAAGCGGAATTGCGGGGGCCGGTGCCCGACGGCGAGCACGACCACGTCGGCCGGGACGATCCGGCCATCGGCGAGCCGGACGCCCTGCGCCGCCAGGCCGGCGACCGCGCCGCGCGCCGGCGCGATCGCGCCGGAGCGGACGAGCGGGAAGTAGTCGTCGGGCGCCATCGCGACCGCCGCCCGCATCTGGTAGGTGAGCGGCTGCTCGGGCTCCAGCATCCGCATGCGGGCGCGCGCCGACCGATCGCGCTGGAACGGATGCAGGCCGGTGCTGGCGCGGAACAGCCACTCGGTGCTCTTCCAGTACATCCACACCGACGGGCGGAACCACTTGTGGAAGAACGCTTCGCCGCGATCGGGATGCGCCCAGGCAAGCGCCATCGACGAGCTCATCCGCGCCGTGACGATGCCGGCCATGTGATGGCCGAGGATCAGCCGCGGCACCAGCCAGCGGGGCGCCCGGAACACATGCGCCACCGACGCCGCGCGCCCCGCGGCGAAGGTCGCCATGTCGACCGCGCTCTTGCCGAAGCCGACCACGGCGACCCGCTTGCCGTCGAAGACGCCGAGGTCGCGCACCTCCCGCTCGCTCAGCACCTGCCCGGCGAACGCCTCGCGCCCGGGCAGGCGCAGCTCGTGCTTTTCGTCGCTGTAGTGCCCCACGGCGACGACGACATGACCGAACTGGCTGGCGCTTCGTCCCTCGGGGCCTGCCACCTCGACCTGCCAGCCATCCGGCCGTTCGCCAAGCGAAACGACCTCGTGGTTGAGCCGGACGTCGATGCCGAAATGCCGGACCAGCGCCTCCATGTAGCGCAGGATCTGCTGGGCCGTGGGGTGCAGGTCGACGTCCTGCGGCCACGGGAAATCGCTGAGCCGGTAGTGCTCGGCGACGTTCTGCAGGCGCACCTCGGGATAGGCCAGCGCCCAGACGCCCCCGAGGCGGGCGCTGCGTTCGTAGACAACGACCTCATGGCCGCACCGGGCCAGCACCCGGGCAGCCGCGAGCCCCGAGATCCCTGACCCGATTACGGCGATGCGCACGGTACCAGCATAGCGCTTCGGCGCCGGGCGGCATAGCGCCGGATGCCGGCGCGGCAGCTTCCCGCGGCCGGCTCAGCTCCCGCCGAGCAGCCGGCGCGCGGCGCGTCGCCAGCGGTGGCGCGCATAGCGGTAGAACAGCTCGCTGGTCATCACGTGCCGATAGGTGCGGTGGAAGGGCACGCTGGAGACGAGGTGCCAGGGCCGCCGCCGGTCCGAGTAGTGCACGATGTGGACGCCCATCGCATGGTGCGCCCGGTGCCCTTCGAGCACGTTGAAACGCCAGTCCAGTTCGTGCCAGCGCCCGGCGAAGACCAGGTTGAGGATGTCCTGGTCGTAATAGAGCCGCCCGAGCACGCCGCGCTGCGCGAGGGCCGCGATCTGCGCCGGAATGTCGGCCGCCGCATAGCGCCTGACGTCGATCAGCATCACGCCGGAATTGAAATAGGGGTCGGCCGCATCGAACATCTCCTGCTTGCGGCGCATGTCGCGGCCCATCTTGATGTGCAGCCCGAAGGGCTCGCGCACCGCCGCGATCGGCAGGCCGCCGAGCTCGTGCCCGTAGAGCCGCTCGATGGGCGTCAGCACCAGCGTGTCGCAGTCGAGATAGACGACGCGCTCCACGTCCGCGGGCAGCAGCCGGTCGATGACCAGCCGCGCATAGACGACGGGCGGGAAGCGCCGGCTCTGCCGCAGCCCGGCACAAAGCGCCTGGAATGCCGAGTCCTGCGCGAGGTCGTGGAAGACGAGGCGCGCCCCGAACTCCGTGCCGATCCGCTCGAGATCGGCCCGGTGCGCGGCGCTCACGCCCGAAACCAGCAGGTGGAACACCAGCTCGGCCCGACGCTTCGTCGTCAGGCATACCGAGCGCATCACCGCATAGGCCGGCGCCCAGTAATTGTCGTCGAAGGCAAGGGCGACGTGCATGGCGAGACGCTAGCAGAGCGCCCCGGCCGGCGCCAGCGCGCGCCCTAGACGCAGCTCACGCGCATCTCGGCATAGCCGCTGGGATCGGCCGAGAACACCATCACCGTGCAGCCCGGCACGGCCAGGTTGCCGAAGCCGCCGGCAACGACCGGGCCGGCGCCCTCGATGATCGCGCTGCCCTCGCCCACCGCCGAGACGCTGACCACGGCGCGCGTGCGGCAGATCGGGAAGCTGTCGCCGGCCTGCGCCATGAAGCGCGTGCCGGACGGGATGCAGTCCGTCGTCGGCCCGTCCGCCGCGGGTGCCGCCGCCGGGCCGGCCTCGGCCGGTGCCGGCGCCAGCACCGCGACCTGCGGCGTCGCGGCCTCGGCCGGCGCGGCGGCCTGCAGGCGTACCGTCTGCTCGAGCTCCGCGAGGCGCGCGCTCAGCGCCGCCACCGCTCCGTCGCCCTCCGCCACGACCGGGGCCGGTGCCGGCGCCGCGGCCGCGGGCAGTTGCGACAGCGCCAGCCTGAGCTCGGCGATCTCGTCCGCCTGCCGCGCCAGGTTCGCATCGGCATTGTTGTGGACGAGCAGCGCCCCGCCCAGCGCGATCAGCCCCACCAGCGCCGACAGCAGCGCGATGATCCGGTCCATCACGCCCACCCCGCAATGGGCGTGCAGCCGGGCGCCGCGGCCTCGGCGCCGAAGACGTAGCGCCCGCCGCAGGCGGCGACGGCCGGCGGCGTGCCCGCCGCCTCGAACAGGTCGGAGCCCTGCTTCAGCTCGCGCCAGAACGGCAGCCACGGATTGCCGGCCTCGGCCAGGAGCGCCGCCGCGCTGAGGCGGAAGGGAAAGATGGAGACGTCCACCGCCTCCTGCCCGCCCTTGAGCGCCGCCTCGACCACGGCGTAGATCTCGTCGATCTGCGCGTCGGTCATGGCATAGCAGCCCGCCGACGTGCAGCCGCCATGCACCATGACGAACGAGCCGGTGCGCCCGAGCGCCCGGTCGAAGGCATTGGGAAAGCCGATATTGAAGGCCAGGTGGTGTCGCGAGTTCGGGTTGAGCTGGCCGCGCGCGACCCGGTAGAAGCCCTCCGGCGCCTGCCGGTCGCCCTCGGCCAGCTTGGGCCCGAGCCCGCCCGAATAGGTGCAGATCGCATAGCTGCGAAACAGCCGGAAGCGCCCTTCGGCGCCCGCCATCCACAGCTCCAGCAGGTGCTCGCGCTTGAAGATGCGCACATGCGCGCGCTGGCCCAGCGCGAAGCCCCTGTCGGCCAGCGCCCCGGCGAGCCGCGTGCGATCGAACCTGGCATCGGAAATCGTCTTTTCTCCCCCGCCCCGAAGATAGCCCTCGACGACCGGCGCGATAAGCCCGCCCGCCGCCACGAGGCCGACGAGCGCCAGCCCCGCGACCACGGCCGCCAGCGCGCGATTCATGACGTGATGGCCCGGCTCATGGTCTCCCCTTGGCCGAGGATCGTGTCAAACTTTGGGTGTCAGCCCCGCGGCGGTGCCGGCACGGGCGCCGGGGCCGGGGCGGGCGCCGGCGTCGCCGCCGCCGGGGCGCCGCCCAGCAGGCCCGAGAGGAACC
>JBDHTK010000233.1:0-5117 GCA_039808625.1 Devosia sp. | reverse complement strand
GCCGAGCTGTCGGCGGCCGTGCTCAAGGTGCATGAGGACCGCACCTATAACGGCGCCGTCGTCGCCAGCCTGTCGGTGCCGTGGGGGCAGAGCCACGACGATCCGGGCGGCTACCACCTCGTGTGGACCCGCGACGCGGTCGAGGCGGCGCTGGCGCTCCTCGCCGTGGGCAAGACCGACGACGTGCTGCGCATCCTCGCCTATCTCATCGGCACGCAGGCCGAGGACGGGAGCTGGGCGCAGAACTACTATCCGAGCGGGAGCGGCTACTGGCAGGGCAACCAGCTCGACGAGGTGGCGCTGCCCGCCCTGCTCGCCGCCAAGCTGATGGCCGCCGGCGCGCTGTCGGTGTCCGAGCCGGTCTCCGACATGATCCGCCGCGCCGTCGCCTATCTCGTGCGCCACGGGCCGATGACCGACCAGGACCGCTGGGAGGAGAATGCCGGCGCGAGCCCGTTCACGCTGAGCTTCACCCTCGCGGCGATGGTCGGGCTCGCCGCCTTCTTCGGGCCCGACGAGCGCGACTACCTCCTCGCCCTCGCCGATTGCTGGAACGAGCGCATCGAGAGCTGGACCTATGTCGCGGGCGGCCCGCTCAGCGCCGCGCACGGCATCCCCGGCTATTACGCCCGCCTCGGCCCGCCGCCCGCGGCGGGCGGCCTCGCCGGCATGGTGCCGATCCGCAACCGCGCCGATGGCGAGACGCCGGCCGCGCAGATCGTCGGCCTCGAATTCCTGCACCTCGTGCGCACCGGGCTGCGCCGCCCCGACGATCCGCGCATCGTCGCGACGCTCAAGCTCGCCGACGCCCTGCTGCGCGTCGAGACGCCGAGCGGCCCGTGCTATCGCCGCTACAATGGCGACGGCTATGGCGAGCACGCCGACGGCAGCGCCTATGACGGCACCGGCATCGGCCGGCTGTGGCCGCTGCTGGTCGGCGAGCGGGGCCACTACGACCTCATGGCGGGCGGCAGCGCCTGGCCGTGGCTCGACGCGATGGAGCGCATGACCGGGCCGGGCGGGCTCATCCCCGAGCAGATCTGGGACGCCGATCCCATCCCCGAGCGCGGCCTCGTGCCCGGCAAGCCTTCGGGCAGCGCCATGCCGCTGGTCTGGGCCCATGCGGAGTTCCTGAAGCTCCTCGCCGCCGCCGGGAGCCGCCGCCCGGTGGAGCTGCTCGACGCCGTGCTGGCGCGCTGGGGGCGCGAGGCGCCCACGGCCGGAACCTGGTTCTGGCGCGACGCTAGCCGCTTCGCCGAGGCGCCGGCCGGGCGCCGCCTCGTCATCGAGCATGGGGCGCCGTTCCAGCTGCTCGTCACCCGCGACGGCCAAAGCGGGCCGGTGCGCGCCTCGGCGCCGGCGCCGTTCGGCCTCCACGGCGTCGCCATCGCCGCAGCCGAGCTCGCCGGCGTCGCCCGCCTCGCCTTCACGCTGACGCCCGAGGACGGCGACGCGGTGTCCGGCAGCATCGCCTTTCGCGCGTGAACCGCTTGCGCCGCCCCGCGCAATATGCACCACTGGCAGGGTCATGCCGGGGCCGCTTCCTTTCGATGAGATGACGAATGCGGACGGGTCCGTCCGCGAACCTTATCTCGGGCTCGACGAGTGGCTCAGGGCGCAACCGCCGCAGGCGCTGGCGCTGATGGCCGCCGATGCCGAAGGCATTTTCCGGCGGCTGGGGATCACGTTCGCCGTCTACGGCTCCAACGAGGGCACCGAGAAGCTCATTCCGTTCGACGTCATCCCGCGCATCATCTCGGCGCGCGAATGGCGGCGGCTGAGCCGCGGCATCGAGCAGCGCGTGCGCGCCCTCAACGCCTTCCTCCACGACATCTATCACGGCCAGGAAATTTTACGCGCCGGGCGCATTCCGGCCGAGCTGATCCTCAACAATTCGGCCTTCTGCCCGCAGATGCTGGGGCTCGATCCGGCGCGCGGCGTCTATTCGCACATCATCGGCGTCGACATCGTGCGCGTCGGCCCCGACGACTGGTACGTGCTCGAGGACAATCTGCGCACGCCCTCGGGCGTCAGCTACATGCTCGAGGACCGCGAGGCGATGCTGCAGCTCGCCCCCGAGCTGTTCCAGCGCATCAAGGTGGCGCCGGTCGAGACCTATCCCGAAAACCTGCGCCGCACGCTCGAAAGCGTGGCGCCGCCCGGCGCCGATGGCGCCCCGACCCTCGCCGTGCTGACGCCGGGCATCTACAACTCGGCCTATTTCGAGCACAGCTTCCTTGCCGACCAGATGGGCGCCGAGCTGTGCGAGGGGCAGGACCTGTTCGTCGACAATGGCCGCGTCTACATGCGCACCACGGCGGGGCCGCGCCGCGTCGACGTCATCTACCGGCGCATCGACGACGACTTCATCGACCCGCTGACCTTCCGCCCCGACTCCATGCTCGGCGTGCCGGGCCTGTTCGACGCCTATCGCGCCGGCAACGTCACCCTCGTCAACGCGCCGGGCACCGGCATCGCCGACGACAAGGCGGTCTACACCTACGTGCCCGAGATCGTCGAATTCTACCTCGGCGAAAAGCCGCTGCTCAAGAACGTGCCCACCTACAACTGCACCAAAGCCGACGAGCGCGCCTATGTGCTCGAACACATCCACGAACTGGTGGTCAAGGAGGTGCATGGCTCGGGCGGCTACGGCATGCTGGTCGGCCCCACCTCGACGACGGAGCAGCACGAGCTGTTCCGCGAGAAGATCCGCGCCCGGCCGGGCAACTACATCGTGCAGCCGACGCTGGCGCTGTCCACCTGCCCCACCTTCGTCGAAGCGGGCATCGCGCCGCGCCATGTCGACCTGCGCCCTTACGTCCTCGTCGGCGATCAGGTCCGCATCACGCCGGGCGGGCTCACCCGCGTCGCGCTGAAACAGGGCTCGCTCGTCGTCAATTCCTCGCAGGGCGGCGGCACCAAGGACACCTGGGTGCTGGAAGAATGACGATGCTGGGCCGCACCGCGCAGAACCTGTTCTGGCTCAGCCGCTATGTCGAGCGCGCCGAGAACATGGCGCGGCTGCTCGAAGTCGGCTACCGCATGAGCCTCACCTCGCGGCGCGAGGGCGGCAGCAGCGAGCATCTCGTGTCCATGCTGCGCGCCGCCGAGATGGACGAGGAGTTCGCCCGGCATCACGAAGTGGCCGACGTCGCCAATGTCGGCCATTTCATGCTGTTCGACGAGGCCAACCCCTCCTCGGTGCGCTCCTGCCTGCTGGCGGCGCGCACCAATGCGCGCACCGTGCGCACGGCGCTCACCACCGACATGTGGGAAACGCTCAATTCCGCCTGGCTCGAATTCGCCGCCGTCGATCCGGCCGAGACGGTGGGCAGCAAGCTCACCGAATTGCTGCGCTGGGTGCGCATGGTGTCCTACCGCTATCGCGGCGCGCTGCTCTCGACCTTCCTGCGCGACGAGGGCTACGCCTTCAGCCAGGTCGGAAATTTCGTCGAGCGCGCCGACAACACGGCGCGCATCCTCGACATGAAATATTACGTGCTGCTGCCGCGCGCCAACCTCATCGGCGGCGACATCGACATCCAGCAATGGATGCTGATCCTGCGCGCCGCCTCGGCGCACCGCAGCTACCGGCACGTCTATCACGACCGCTACAAGGCCTGGAACATCGCCGACTATCTCATCCTGCGCCCCGAAATGCCGCGCTCGCTGGCCTTTTCGGTGAGCTGGATCAACCGCACGCTCGACATGCTGACGGAAATCCATGGCGGCACCTCGACGGCCCACGTGGCCGCCGCCCGCGTCACCGCCATGCTCGAGCGCAATTCGATGGACCGCATCTTCTCCTACGGGCTGCACGAGTTCCTCAGCGAGTTCATCGCCTGCAACAACCAGATCACCGAGGCGATCGCCGAAAGCTACAATTTCTACTGATGAAGCTCGCCGTCACCCATACGCTGACCGTCGATCTCGGCACGCCGCAGCGCGCTGTCGAGCACCTGCTGCTCACCCCGGCGCCGACGCCGCAGCAGGCGATAGAACGCTGGTCCATCGCGATGCCCGGATTCGCCGGCGCCGCCGCCTTCGGCGACGGCTTCGGCAATCTCGCCCATCTGGTCAGCCAGGCGCGGCCGGGCGGGCCGCTCACGGCGATCGCCAGCGGCGTGGTCGAGACCATCGACAGGGCCGGCATGCTCGGCCGGCTGCCGCACGAGCCGCCGCCCGGCGTCTTCCGCCGCGCCGTCGAGCCGGTCGCGCTCGATGCGGCGCTGCTCGACGGCCTCGACGAGAGCGGCGGCCGCCTCGCCATGCTGCACGCGCTAATGGGACGGCTGCACGGGCCGGCGCAGACGCAGACGCAGACGCAGGATGGCCAGGGCCAGGCGCAGGGCGGCGATCCCGCCCGCTTCGTCGCCGCCGCCCGCCGCCTCGGCGTGCCGGCGCGTCCCGTCGGCGGCTATCTGTGGGGCAGCGGCGGCGCCCGCCCGCATGTCTGGGCCGAAGCCTGGGACGACGGCCTCGGCTGGATCGGCTTCGACCCCGCCCTCAATCTCTGCCCCGCCGAAACCCATATCCGCCGCGCCGCCGGGCTCGAGCTCGTCGACCTTGTCGCCCTCCGCGCCGTCCCGGCGCCGCTCGGGCTCACCGAGCAGGTCGAGATCACCCCGGCGCCGTAGCTGCGCGGGCCTGCCGCGCCTTGCCCCGGCGCCGCCGAGCTTGTAGATCACCCCGCGATACCCCATCTCAGCGGCAACACCCCCCATTGCGACGGTAGGACATGCCTGACCTCAAACTCCTGGCGCTCGACAGCGAGGATCTCGACGTGATTTCGGCCACCACGCAGGACGCCGTGGTGCGCGTCGGCGACATGGGCTTCGCCCGCGCCGACCGCCGCTTCGCCCTGCTGATGAACCGCTTCGCCTGGGAGGAGGGCGGCCGGACGCGCCAGCGCAAGCGCGCGGGGCTGCATTTCGACCGCGTCACCGCCGTCAAGACGGCCGGCTTCGATCTCGACGCCGTGGAGGGCGTCCTGGAGCTGCTCACCATCCGTTTCGCCGAGACCGACGCCCCGGCGGGCGTTGTCGAGCTCACCTTCGCCGGCGGCGCCACCGTGCGGCTCGATGTCGAATGCCTCGAAGCCCGCCTCGCGGATC
>JBDHTK010000232.1:0-5120 GCA_039808625.1 Devosia sp. | reverse complement strand
CTGGGCGCGCACGGCGGAGGCCGGCACGGCGACGGCGAGGCAGACGAGGCAGGCGAGGGCAGGCAGGCGAGGCATGGTGTTTCGGCGCTCCGGGGGGTCAAACTGGCGGCCATAGGCACAAACATGATCAAATCTGTCAAGTTATGTCCGGCACAGTTTGGAGCCGTTCCAAACTGTGCCTGTTTAAATTGACTTGATCGGTCATGATTGTTAGCGGCTCAGGTCGCCCGGAGGTGCCCCGCCCATGCCATCGCCAAATCCACCAGCGGCTGCCGGCCGGCCATGACGGTCGCGGCCGAGCCCATCGCGGCAGGCGACGCGGCGCAAGCGCGCGTCGGGCTCGTCGCCGGCAATGCGCAGCGCCTGTTCTGGCTGCTGCTGGTGCTCGGCCTGCTGGTGCTCGTCGTCTTCGCCAGCATCGCCATCGGCTCCAAGGACATCGCGCTGCCCACCGTGCTCGACGCGCTGTGGCACTATGACGACAGCGACGACCACGCCATCATCATGGCGCTGCGCCTGCCGCGCACCGTGCTCGGGCTCCTGGTCGGGGCGGCGCTCGGCGTCTCGGGGGCGCTGATCCAGGCGCTGACGCGCAATCCGCTGGCCGATCCCGGCATTCTCGGCGTCAATGCCGGCGCGAGCTTCATGGTGACGCTGGCGGTGGGCGTGTTCGGGCTCACCGGCATCGCCGCCTATATCTGGTTCGCGTTCGCCGGCGCCACCGCGGCGACCATCGTCGTCTACGCCATCGGCTCGGTGGGCCACGGCGCGGCGACGCCGGTGCGGCTGACGCTGGCGGGCGTCGCCATCAGCGCCGTGCTGGGCGGCGTGCAGTCGGGGCTGGCGCTGCTCGATCCGGCGACCTTCGACAAGATGCGCTACTGGGGCGCCGGCTCGCTGGCGGCGCCGGGCTACGAAACGATCGTCACCGTGGCGCCCTTCATCGCGCTCGGGCTCGCCCTCGCGGCGCTGGCGACGCGGCCGCTCAACGCCGTGGCGCTGGGCGACGACCTCGCCGCCTCGCTCGGCGCCGACATCGTGCGCACGCGCGCCGTCGTCGTCGTCGCGGTGACGCTGCTCGCCGGTGCGGCCACGGCGGCGGCCGGGCCCATCGTCTTCGTCGGGCTGATGATCCCGCATGTGGCGCGCTGGCTGATCGGGCCGGACCAGCGCTGGATCGCCGCCTTCACCGTGCTGCTCTCGCCCATCCTGCTGCTCGCCTCCGACATCATCGGGCGGCTGGTCATGCGGCCGGGCGAACTGCAGGTCGGCATCGTCACCGCCTTCGTCGGCGCGCCGGTGCTGATCGTCCTGGCGCGCCGCCGCAAGGTGAGCGGGCTATGAGCCGCGCCGGCAGCCAGAGCGTCGATTTCGGCCGCCCCATGCGGGTGCTGCGGCTGTTCGAGGGGCGGCTGTCGCAGCGCCTCGACCTGCGCACGCTCGGCGTCAGCGGCCTGCTGCTGGTGCTCGCCATCGGCGTGGCGCTGGTGACGATGGCGAGCGGCGAGTTCCAGATCCCGCTCGTCGAGGTGGTCGGCGCGCTGTTCGGGCAGGCCAGCGCCAAGGTGCACATGGTGGTGGTCGAATGGCGGCTGCCGCGCACGCTGCTCGCGCTCGTCATGGGCGCGGCGCTCGGCACCAGCGGCGCCATCTTCCAGTCGCTGACGCGCAACCCGCTCGGCAGCCCCGACGTCATCGGCTTCGACTCCGGCGCCTATACCGGCGCGCTGATCGTCATCATCGCGCTCAAGGGCTCGTTCTACATGGTGGCGGGGGGCGCGCTGCTGGGCGGCATCCTCACGGCGCTCGTCGTCTATGTGCTGGCCTGGCGCGGCGGCGTGCAGGGCTTCCGGCTCATCATCGTGGGGATCGGCGTGTCCGCCATGCTGACCTCGCTCAACACCTACATGCTGATCCGCGCCGACCTGCAGGTGGCCATGATGGCGGCGATCTGGGGCGTCGGCTCGCTCAACGGCATGAGCCTCGAGCGACTGGTGCAGGTCGGCGCCATCCTCGCCGTGCTGTTCGTCCTGGCGCTCGGCGTGGCGCGGCCCATGCGGCAGCTCGAAATGGGCGACGACGCGGCCCGCTCCCTCGGCGTCAACGCCGAGCGCACGCGGCTCGCCATGACGGTGATCGGCGTCGCGCTCACCGCCACGGTGACGGCGGCGGCCGGGCCCATCGCCTTCGTCGCGCTCTCGGCGCCGCAGATCGCGCGGCGGCTGACCGGCGCCGCCGGCGTCGCGCCATTGCCCGCGGCGGCGATGGGGGCGCTGCTGCTCGCCGGTGCCGACTATGTGGCGCAGCGCGCCTTCGCGCCGACGCAACTGCCGGTCGGCGTCGTCACCATCTGCATCGGCGGGCTCTATTTCGCCTGGCTGCTGATGCGCGAAGCCAAACGCTAGGAGGTGGACCCCGTGAACCAGCACAGCCCGATCGTCGCGGCCGCGACGCCGCGCCTCGAGGCCCGTACCGCCACCATCGGCTACGACAAGCGCGTCATTGCCGAGCGGCTGAGCGTGGGCATTCCCGACCGCTCCTTCACCGTGATCGTCGGGCCCAACGCGTGCGGCAAGTCCACGCTGCTGCGCGCGCTGTCGCGGCTGCTCAAGCCGAGCAGCGGCGACGTGGTGCTCGACGGCCGGCAGATCCACGCCTACAAGGCGCGCGAGGTGGCGCAGCGGCTGGGCCTGCTGCCGCAGACCTCCATCGCCCCCGACGGCATCACGGTCGCCGACCTGGTGGGACGCGGTCGCTATCCGCACCAGAAGCTGCTGCGCCAGTGGTCGGCGGACGACGAGGCGGCCGTCGTCGACGCCATGGCGGCGACGCGGGTGACGGGCCTGTCGCGGCGGCTGGTCGACGAATTGTCGGGCGGCCAGCGCCAGCGCGTCTGGGTGGCGATGGTGCTGGCGCAGAAGACGCCGATCCTCCTGCTCGACGAGCCCACCACCTTCCTCGACATCGCCCACCAGATCGAATTGCTCGACCTGCTGCGCGATCTCAACCGGCGCGGCGGGCAGACCATCGTCGCGGTGCTGCACGATCTCAACCATGCCTGCCGCTACGCCACGCACCTCATCGCCATGCGCGATGGCCAGGTGGTGGCCGAGGGCAAGCCCGCCGACATCGTGACGTCCGAGCTGGTCGAGCGCGTCTTCGGGCTCGCCTCCGTCATCATCGAAGACCCGATTTCCGGCACGCCGCTCGTCATCCCGCGCAGCGGCGGCGCCCACCTGCCCGAGGAGAATCCGTCATGACCATGCCGCGCCGTGCCTTCACGCTGGGCCTGCTGGCGGCCGGCGCCGGGCTGGCCACGCTCGCGCGCGCCCGCGCGGCCGAGGCCGGCTTTCCCGTCACCATCGTCCACGCCCTGGGCGAGAGCGTGGTCGCGGCGGCGCCGAAGCGCATCGTCACCATCGGCTGGATGGCGCACGACGCCGCGACGGCGCTGGGCCACGTCCCCGTGGGCATGCCGCGCCAGAGCTATGGCGGCGACGCCGACGGCCTGCCGCCGTGGCTGCACGAGGAGCTCGACCGGCAGGGCGCCGCCCTGCCCGAGCGGCTCGACTTCACGAGCGGCGTGCCGTTCGAGGCCATCCTGGCGCTGGCGCCCGACCTGGTCCTCGCGCCCTATAGCGGCATCGGCGCCGAGGACTATGCCCGGCTGAGCAGCATCGCGCCCACCATCGCCTATGCCCGCGAGCCCTGGGTCGCCGACTGGCAGGAGCTCACGCGCACCGTGGCGACCGCGACCGGCACGAGCGCGGACGGCAAGCTCGCGGCGCTCGCCGCACAGCTCGCCGCGGTCGCCGCCGCCCATCCCGAGTTCGCCGGCAAGACGTTCGTGCTCGCCAATACGGAGGCCGGGCGCACCGCGCTCGGCCTCGTGGTCGGCACCGATCCGCGCATCGCCGTGCTCGAGCAGCTCGGCTTCGTCCTCGCGCCGGGCGTGGCGGCGATGGGGCTCGCCGACAACTACAACACCACCATCAGCTTCGAACGGCTCGGCGACATCGACGCCGACATGCTGCTGAGCTGGGACGACGGCACCGCCGAGGACGAGGCGCTCCTGGCCAATCCGCTGCTGGCCCGCTACCGGCCCGTCGCCGCGGGGCGCCATCTGCGCCTCACCGACGAAGCCGAGATCATGGCGCTGTCGGCGCCGTCGCTGCTCGCCATTCCGTGGGTGCTGGAGCGCATCGTGCCCAAGCTCGCCGCGCTGCTGGCGTGAGGCCGCCCGCATGACCTATCTTCGTTAAAGAGAAAGACCCTCCATGATCACACGTCGCACCTTCTCGCTCGGCCTGGCGGCCTCGGGCCTCGCGCTCGCCCTGGCACCCCATGCCGTGGCGCAGGACGCCTATCCCGCGCGCTTCACCCATGCCTTCGGCGAAACCGTCGTGGCGCAGCGGCCGGAGCGCATCATCACCATCGGCTGGACGACGCAGGACGCCGTGCTGGCGCTGGGCGAGGTGCCGGTCGCCATCCCCGAGCAGATGTGGGGCGGCGACGCCGAGGGCGTGCTCCCCTGGGTGCGCGAGGCGGTGACGGCGCTCGGCAAGCCGATGCCCGACGTCATCAATTTCGACACCGACATTCCCTATGAGCGGCTGCTGGCGCTCAACCCCGACCTGATCCTCGCGCCCTATAGCGGGCTGACGCAGGAGCAGTACGACCGGCTCAGCAGCATCGCGCCCACCGTCGCCTACGCCAGGGACCCGTGGGCCGGCTCGTGGCAGGACATCACCCGCGTCGTCGGCCGGGCGCTGGGCAAGACGGCCGAGGCCGAGGCGCTGGTCGCCGGCATCGACGCGCGCTTCGCCGCCGCCGCGGCGGCGCATCCCGAGTTCAAGGGCAAGAGCTTCACCTTCGGCTCGCTGTGGGTGGGCGACAACGGCATGAACGTCTATGCGGTCACCGACCCGCGCATCCCGATGGTCGAGCAGCTCGGGCTCACCGTGTCGCCGGGCGTCGTCGAGCTGTCGAAGCAGCCGGGCTATTTCTTCAATGTCAGCCTCGAAAACCTTGCCAGCGTCGATGCCGATGTGCTGATCCTGCTCGACGAGGGCGGGCCGGAGGCCGATGCGCTCTACGACAATCCGCTGATCCAGCGCTTC
>JBDHTK010000231.1:0-5172 GCA_039808625.1 Devosia sp. | reverse complement strand
CGACGACCACGTCTCGCCGCCCTTCTTGGGGTGCGTGCCGCCCACCATCTTGGTGCCGAAATAGGCCAGCGCCTGCTCGGTGTGGAAGGTGCCGGTCTTGCCCGTGAGGCCCTGCACGAGCACGCGGGTATCTTGGTTGACGAGAATGGACATGCGTTCGGCCTAGCGGTGAGGTGGAAACGGAACGGGCGGCGCGGGGCACGCGCCGCCCGGGATGTGACTAGGCGCCCCGGACGGCCGCCACGATCTTTTGCGCCGCGTCGTCGAGATCGTCGGCAGCGATGACGTTGAGGCCGGAGGCGCCGAGGATGGCCTTGCCCTGCGCCACGTTGGTGCCTTCGAGCCGGACCACCAGCGGCACCTTGAGGCCCACTTCCTTGACCGCGGCGACGACGCCCTCGGCGATCACGTCGCAGCGCATGATGCCGCCGAAGATGTTGACCAGGATGCCTTTGACGGCCGGATCGGCGGTGATGATCTTGAACGCCGCCGTCACCTTCTCGCGGGACGCGCCGCCGCCCACGTCGAGGAAATTGGCCGGCTCCTCGCCATAGAGCTTGATGATGTCCATCGTCGCCATCGCCAGCCCGGCGCCGTTGACCATGCAGCCGATAGTGCCGTCGAGCGCCACATAGGCGAGGTCGAACTTCGACGCCTCGATCTCCTTGGGGTCCTCTTCGGTGAGGTCGCGCAGCTCGGCGAGCTCGGGATGGCGGAACAGCGCGTTGTTGTCGAAGCTGACCTTGGCGTCGAGCACGCGCAGATGGCCGTTCGCCATGACGATCAGCGGGTTGACCTCGAGCAGGCTCATGTCCTTGTCGATGAAGGCCTTGTAGAGCCCGGGGAACACCGTCGCCGCGTCGGCCGCCGCCGCGCCCTCGAGCGTCAGGGCCGCGACGATGGCCGCGACGTCCCTGGCCGAGACGCCGGCCTCGGGGTCGATGTCGACGGTGACGATCTTTTCGGGGGTGTCGTGGGCCACCGTCTCGATGTCCATGCCGCCCTCGGTGGAGACGACGAAGGCGACCCGGCCGGTCTCGCGGTTGACGAGGAGCGAGCAGTAGAGTTCGCGCGCGATGTCGGCGCCGTCCTCGATATAGAGGCGGTTGACCTGCTTGCCCGGCGCGCCGGTCTGCTTGGTGACCAGCGTATGGCCCAGCATCTCCCTGGCGTTGGCCACGACCTCGGCCGGCGACTTCGCCAGCCGCACGCCGCCCTTGGCGTCGGGGCCGAGTTCCTTGAACTTGCCCTTGCCGCGCCCGCCGGCATGGATCTGCGACTTCACCACATAGAGCGGGCCGGGCAGCGACGTGGCCGCCCGCTCCGCTTCGTCCGGCGAGAAGATGGCGACGCCGGCGGCGACGGGCAGGCCATAGGTCTTGAGCAGCGCCTTGGCCTGGTGTTCGTGAATGTTCATGCGTTAACTCGTCAGGCCAGCTTCGGGGCGATCTTCTTGCAGGCGTCGATGAGGCCGGTCACGGCCGCGACCGACTTGTCGAAGGCCTTCTGCTCGGCCGAGTTGAGCGAGATCTCGACGACGCGCTCGGCGCCGCCCGCCCCGATCACCACCGGCACGCCGACATAGGTGCCTTTGACGCCGTATTCGCCCTTGAGATAAGCGGCGGCGGGCAGGATGCGCTTCTTGTCCTTGAGATAGCTCTCGGCCATCTCGATGGCCGAGGTCGCCGGCGCGTAATAGGCCGAGCCGGTCTTCAGCAGCCCGACGATCTCGGCGCCGCCGTCGCGGGTGCGCTGCACGATGGCCTCGAGCCTGTCCTTGGTCAGCCAGCCCATCTTGACGAGATCGGTGAGCGGAATGCCCGCGACCGTCGAATAGCGCGGCAGCGGCACCATCGAATCGCCGTGCCCGCCGAGCACGAACGCCGTGACGTCCTCGACCGAAATCTTGAGCTCGTCGGCGATGAAGTGCCGGAAGCGCGAGGAATCGAGCACGCCTGCCATGCCCACCACCCTGGCCGAGGGCAGGCCGGAGAAGCGCTGCAACGCCCACACCATCGCATCGAGCGGGTTGGTGATGCAGATGACGAAGGCCTCGGGCGCGTATTTGGCGATCCCCGCGCCCACCTGCTCCATCACCTTGAGATTGATCTCGAGCAGGTCGTCGCGGCTCATGCCGGGCTTGCGCGGCACGCCGGCGGTGACGACGATGACGTCGGCCCCGGCAATGTCCTTGTATTCGGACGTGCCCTTGATGGTGGCGTTGAAGCCCTCGACCGGACCGGACTGGCTGAGATCCAGCGCCTTGCCCTGCGGCACGCCGTCGACGATGTCGAACAGGACGACGTCGCCGAGTTCCTTCAGCGCCACGAGATGCGCGAGCGTGCCGCCGATCTGTCCCGCCCCGATGAGAGCGATCTTCTTGCGCGCCATAGGCCCCAAACCCCTGCTGTTCCGTTGAATTGGCGCCCCTATAGACCCTGGGGGTACGCTTCACAAGTCAAGCTTTCGTCGGCCCTGCCGGCTTGTGCGCGGCCCCCAGATAGGCCGCCGACTGCATCTCGGCGAGGCGCGACAGCGTGCGCTGGAACTCGCCCGCGAGGCGCGAGTCGGCGGCCAGCCGGTCGAGCGGCACGGCAAAGCTGGCGCTGAGCTTCAGCCCCCGGTCGTAGAGCGTGTCGACGAGCAGCACGAAGCGCTTGGCGGCGCTCGGATTGGCGCGCCCGAACTGCGGCACCCCGTCGATCATCAGCGCCTCATAGGCCTGGGCGAGCTTGAGATAGTCGCGCGCGCCGAGCGGCGCTTCGCACAGCGCCGGAAAGGAAAACCGCGCCGCCCCCATCGCGGCGCGCGGCACGGCGATGTCGCGCCCCAGCGACGCGACGGTCTCGGGCGCGCCCGCGACGCCCCCGGTGAGCTTCAGCCAGAGCCGGTCCATCGCCGCCTCGACCGCCGGCCCGGTGCCGAACTGGTAGACCGTCTCGCCGGCGAATTTCAGCCGGCGGTAATCGGTCGGCCCGTCGAGCGGCACCACCTCGACCTGGCGCTCGAGCAGCGCGATGAAGGGCTCGAAGAGCTGCCGGTTGAGCCCGTCGGCATAGAGCGCCTCGGGGCGCGTATTGGAGGTCGCGACCAGCGTCACGCCGCCGGCGAAGAGCCGCTCGAACAGCCGGCCGACCAGCATGGCGTTGGTGATGTCGCCGATCTGGAACTCGTCGAGGCAGATGAGCCGCGTCGCCGCGATGATCGGCTTCGTCACGGCGGCCACGGGATCGCCCTTGTGCGTCCGCCGCCAGGCGGCGATGGCGCCGTGCGTCTCGTCCATGAAGGCGTCGAAATGCAGCCGGCGCTTTTCGGCGATCGGCACGGAGGCCATGAACAGGTCCATGAGCATGGTCTTGCCGCGCCCGACCGCGCCCACGAGATAGGCGCCGCGCACCGGCTGGCGGCGCTTCAGCAGCCGCGCCGCCGGGCGGCCGAGCTCGTTCGCGACGCGGTCGAGCACGCGCGCCGCCGCAGCCTGCAGCGGATCGGGCGCCAGCGCGCCGCGCTGTACGAGCTCGAAAAGGGCGGTGGAAACGGGAGAAGCCGGGGCGCGCACGGGCCAGCCAATAGACGCTGCGCCGGAGCCTGTCGAGCGTGGCCGGCCTCAGCCCACCATCGAGATGCCCTGCCCGCCCGCCAGCGTGCCGATGAAGCGGCTGCCCGAGAGGATGAGGGCGGCGACGAGATCGTTGTTCTCGTCGAAGAGCTGCACCTGCGAGCCCGCCAGCGTCCAGCTCGCCACGACATTGAGGCCCTTGAGGCTGCAGGCCGGCGCCGAGGCGCGGTAGCGGCCGGTGCCGGTCTTGGCCGTCTGCGTCAGGTTGAGCTGGCACTGCTCGGGGCCGGACACCACGGTCCAGCGGCCCAGCAGCTTCTCGACGGTGAGCCCGCCGCTCAGGTCGCGGCCGGCGCTGTTGGGCAACGCCCCGACGGGCGGCAGCGCGGAGATGGAGCCGTCGGCGCTCGCCACCCCGAAGCTGCCCTGGCCGGCCATGACGTCGCCCGTCGCCGGGTCCATGCCGCTCGGCGTCAGCGGCGCCGGCCCCTGCACCTCGCCATTGGGGCCGATGGGCGGCAGCGAGCTGGTCGACACCGAGCCGGTCTGCACCGGGGCGAGCTGCTCGGCCTGGCCGGCATTGGACACCGCGACATTGGTGGAGGCGCAGCCGGCAAGCAGCAGCGTGCCGAAAAGACCAAAAGCGGCAAGACCCTTGTTCATGCTCGAGCGTGTCCCGGAATGTGCGTGCGTGCGCCTATAGACCAATCGCCGGGACCCCTCAACCGTCCTTGGACGGCAAAAGGACACGACGAAGATGGCCATTCTTGGATGCGCCGCTCAGGGCTTCTGCATCTGCGCGATGAGGTCGGCGGCGAGCAGGCGCCCGTCCTCGGCCTCCTCGGCCGGCACGCGGATCGGGATGCCCTGGCCGAAAAACGCGTCGGTGACGCCCGGAAAGCCGCCCTCGCCCGTCTCCTCGGGATGAAAGCCATGCGCCCTGAGCGCCGCTACCAGCACGCGTGCGAGGCCGAGATCGGGGACGTGGGCGATGATCTCCACGCTCAGGCGGCCCGGCGCTCGACCATCAGCTTCTTGATCTG
Source organism: Devosia sp. (assembly GCA_039808625.1). Lineage (GTDB taxonomy): Bacteria > Pseudomonadota > Alphaproteobacteria > Rhizobiales > Devosiaceae > Devosia_A. Next base: position 570 of record JBDHTK010000231.1, on the reverse strand, counting down.
CGCGATGGCCTTGGCCGGGTTGAGCCCCTTGGGGCAGACCTTGGCGCAGTTCATGATGGTGTGGCAGCGATAGAGCTTGAACGGGTCCTCGAGATTGTCGAGGCGCTCCGTCGTCGCCTCGTCGCGGCTGTCGATGAGCCAGCGATAGGCCTGCAGCAGCACCGCCGGGCCGAGATATTTCTCGCCGTTCCACCAGTAGGAGGGGCACGCGGTGGAGCAGCACGCGCACAGGATGCACTCATAGAGCCCGTCGAGCTTTTCGCGCTCGGGCTTGGATTGCAGCCACTCGGTTTCGGGCGTCGGCGAGGTGGTCTTGAGCCACGGCTCGATGGCCCGGTGCTGGGCGTAGAAGGTGTTGAGGTCGGGCACCAGGTCCTTGATCACCGGCATGTGCGGCAGGGGATAGATGCGGATCGGCCCCGCGATCTCGTCCATCGCCTTGGTGCAGGCCAGCGTGTTGGTGCCGTCGATGTTCATGGCGCACGAGCCGCAGATGCCCTCGCGGCAGGAGCGGCGCAGCGTCAGCGTCGGGTCGATCTTGTTCTTGATGTAGAGCAGCCCGTCGAGCAC
>JBDHTK010000230.1:0-5178 GCA_039808625.1 Devosia sp. | reverse complement strand
TAGCCATGCCTAATCCCCTCCGCCAAACTGGAACCGCCGTACCTGTCAGGCGCCCGCCTCAACAGAGAAAGATTAGCCCCCTCAATCAATTGTGGCAACGCTTTGCAATCGCGCCGAAAGCATTCACCAGCGGATGAGGGAGGCTCCCCAGGTGAAGCCGCCGCCCATCGCCTCGATCATCACCAGATCGCCGCGCTTGATGCGGCCGTCGGTGACGGCCTCGGTCAGCGCCAGCGGCACCGAGGCGGCCGAGGTGTTGGCGTGCCGGTCGACGGTGATGACCACCTTCTCGGGCGGGATGTGCAGCTTTTCGCCGGCGCCCTCGATGATGCGGCGATTGGCCTGGTGCGGCACGAACCAGTCGAGGTCGGCGACCGTGTAGCCGGTGGCGGTGAGGACGTTCTCGACCACGTCGGTGATCTTGCCGACGGCATGGCGGAAGACCTCGCGGCCCTCCATCTGCACATGGCCGATGGTGCCGGTGGTCGAGGGGCCCCCGGAGGTGTTGAGCTTGTCGGCGAACTGCCCGTCGGCGCGCAGCGAGGAGGCAAGCACGCCGCGTTCGCCGTCGCCGCCCAATTCCAGCACGGCCGCCCCTGCCCCGTCGCCGAACAGCACGCAGGTGGTGCGGTCGGTCCAGTCGAGGATGCGCGAGGTGGTTTCGGCGCCGATGACCAGCGCGCGGCGGGCGACGCCGTTCTTGAGGAAGGAATCGGCGGTGACGACGCCGTAGACGAAGCCGGAGCAGACCGCCTGGATGTCGAAGGCGGCGCCCTGGTGGATGCCGAGCTTGTTTTGCACCAGCGTCGCGGTGGCCGGAAAGGTGAGGTCCGGCGTGGTGGTGGCGACGATGATGAGGTCGATCTCGGACGGCGACAGCCGTGCATTGTCGAGCGCCCGGCGGGCGGCGCGCACCGCGAGGTCGGAGGTGAATTCGCCCTCGGCGGCGACATGGCGCTGCTTGATGCCGACGCGCTGCTGGATCCACTCGTCCGTCGTGTCGATGGTCTTGCTCAATTCGTCATTGGTGACGATGCGCTCCGGCAGGTAGCTGCCGACGCCGCGGAAGATGGACCTGAGGGTACTCACGCGGGTTTCGCCTCTCTATCGTCGGTGGGAACGGGCCCCGGCGGGGCCGGTAGGGCCGGGAAGCGCCGCATGCCTTCGGCAATCTTGTCGATGAGACGGCTGCGCGCCATCTCGTAGGCGAGCCCGAGGGCCGCCTTGAAGCCGACCTCGTCGGTGCCGCCATGCGACTTGATGACGATGCCGTTGAGGCCGAGGAAGACGCCGCCATTGACGTTGCGCGGGTCCATCTTGCGGCGGATGGCGTTGAAGGCCCGGCTCGCCAGCATGGCGCCGAGCATCGAGAAGATGTCGGCCCTGATGGCCTGGCGGATGTAGTTGCCGATCTGACGCGCGGTGCCCTCGGCGGTCTTGAGCGCGATGTTGCCGGTGAAGCCCTCGGTGACGATGACGTCCACCGTGCCCTTGCCGATGTCGTCGCCCTCGACGAAGCCGTGATAGCGGAAGCCGGCACCGCTGGCGGCGGCGAGCATGGCGGCGGCTTCCTTCACCTCGTCATGGCCCTTCATCTCCTCGGTGCCGATATTGAGCAGGCCGATGGACGGCGTCTCCATGTCGAACAGGGCGCGTGCCAGCGCAGCCCCCAGAATCGAGAAATCGACGAGCTGGCGGGCGTCGCCGCCGATGGTGGCGCCAACGTCGAGCACGACGATGTCGGCGCGCAGCGTCGGCCAGATGGCGGCGATGGCGGGGCGCGAGATGCCCTCCATGGGCCTGAGGCAGAAGGTCGACATGGCCATCAGCGCGCCGGTGTTGCCGCCCGAGATGGCGACGTCCGCCTCGCCGTCCTTGACCGCCTGCAGCGCCATCCACATGGAGGAGTTGCCGCGGCCCTTGCGCAGCGCCTGCGAGGGTTTCTCGTCCATGGCGATGACGTTGTCGCAATGGGCGATGCGGCTCACCTTCCTGAGGTCGGGGAAGCGGTCGAGCAAGGGCGTGAGCTCGGCCTCGCGGCCGTGAAAGATGAAGGACGAGTTGCGCAGCTCCCGCAGCGCCAGCGCCGCTCCCTCGATCGCCACCCTCGGGCCGACATCGCCGCCCATAGCGTCGACGGAAATGCGAATAGTGTCTGCCATTTGATCCGTTTCGCCCGTCAGGCGAGCCTCAGCACCTTAGCCAAACGCCTTGGAGGCGCAAGTGCGGCCCGCAAAGGGCCCTGCGTGGCGAGCCCTAGCCGTCGCGCGGCTTCAGCGCCTTGAGCGCCGCGAAGGGCGAAGACTCGTCGGCATCCGGCGCGTAGCCGGTATCGGCCAGCGTGGCGCCGGGCTCGCGCGGGTAGAGATCGACCGCCAGCGCCATGATTTCGACGATGAGGTCGGTGAGGTCGGCTTCGTTGCCCTCGAAATGATCGGGCATGTCCTCGCCCTCGAGATCGACGAAGACCTCGGCATCGGCGGGGCCGGCATAGGGTTTTTCGCCGCCGGGCAGGAAAATGCGATCGACGGGCTCGGACAGCGCCTGCGCCACCGGCTCCAGCGTCACGACGGAGGGCTGCGTCACGGCGCCCTCGAGACGGCCGCTGACGCGCATGCCGCCGCGGAATTTCACCGCATGCAGCTTGACCTCGAGCCGGTCGACGCTGCTGACGCCCAGCCGGTCGGCGAGCGCGGCTCGCTCTTCCGCCGAAGGCGCGACGACGATGTCGCGGCCCGCGGTCGGCATCGAATCGAGCCGCACCGACGCATCGGCGAGGCGGAAGCGGCCGGGGGCGCTCACGCCGCAGCACCCGGCGTGCGGATGAGCACGGCGACGGGTTCGGCCGCGAGACGCGCGGCCGCGTCGAGGAGATAGGCGGCGAGGCGCGGCGCGCCGGGGTCGCGGCCACCATAGACGTTGCGCGCCAGCACCGCCTCGACATTGGCCGGCAGGCCGGAGTCGAGCGCCTCGCCCAGCACGTTGGCGAGGCCGTAGAAGACGTTGCCCATCGCCTTCACCTTCTTGGGCACGCCCAGGTCGGTGACGCCGAGCTCGCGGATGGAGCGGTCCATGTCGCGGAAGAACAGGTCGACCAGTGCCTGGGTGAAGCGCCGTGCTTGCGGCTCGTCCCTGAGCCGGCGCAGGAACAGGATGAGGTGCAGCGACACCATGTCGAAGCGGCCGGTGACCGTGTCCGGCACGCCCCACTCGGCGTAGAAGTGCGGTTGCCGGGATTGCGCCACAATGGAATTGTAGGCGTCGTCCACGGCGGCGGGGGGCACGCTCTTGCGGAACGGATTGAAAATCATGGGGGTACGCCTCCACAGCGGCGGGTCGCAGGCAGCGCGTGCCGGCTTGCCAGCCGACGCCAATCCTCGCTAAACAATCGGCGCTCCGCCGAAAGCCGGGTCTATTCGAGAGCCAACGTGAAAGTCAAACCCATGCTCCAGCGCCAAACTGCCCCACGTCTCGCTGCGCTGGCGGCAGCCGGGCTCGTCGCCCTGACCCTCGCCGGCTGCAGCGGCATGGGGAGCGGGCTCGCCCTGTCCACCTCCAAGGTGCAGGGCTACGCCCTGTCACAGGACGCGCTGGCGCAGATCCGGCCCGGCCAGAGCCAGGACCTCGTGGTCTATGTGCTCGGCTCGCCGCAGACCATGAACGCCTTCAACGAGGGCGACGCCTGGTACTATGTCGAGACCAAGGTGGACCAGACGGCGTTCGGGCTGACGTCGGTCAAGGAGCGCACCGTGCTCGCCATCTATTTCGACAAGAACAAGCGCGTCGCCGACAAGGCGCTGTATTCGGCCAAGGACGGCAAGGTGTTCACCATCGAGGGCCGCAAGACCCCGTCCTATGGCGAGGACAAGAGCTTCATCCAGTCGCTGGTCGATTCGATCTAGGCTATTGGTTCGGTCGCGTTTCCGAACCGGAAAAGTCTGCAACTCTTCCTGGAAGCGCTCTATCGGTCGGAAGCGGCCTGGCGAGCGACGGCGTCGAGCACGCCATTGACCATGCCGGGCGCGTCGTCGGCATAGAAGGCCTTGGCGATATCCACATATTCGCTGATCACCACGCCCGCCGGGATGTCGCGGCGGCGCAGCAACTCGAACACGGCGGCACGCAGGATGGCGCGCAGCGTCGCGTCGATGCGGCCCACCGGCCAGTCGGCCGACAGCGCCTTGTCGATGGTGGGGTCGATGTCGAGCTGGCTGCGGATGACGCCGCCGACGATCTGGCGGAAGAAGTCGGCGTCGGCCGGCAGGTACTGCTCGCCCTCGACCTCGCGGCCGAGCATGTGGGCCGAGAACTGGCTCAGCGTATCCTCGAGGCTCTGGCGGCCGACATCCATCTGGTAGAGCGCCTGGACGGCGGCGAGCCGGGCGGCGCCGCGCTGGTTGGCGGGGCGCGACGCGGCGCTCGGACGGGGCTCGGGATGGGGCATGGAAAACTCAGGCGCGCTCGAAAGTGCGCACCTTATCCGCGCCCAGACGGCGCTGGTCAACCTCGCTGAAGCGGGCTGCGGCAATGCGGTCGTCGAAGCCGCCCAGCAGCGCTGCCGGCACCCCGCCACGGCCGATCTCCACCGCAATATCAAGCACATGCAGGCGGTCTACCAACTCGCCGGCGATGAAGCTTTCGGCGAGGGCGGCGCCGGCCTCGACGAGGAGGCGCGACACGCCGCGCGCCGCGAGATGGGCGAGCACGGCGCGGATGTCGGGACGGCCGCGGCGGCCGGGGACGGCGAGGGTCTCGATGCGCGAAGGCAGCGAAAGCGGGCGTTCCTCGGTGGTGACGACGAGCAGCGGCGCGCCCGACACCGCGGCGAAAAGCTCAATGGATTCATCGATCTGGCGCGTTCCGGCGAGCACCACGCGCAGCGCGCCGCGGGTGTCGAGGCCGGGCAGATGGACGCTGAGGTCGTTGTTCTCGATCGCGGCGCGGGCGGCGCCGGAGAGGACCGCGTCGGCGGCGGCGCGCTGGCGCTCGAGCCAGCGCAGCGCCTCGGGGCTCACCATGAACTTCTGCCCGGGACTGCCAGGGCCCACCATGCCGTCGGCGGTATGGGCGATCTTGAGGGTGACATGCGGCCGCCCCTTCGCCACGCGCATGGCGTAGCCCTCGTTGAGCAGGCGCACGCCCGCATGCGGCAGATGCACGGCATCGATGCCGGCGGCA
>JBDHTK010000229.1:0-5217 GCA_039808625.1 Devosia sp. | reverse complement strand
CGGACGCCGTGGAAGTAGTGCAGCGCCGCCTGCGCGCCCCAGCAGATGAACATGGTGCGGTGGACGTTGGTCTGCGTCCACTTCATGATCTCGACCATCTCGGACCAGTATTTGATCTCTTCGAAGGGGAGGTGGGCGATGGGCGCGCCGGTGACGATGAAGCCGTCGAACTTGCGGGCGCGCACGTCCTCCCAGGTCGAATAGAAGGTCTTGAGGTAGTCCTCGGAGGTGTTCTTGGACTGGTGGTCGGTGATGCGGATCTGGGTCTCCGTGCGGATCTTGTTGGGCATCAGGTTCAGAAGGCCGATCTGCAGCGGCCGGATGTCCTGGCGCGCGGCGCGGCTCGAATCCATGACGACGACGCCCTCAGCTTCGAGGGTCTTGCGGGCGGGAAGATTGTCGGGAATGCGGATGGGCATGGGGCGATCTCGAGATCAAAGGGGTAAACGGCGGCGGCTCAGGTGAGCTCACGCATTCGGCCCTTGATCGCGGTGGCGACGAGATCGACGAATTCCTCGCCGTCGCGGACGGTGGCGAGGTCGGCGGCGTCGATGGTGTAGCCGAAATTGTCGGCGAGCTTCTGGTAGCGCGGCAGGCGGTCGTGCAGCAGCGCCTCGAAGCCCCAGGCGCCGAACTTGTCGGGATCGACCCTGGCGTCGTCGGTGATGCCGTTGAGCGTCTTGAACTCCGCCCATTTGCGGGTGAGGAAAGCGGGCTGGTAGTACATCGGCTTGGGCGAGTGGCGGAAGCGGCGGACGAGCTCGGCCGCGTCCCTGTCCGTGCCGCGCAGGTAGATGAGCACGGTATTGTCGGCGAGGGTGCGCACCACCGGGTCGTCGGCGTCGTCGGGGTCGACGACCTCGATCAGCGAGCCGCCGGTGTCGGCGATGAAATTGGCATAGCCGTAGAGGTCGTGGGCGCGCTGGATGAACAGCGGCACCTCGAGCAGGGCCGCGACCTCGCCGGCGCGGTGCTGCTCCTGGCGGCGGCGATATTCGTCGAGCGGCAGGCCACCCCTCGCGGTGTCGCCGGGGCGGCCGAGATAGCTCGAAAGCGGATCGAGATTGGCGAAGGTGATGTTGGAGGCGATCCTGATCGAGTCCGAGCGCAACAGGTCGCGCAGGAACGGCACCTTCATCGCCTCGGCCTTGAAATTGTCGGTGATGAACTCGCCCATGTGGCGCGTGCCGATGCGGTAATCCACCGAATAGTGGAACCACTGGCTGCGGCGCAGCAGCGCGGCGAGGCGCGTCTTGCCGACGCCGGCCATGCCGAACACCGTCACGGCGTGACGCGGCGCATCATGAAATTCGTCTGGCGACTTGAAAAGCATGGCGTTTGCGGTCCGGGAGGGAGCAGTCGCGTGTAGACCATCGGCCGGCAAGTCTCAAGCACGCGGCAGAATCTGCCGCCCGCCCGGCCGTTCCTGCCGGGGCGCCGGCCCGGACGCGGCGCGAAAGGCCCGGGAAAGCGGGTCGGCGGCACCTGGCACGGCGGTTGCATCCTCCACCTCGGACAGCCGCGCGCACAGTCGCCGGGACAAACGAGGACGACAATGGGTATCTATGGGGCTCTTTCCACCGCCGTCACCGGGCTGCGCGCCCAGTCTTTCGCGCTCGAGAACATCTCGGGCAACATCGCGAACTCGCAGACCACCGGCTTCAAGCGCGTCGACACCGATTTCCTCGACCTGATCCCGGATGCGGCGCTGAAGCGGCAGACCGCCGGCTCGGTGCTGGCGCAGTCGCGCGCCACCAACACCTCGGCGGGCGACATCAAGTCGGTGTCCAACACCACCTACATGGCGGTGAACGGCTCGGGCTTCTTCGTGGTCGAGCCGGCCATCGGCCAGTCGGACGGCACCTCGGTGTTCGGCGGAGCGAACTACTACACGCGGCGCGGCGACTTCGACGTCAACAAGAACGGCTATCTGGTCAACGGCGCCGGCTACTATCTCAAGGGCCTGCCGATCGACCCGGCGACGGGCAATATTTCGAGCTCGATGCCGGAGGTGATCCGCATCTCCAACGCCTTCCTGCCGGCGCAGCCGACGACGCGCGTCAACTACCAGCTCAACCTGCCGGACCTGCCCAAGAACGGCGCCTACAAGGCATCGCAGACGGTGGGCAGCGAGCTGTTCCGCCCGCAGGACTTCAAGAACGTGCCCAATAATGTGAGCGCCAGGATCGAGGGCGCCACGGGAGCGGCGGGCGATGCGTCGAGCGACTACGTGACGGCCGGCAACACGCTGCACATCAAAGTGGGCAGCACGACCCTCGACATCACCTTCACCGATACGGGCGCTACCGGACCAGGCGTCATCAACATCGCCGATGCGGCCAACGACACGCTGGGCGAACTGCTCGGCGTGATCGAGGGGCAGCTGGTCGCGGCGGGCGCGAGCGGAGCGACGGTGGGCCTCGAGGGCAACAAGATCACCATCGACACCCAGAATACCGCCGACACGCTGACCGTCACCGACACCACCTCCGGGCTCGGGCTGTCGGGCGGGCCGGTGCCGCCCTCGGTGGGGCTGGCGACGCAGCTCAACGAGCGCGTGTCGGTCATCAAGGCGGCCGACGAGGCCGACTTCATCGACCAGTCGATCTCGGGTGGCGCCATCACCGTCTATTCGCAGAACGGCGCGCCGGCCAACCTGCAGCTGCGCTGGGCCAAGATCGCCAGTGCCGAGGTCGGCGGCGTGGATCGCTGGAACCTGTTCTATCTCAAGGACGGGGCGGCGACGGGCAGCGCGACCAAATGGGTGAATATCGGCACGGACTATACGTTCGGCCCAGACGGCGGGCTCAACCCGCCGATCACCGAGACCGCGATGGGCAATGTCCTCATCGACGGCGTCGCCATCAACGGGCTGAAGCTGAGCTTCGGGCAGGGCGGCATCACCCAGTTCGCCGATCCCAACGGCACGGCGGGCGTCACCGAGCGCAGCCAGAACGGCTATGGGGCGGGCGAGTTCGTATCGGTGGCGATCGGTGACAACGGGCGCGTCGTCGTGTCCTACGACAACGGCCAGCAGGTCGAGGTGGCGCAGGTGGTGACCGCCAATTTCAACGCCGCCAACCAGCTCAAGCGCATGGACGGCGGCACCTTCGCGGCCACCGCGGATTCGGGCGAGCCGATCCTCGACGTCTCGGGCGGCATCGTCGGCGCGTCGCTCGAAAGCTCGAACACCGACATCTCGGAGGAGTTCACCAAGCTGATCGTGACGCAGCAGGCCTATGCCGCCGGCACGCGGATCGTCTCGACCGCGGACCAGATGCTGCAGGAAGCCCTCAACATGATCCGCTGACGGATGCGGCCGGAGCAGGGATAAGCGAAAATGGGTCTCGGCGCGACGCTCAGCAATGCGCTCTCTGGCATGCGCACCAGCCAGAGCAGCCTCGAGGTGCTGTCGCGCAATGTCGCCAATGCCGGCACGCCCGGCTACCACAAGCAGTCGCTGAGCGTCATCGACAATGCCGGGGTCAACTCGGCGTCGGTGCGTTCGGGGACGGTGGAACGGGCGTTCAACCGCAGCCTCCAGGCCTACTATACGAACGCCGTGTCGGACGCCTCGTTCGCGCGCACGGCGGCGGCGACGCTCGACCGGCTGCAGGCCTATCTGGGCAAGCCGGGCGACGCGGGCTCGCTCGACACGATGTTCGGTGCCTTGCAGAACAGCCTGCAGGCGCTGGGCACGAGTCCCGAGAACTACGCGACGCGCGCCGCCGTGGTGTCGGACGCGCAGGCGATGGCGGCGACGCTCAACGCGCTGACGCGAGAGGTGCAGGGGCTGCGCCAGGAGACCGAGACGCAGATGGCGGCGAGCGTCGAGACGCTCAACACCGCCGTGCGCTCGCTGCAGCAGATCAACGAGCGGCTGGCGGACCAGTCGGCAGATGCCGGCTCGCGCGCCGCGCTCATGGACCAGCGCGACCGGCTGGTGGCGCAGATCTCCGAAGAGATCGACGTGCGTGTCGACTACCGCAGCGACGACACGGTGTCGCTGATGACACGCTCGGGGGTAGGCATCCTCGACGTCAAGGCGTCGACCTTCGCCTTCGCGCCGGCGGGGGCGCTGACCGCCAACAGCGGCGGTGGGCAGCTGACGCTCGTCAGCCCGTCGGGCACCGTGCTCGACCTGGTGCAGCAGAACATCGTTCAGTCGGGGCGACTCGGGGCGCTGATCCAGCTGCGCGACGACACGCTGGTGGCGGCGCAGAGCCAGCTCGACGACATAGCGGCGGGGCTGGCACAGGCGTTCTCGACGGTGACGACGGAAGGCACGCCCGACCCGTCGGGCACCGGCTTCTCGCTCGACCTCGCGGGCGTGCGCGACGGCAACGACGTGGTACTCACCTACACCTCGGGCGGGGTCGAAAAGACGCTGCGCGTGGTGCGCGTGGACGATCCGGGCAAGCTGCCGCTCGACTATGTCGACGCCAATGGCGCGCGCGTCGTCGGCGCCCGCTTCACGAGCGGCACCGAGGTGGCGACGGCGGTGGCCGGCGTGCTGGGCGCCGGCTTCTCCGTCAGCGCCACGGGCAGCGTGCTGACGGTGCTGGACGACGGGGCAGGCGGCACGACCGACGTGGGGGCGCTCGGCAAGCGCACCACCTCGACGCTCGCACAGGACGGTTCGCTGGGACTCAACCTGTTCGTCGACCGCGGCAACGCCGACTTCACCAACAGCCTCGGCGGGGCCGGCCAGAAGCTCGGCTTCGCCGGCCGCATCGGCGTCAACAGCGCCGTGCTGGCCGACAACACGCTGCTCGTGAAGAGCCAGGCGAACGGCTCGCTCGGCGATACGTCGCGGGCCAACTATCTGCTCGAGCAAGTGCAGACGATGCGCTTCGCCTCGACGGAGACGCGGACCGGCAATGCCGGCAGCTTCCGGCTCGGGGGCACGCTGAGCGACCTCGTGGCGCAGACGATGAACCATACCGGCGCGCTGGCGGCGGCGGCGACCGGCGCCGACGAGACGAGCCAGCTCACGATGGACACGCTGGAACAGCGCCTGAGCAGCGAGTACGGCGTCAACGTCGACGAGGAAATGGCGCGGCTCATGGAGCTGCAGAACGCCTATGCGGCGAACGGACGGGTAATCTCCGTTGTGCAGGATCTGCTGCAGCGGCTGATGGACATCTGAGGGCGGGCGATGACGATCATCAATCGGTCGATGTATCCGGTGCAGACCAGCATGAACCTGATCGGGAA
>JBDHTK010000228.1:0-5255 GCA_039808625.1 Devosia sp. | reverse complement strand
GCCCCCGCGACATGGCGGGACCGATGCGAAGCGTCGCACGCCCGCCTGTGCATTGCCGCCTGTGACTCTCCCGCCCGGCACCCGGCCGCACCCGGCGTTAACGGGTCGTTAACCATTTTGCACTGCCCGGCCCGGCTGGGGACAAGCTGTGCATGGCGCGCCCGGCGCCGCCCTGCCTTTTCCCCATTGCCCGCGTTAAGATATTGTTAACCCAGGCGCGGCACAGCCTGGGGACGCAACGCCGCCCGAGCGGGGGCAAGTCCGCCCGCCCCGGCCCGCCGCTCCTTATGCACAGCCCCGCCCGGCCCGCGACGGAAGACTCTGGGGACAGCTCCGGCGCAACCGCCCGCGCGGCCCGCCCGCCGGTGCCCACAACGGCAGGGATTGCGGGATGGACTCGAACCTGCGAGTCGAGTCCATCGAAAAATGAGAGGGGCCGTCCGGCCTTGCGATTCACGTGAAACGCGCCTTCGTCATCGGCCACCCCGTCGCCCATTCGCGCTCGCCTCTGATCCACGGCCACTGGCTCGACGCCTATGGCGTCGCCGGCAGCTACGAGGCGGTCGACGTGGCGCCCAACGCGCTCCCCGATTTCTTTGCCGAGTTCCGCGCCGGCGCCTTTGTCGGCGGCAACGTCACCGTGCCGCACAAGGCGGCCGCCTTCGCCGCCGCCGACCGCCGCGACCCGCTGGCCGAGACCATTGGCGCCGTCAACACGCTGGTCCGCCGTCCCGACGGGCTGTTCGGCTTCAACACCGACTATCTCGGCTTCCTCGGCAATCTCGACCAGGCGGCGCCGGGCTGGGACAGGGGGCTGCGCGAGGCCATCGTGCTCGGCGCCGGCGGCGCGGCGCGCGCCATCCTCGTCGCGCTCAGGGCCCGCGGCGTGCCGCACATCCACCTGCTCAACCGCACCGAGGCGACCGCCGCGGCGCTCGCCGCGGCGCTGGGCGGCCCCATCGCGGCCGGCGGCCTCGCCGCGTTCGACCGGCTGGCACCGGGCGCCGGGCTCGTCGTCAACTGCTCGACCGTGGGCCTGCACGGCACGCGCTTCGCCGACCTCGACCTCGGCCGCCTGCCGCGCGGCGCCGTGGTCAACGACCTCGTCTACGTGCCGCTCGAGACGCCCCTGCTCGCCGCCGCCCGCGCCGCCGGGCTCGCGGCCGTCGACGGGCTCGGCATGCTGCTGCATCAGGCCGTGCCCGGCTTCGAGGCCTGGTTCGGGGTGCGCCCCGAGGTGACGCCCGAGTTGCGCGCGCTGGTCGAGGCGACCCTGTGATGTTCGCGCTCGGGCTCACCGGCTCCATCGCCACCGGCAAGTCGACTGTCCTTTCCATGTTCGCGGCGCTCGGCGTGCCGGTCTTTTCCGCCGACGCTGCCGTGCACGCGCTCTATCGCGGCGCCGCCGTGCCGGTCGTTGCGGAGCTTTTCCCCGCAATTGTCCACAAGGGCGAGATCGACCGGCAGGCGCTGGGAAAGCTCGTCCTCAACGACCCGGCGGCGCTCGAGCGCCTTGAAAAGGCTGTGCATCCGCTGGTACGCGCCCGCCTCGCCGCCTTTCTCGCCGAGGCCGAATCCACCGGCGCGCCGCTCGCCGTGGTGGATATCCCGCTGCTCTTCGAGAGCGGCCACGATTACGGCCTCGACGCCGTCGCCGTGACCGCCGCCGCCCCCGAAACTGCCCGCGCCCGCGCCCGCGCGCGGCCCGGCATGGATGGGGAAAAGCTCGACGCCATCCTTGCCCGCCAGCTTCCCCAGGCCGAAAAACTCCAGCGCGCCGACTATGTCATCGACACCGGCGGACCGCTCGAGGCGACGCGCGCCGCCGTCGCCGCCCTCGTCGCAACCCTCACCGGCAAGGCCGCCCCATGACCCGCGAGATCGTCTTCGACACCGAAACCACCGGCCTCAATCCGGCCACCGGCGACCGCGTCGTCGAGATCGGCGGCATCGAGCTCATGAACCACGTGCCCACCGGCCGGCACTTTCACCGCTACCTCAATCCCGAGCGGCCGATGAGCGAGGACGCCTTCAGGGTCCACGGGCTGGGCGACGATTTTCTCGCCGACAAGCCGCGCTTCGCCGAGGTGGCCGAGGAGCTGCTGGGCTTTTTCGGCGACGCCACGCTCATCGCCCACAACGCCGCCTTCGACCTGGCCTTCCTCAATGCCGAGCTCGAAAGGCTGCGCCGGCCGCCGCTCGCCAATGCCGTCATCGATACCGTGGTGCTGGCACGCGAGCGCCATCCGGGGGCGCGCGTCAGCCTCGACGCGCTGTGCAAGCATTACGGCATCGACAATTCGCGCCGCACCCTGCACGGCGCCCTGCTCGACAGCGAGATCCTCGCCGACGTCTATCTCGAGCTGCTTGGCGGCCGCCAGGTGACGCTGGCGCTGGTCGAGGAGGTGCGGCTGAGCTTCGGCGGCGCCATCGCCTATGCCGCCCCGCCGCGCCCCGTGCCGCTGCCCGGGCGCGCCGCCCCGGCCGAGCTCGCCGCCCATTTCGCCCTCGTCGCCGCGCTGGGCGAGGCGGCCATCTGGGGCGACTACGCCGACGCCGCCGACTGAAGGGCCCGCGGGCCTGCCAAAATCGGGTCGAATCGGCCCGCCTGCGCGCCTATCCTGGCACCATGAGCACTCTCAGCCCCCTCGCCCCCGCCGCCGACTACGAGGCCGTGCGCGCCGCCATCGCCTATCTGAGCGAAACCGGCGCCGATGCCGTCGACCTCGACCGCTTCGCCCGCGCGCTCGGCCTGCGCCCGCGCCAGCTCACCGAGCTCTTCCGCCGCTGGTGCGGGCTCAGCCCCAAGAGCTTCGCCCAGGCGGTGGCGCTCGACCACGCCAAGCGCCTGCTCGCCGCCAGCGAGAGCGTCCTTGCCACCACCTATGCGGTGGGGCTGAGCTCGCCCTCGCGCCTGCACGACCTGTTCGTCACCCACGAGGCCATGCCGCCCGGCGCCTTCCGCCGGCGCGGCGCGGGGCTCGACATGGTGTGGGGTGCCGCCGCCTCGCCCTTCGGCACCGCCGTGCTCGTCAGCACCGCCTATGGCCTCGCCGGCATCGGATTCGCCGACGGCCCGGACGGCGTCGCGGCGGCCTTCGCCGATCTCGCCGCGCGCTGGCCGGCGGCCCGCTACCGGCGCGACGATGCCGCCCTCGCCCCGCTCGCCGCCCGCATCTTCGATCCGGCGCGCTGGACGCCCGAGGCGCCGGTGCGCGTCGTCCTCATCGGCACCGATTTCGAGGTCACGGTGTGGCAGACCCTGCTCGCCATCCCGGTCGGCCGCGCCACCACCTATCAGGCGGTGGCGCGCCGGATCGGCCGGCCCCAGGCGGCGCGCGCCGTCGGCGCGGCGGTCGGCAAGAACCCGATCAGCTTCGTCGTGCCCTGCCACCGCGTCGTCGGCAGCAGCGGCGCGCTCACCGGCTATCACTGGGGCGTGCCGCGCAAGCGCGCCATCCTCGGCTGGGAAGCCGGCATCGCCGCCGGCTAGAGCGTTTCCAGGAAAAGTCGCAGACTTTTCCGGTTCGGGAGCGCAACGAAATCAACAATTTGGATCGCTTCACCGTTTCACCTGAACGGTGAAGCGCCTAGAGCGCGACCTTTTCGAGGAGCGCGCCGTCGGCGCCGATGCGGTCGATCAGCGCCTCGCCGGTGGCGATCTCGCGCTCCAGGATCTCGTCCGGCGTCAGCCGCTCGATGGCCATCACCAAGGCGCGCAGCGAATTGCCATGCGCGACGACCAGCACCGTCTCGCCGGCCGCGAGGCGCGGCAGGATGGCCGCTTCGTAATAGGGGAGCGTGCGCGCCGCCGTGTCCTTGAGCGATTCGCCGCCCGGCGGCGGCACGTCGTAGGAGCGCCGCCACTGGTGCACCTGCGCCTCGCCCCAGCGCACCCGCGCCTCGTCCTTGTTGAGCCCGCTCAGATCGCCATAGTCGCGCTCGTTGAGCGCCCGGTTGCGGGCGATGACGACGTCCGCGATGCCCATTTCCTCGAGGATCAGGTCGAGCGTGTGCTGGGCGCGCCTCAGCGCCGAGGTGAACCAGGCGTCGGGCACGTAGCCGCGCTGGCTGAGCATCCTGCCGGTGGCCCGCGCCTCGGCCACGCCCGCCTCCGTCAGGTCGGGATTCTTCCAGCCGGTGAACAGGTTCTTGAGGTTCCACTCGCTCTGCCCGTGGCGCACGAGGATCAGCGTTCCCGCCATTCAGCTCTCCCTGAAGCCGAGCACGTCGGCCATCGTGTAGAATCCCGGCGGCTGCGTCGTGGCCCACAGCGCCGCCGTCACCGCCCCTTGCGCGAACATGCCGCGATCGGCCGCCCGGTGGGTGATCTCGATGCGCTCGGTCTCGCCGATCAGCATCACGCTGTGTTCGCCGACGACGCTGCCGCCGCGCAGCGTCGCAAAGCCGATGCTGCCCGTGACGCGCGGCCCCGTATGGCCGTCGCGCACCTTGACCGCCGCCTCCTCGAGCGCGATGCCGCGCCCCGCCGCCGCCGCCGCGCCCAGCATCAGCGCCGTGCCCGAGGGGGCGTCGACCTTCCGGTTGTGATGCAGCTCGAGGATCTCGATGTCGTAGTCGGGCAGCGCCCGTGCCGCCTGCCGCACCAGCCCCTCGACGAGATTGACGCCGAGCGAGAAATTGCCGGACTTGACGATGCGCGCCCCGGCCGTCCCGGCCTTGCGGATCGCCCAGTCCTCGTCCTTCGAGCACCCCGTGGTGCCGATGACATGCACCAGCCCGCGCCCCGCCGCCAGTTCCGCGAGCAGCACGCTCACCGCCGGCGCGGTGAAGTCGATGACGATGTCGGCGGCGTCCAGCGCCGCCTCGGCATCGGTGCCGACCACGACGCCGAGCGGCCCGAGCCCCGCCACCGTGCCGGCGTCGCGGCCGACCGCGTCGGCCCCCGGCCGGTCGAAGGCGGCGCTGACGCCGAGCCCCGGCATTGCCGCCACGGCGCGGATGCTGGCCTGGCCCATGCGCCCGCCGGCGCCGGCGATGGCAACGCGCAGCTCAGCCATGTCGTCCCTCCTCAGGCAATGCGATGACCGTCCATTTCGGCGCGGATGGCGCGGGCCGCCGCGGCCGGGTCGGCGGCGGCGGTGATCGGCCGGCCGACGACGAGGTGGCTGGCCCCGGCGGCCAGCGCCGCGGCCGGGCCGAGCACGCGCTTCTGGTCGCCCGGCGCCGCGCCCTGCGGGCGGATGCCGGGCGTCACCAGCGCCATGTCGGGGCCGATCAGGGCGCGCACCATC
>JBDHTK010000227.1:0-5260 GCA_039808625.1 Devosia sp. | reverse complement strand
TGGCTCAATGGCGGGCTGATCTACGCGCCCAACATCGAGTAACGCTCAAGCAAACAGCAGCGCCACGCGACGGTTCTGGGCGCCCTTCTTTTCGATCTTGCCCAGCTTCAGCGGGCCGATCTCCGCGGTGTTCGCCACATGCGTGCCGCCGCAGGGCTGCAGGTCGACGTCGCCGATGCGGATCAGCCGCACGCGCCCCTGGCCCGTGGGTGGCTTGACCTTCATGGTCTTCACCAGCCCTGGATTGGCTGCCATCTCGTCGTCGCTGATCCACTCGGCGTTGACCGCGTGCCCGGCGGCGACCATCTCGTTGAGCTGTGCTTCGAGCGCCGGCAGGTCGGCCGGCACCTCCGGCATGTCGAAATCGAGTCGTCCCTTGTCCTCGCCCACCGAGCCGCCCGTCACCGGGAACGGAAACACCACGGAGAGCAGGTGCAGCGCCGTATGCATGCGCATCAGCCGGTAGCGGCGGTCCCAGTCGAGCTCCAGCCGGACGGACTCGCCGGGTGCCAGCGCCGGCGCGTCGGCAGCCGGCAGATGCAGGATGCGAGTCTTGTCGCCCTCGGGGTGGACGACGTTGACGATGGGCACGAGGCGCCCGTCCGCCGCGACGAGCCGCCCGGTATCGTGGGGCTGGCCGCCCGAGGCAGCGTAGAAGATGGTGCGGTCGAGGCCGATGCCACCGTCCGGCGTCACCTCGCTCACGGTGGCGTCGAGGGTCTTGAGGTAGCTCTGCTCGCGGAAGACGAAGTCGGTCATGTCGAAGACTCTAGAGAATGGGGGACATCAGCCGCGCCGCCTCGCTCAGGAAGCGCATGAGGGGGCGCGGGCGCTCACCGGGACGGTCGAGGTTCACCTTGTAGGCGCCGGCGAAATCCTTGCGCACCATCTTTTCGACGTCGGCGATCATTTTGGGGTGCGTGAACCACATGGTGATCTCGAAATTGATGCGGAACGAGCGGTTGTCGAAATTCACCGTGCCGACGCCGGCCAGCCGGTCGTCGACGAGGATGACCTTCTCGTGCAGGAACCCCTCGCGATAGCGGTAGATGGCGATGCCATGGTCGATCATGCGGTAGGCATGGGCGATGCTGGCCAGCCAGACGATGCGGTGATCGGGCATTTCGGGGATCAGGATACGCACGTCGACGCCACGCATCGCCGCCGCGTAGAGCGCCGTCTCCATCGAGGTATCGGGCACGAAATAGGGGCTGACGATCCACAGCCGCTCGCGCGCCTGCCCGATGACGTCATCGAAGGCGATGGCGCAGCTTTCGAGCTTGTCGGCCGGCCCTGTGGGCATCACCAGCACGGTCTGCTCGCCTGCTGCCTCGATGGTCGAGGGCGATAGCGCCAGTTCCTCGCCGGTCGCCCATTGCCAGTCCTCGCGAAAGCTCAGCTCGGCGGCCGCCACGGCCGGCCCCCTGAGCCGCACATGGGTGTCGCGCCACGGCCCGAAGCGCTTGGAGCGCCCCATATATTCATCGCCGACATTGAGGCCGCCGATCCACGCCTCCTTGCCGTCGACGAGGACGATCTTGCGGTGGTTGCGATACTGGATGCGTGTCGGGCCGAGGAAGCGCAGGATGCGGTGGCGGTGGTTGAAGCCGTGCATCCTGATGCCGGCGGCGCGCAGCCGGTTCTTGTAGGCGCGTGGCAGCCAGAAGCAGCCGACGTCGTCGTAGAGCAGGTAGATCCTGACACCGGCATTGGCGCGCTCGATCAGCCGGTCGGCGAACTCACGGCCCAGTTCATCGTCGTGGATGATGTAGAACTGGATGAGCAGCACCTTCTCGGCGCGCGCGATGCCCTCGAAGATCGACTTGAACGTCGCCTTGCCGTCGATCAGCAGCTCGGCGTCATTGCCGGTGAGGAAGGGCAACTGCGAGACATTGGCCAGCACCGGCCACTCCTCGCTCGCGGCATGGTCGAGAATCTTGGTGCGCGCGGCGCGCATACGGCGCAGCACGCGGCCCGAATGGGTCTGCACGGCGGCATAGTCGTCGAACAGCTTCAGCCCGAAGATGGCGTAGGCCAGCGTCATCGGGAAGGGCAGGATGAGGAGCGACAGAATCCAGGCGATGGACCCCTGCGAGGTGCGCGAATGCACGATCTCGCTGATCACCATGCCCAAGGCGACGATGTAGTTTGCCAGATAGAGCCAGTAGATGATCCCGCGATTGGGGATCAGCTCGGCCAGCCAGGTTTCAAGCGTAAGCACTCAAGCCGGTTCGGGTTCGACGACGGACTGCCAGTCTACCGAAGCCGGTGCCTCGAGCCAATGCGGCGCCGGCAGGCCTTTCGCGTGCAGGAATTCCGGGTTGAACAGCTTGCTCTGGTAGCGGTTGCCGTAGTCGCAGAGCACGGTGACGATGGTCTTGCCCGGGCCGAGGTCGCGCGCCAGCCGCACCGCGCCGGCGATGTTGATGGCGCTGGAGCCGCCGAGGCAGAGGCCCTCGTGTTCCAACAGGTCATAGAGATAGGGCAGGGCCTCGGCGTCCGGGATCTGGTAGGCGCGGTCGACCACGACGCCTTCGAGGTTGGCGGTGACGCGGCCTTGGCCTATTCCCTCGGTGATGGAACTGCCCGAGGCCTTGAGTTCGCCATGGGTGTAATAGTTGTAGAGCGCCGCGCCCTCGGGATCCGCGAGGCCGATCTGGACATCCTCGTTCCGCGCCTTGAGCGCCAGCGAGACGCCGCCCAGCGTGCCGCCCGACCCCACGGCGCAGATGAAGCCGTCGATCCGGCCGCCCGTCTGTTCCCAGATTTCGGGGCCGGTGCCCTCCATGTGGGCCTGCCGGTTGGCGGTATTGTCGAACTGGTTGGCCCAGATGGCCCCGGCAGGGAGCTCACGCGCCAGCTTCGCGGCCAGCCGGCCGGACAGCTTCACGTAGTTGTTGGGGCTGCGATAGGGCTTTGCCGGCACCTGGATCAGCGTCGCGCCGAGTAGCGCCAGCGCGTCCTTTTTCTCCTGGCTCTGTGTTTCGGGTATGACGATCACCGTGCGGAAGCCCAGCACATTGGCGACCAGCGCCAGCCCGATGCCGGTATTGCCCGCCGTGCCCTCGACAATGGTGCCGCCGGGCCTGAGCAGCCCCCTGGCCACCGCGTCGCGCACGATATAGAGCGCCGCGCGGTCCTTCACCGACTGGCCGGGGTTGAGGAACTCCGCCTTGCCCAGGATTTCGCAACCGGTCGCGTCGGAGACGCGGTTGAGGCGGATGAGGGGCGTGTTGCCGATGGCAGAGAGGACGTCGGGGGGCTGGGTCATGGCGGCTGTTCTAGGAAGCGCCGGGCCGGCGGACAAGCACCGAACCGGCCTGCCGGAAACGCTTTTTCGTGGGGACATGGCGGCAGGGGCAGGGTTTGCCGGCGTGGCGCGTGTCGCGCTACGGGCCGGCCGATGCGGCGCGCCGTCGCGCAAGATGCCCGTCGCCCGGCCCGTCGGCATGCGACCGGCTCTTGTCCGGGGTCGGGCGGCAGCGTATTCCCCCACGAAACTCCAGCCCGCGCCCGCCATGACCGATCTGTCCAGCCTCAGCCACCTCAAGACCCTCGAATCCGAGAGCATCGAGATTTTCCGCGAGGTAGCGGCGAGCTTCGAGCGGCCGGTGATGATGTATTCCATCGGCAAGGACTCGTCGGTGCTGCTGCACCTCGCGCGCAAGGCGTTCTTTCCCTCGCGCCTGCCATTCCCGCTGCTGCATATCGACACGACGTGGAAGTTCCGCGAGATGATCGCCTTCCGCGACCGTATGGCGGCGGAGCACGGCTTCGAGCTTGTCGTCCACACCAATGCCGAAGGCGTGGCCAACGGCATCAACCCCTTCGACCACGGCTCGGCGCGCTATACCGACATCATGAAGACGCAGGCGCTGCGGCAGGCGCTGAGCGCCGGCGGCTACGACGCGGCCATCGGCGGGGCGCGCCGCGACGAGGAGAAGTCGCGCGCCAAGGAGCGCATCTTCTCGCACCGCAACGCCCAGCACGCCTGGGACCCCAAGAACCAGCGGCCGGAGCTCTGGCGGATCTTCAACACCCGCCTTGCGCCGGGGGAGAGCATGCGCGTGTTCCCGCTCTCCAACTGGACCGAGCTCGACATCTGGACCTACATCTATGCCGAAGGGATCGAGATCGTGCCGCTCTATTTCGCCCGGCCGCGGCCGGTGGTGAATCGGGCCGGTACGCTCATCATGGTCGATGACGACCGCTTCCGTTTCGCGCCGGGCGAGAGCCCGCGCGAGGAAATGGTGCGCTTCCGCACGTTGGGCTGCTACCCGCTCACCGGCGCCATCGCCTCGACGGCGGCCGACCTGCCCGCCATCATCATGGAGATGCAGGCGTCGCGCACCTCCGAGCGCGAGGGGCGGCTGATCGACAGCGACGAAGTGGGCTCGATGGAAAAGAAGAAGCAGGAGGGGTATTTCTGATGACCGCCTCACCGGCTCTCGGCTCCCCCGAAACCGAGCTTGAGCTGTGGCTCGCCCAGCAGACCGGCAAGAGCCTGCTGCGCTTTCTGACCTGCGGCTCGGTGGACGACGGCAAGTCGACGCTCATCGGTCGGCTGCTCTACGACAGCCAGCTCGTGCTCGACGACCAGCTCGCGACGCTGCGGCGCGACAGCCGCAACCGCCTGGTGGGTGAGGAGGGGATCGACTTCTCGCTGCTCGTCGACGGACTGACGGCCGAGCGCGAGCAGGGCATCACCATCGATGTCGCCTATCGCTTCTTTTCGACCGAGAGGCGCAAGTTCATCGTCGCCGACACACCCGGCCACGAGCAGTATACGCGCAACATGGCGACCGGTGCCTCCAATGCCGACCTCGCCATCGTGCTCGTCGACGCGCGCAAGGGCGTGCTCACGCAGACGCGGCGGCATAGCTTCATCCTGTCGCTGATCGGCGTGCGGCACATCGTGCTCGCCGTGAACAAGATCGACCTCGTCGGCTACGACGCCGAGCGCTTCGGCGCCATCGAGGCTGACTATCGCACCTTCGCGGCGCCGCTCGGCTTTCGGAGCCTCGTCGCCATCCCGGTGTCTGCGCTCAAGGGCGACAACATCCTTCGGCCCTCGACGCATATGCCCTGGTATCGCGGGCCGCAGCTCGTACCCTATCTCGAAACCATCGAGGTGGCGTCGGACGCCGCGAGCCGGCCGATGCGCTTTCCGGTGCAGTGGGTGAACCGGCCGAACCTCGATTTCCGCGGCTTTTCGGGCACGGTGGCGTCGGGCGTCGTGGCGGTAGGCGATGAGGTGCTG
>JBDHTK010000226.1:0-5261 GCA_039808625.1 Devosia sp. | reverse complement strand
GAACCTGATCTCCTCTGCGGCCGTTTCCGGCGCGTCGGAGCCATGCACCGAGTTCTCGCCGACCGAGACGGCGTAGAGCTTGCGGATGGTGCCCTCGGCGGCGTTGGCCGGGTTGGTGGCGCCCATCACTTCGCGGTTCTTGAGGATGGCGTTCTCGCCCTCGAGCACCTGCACCACCACGGGGCCGGAGGTCATGGTCTCGACCAGCTCGCCATAGAAGGGGCGATCCTTGTGCACGGCATAGAAGCCCTCGGCCTGCTGGCGCGTCATCCGGATGCGCTTCATGGCCACCGGGCGCAGGCCGCTCTCCTCGAACTTGGTGAGGATCTTGCCGATGAGGTTACGCCGGACCGCGTCCGGCTTGATGATCGAGAAAGTGCGCTCGAGAGCCATGAGAAAACCTTGAAAGGGACTGGAAAGGTGGCGCCTTTTAGCCTCGGGCCGGCGCCTTCGCAAGTCGCGCGGCCGGGGTGACAGGGCGCGCCGCAGCCCCTATATCGAGCCGCCATGCTGACCATCGCCAATCTCACCTACCGGATTCAGGGCCGGCCCCTGTTCGAGGGCGCCTCGCTCGTGCTGCCCGACGGCGCCAAGGCCGGCTTCGTCGGCAAGAACGGCGCCGGCAAGACCACGCTGTTCAGGCTCATCCAGGGGCAGCTGTCGGTCGATGCCGGCAGCATCGAGGTCAACCGGCGGGCACGCATCGGCGGGGTGGCGCAGGAGGCGCCAGCGACGGCGCTCAGCGTGCTGGAGACGGTGATGGCGGCGGACACCGAGCGCGCCGCGCTGCTGGCCGAGGCCGAGACGGCGAGCGAGCCGCTGCGCATCGCCGAGATTCACACGCGGCTCGCCGACATCGACGCACACACTGCCGAGGCACGCGCCGCAACCATCCTCAAGGGCCTCGGCTTCGAGCCGGCGGCGCAGCAGCGTCCGACCTCGGAGCTGTCGGGCGGCTGGCGGATGCGCGTGGCCCTCGCCGGCGTTCTGTTCAGCCAGCCCGACCTGCTGCTGCTCGACGAGCCGACCAACTATCTCGACCTCGAGGGCACGCTGTGGCTCGAGAAATATCTCGCGACCTACCCCTACACGGTCTTCATGATCAGCCACGACCGCGACCTGCTCAACAAGGCGGTGACCTCGATCGTCCATCTCGAGCGCGGCAGGCTCACCCTCTACAAGGGGGGCTACGACGTGTTCGAGGAGACGCGGCGCATGCAGATGGAGCTCAACAACAAGGCGCGCGAGCGCACGCTGGAGCAGATCGCGCATCTGCAAAGCTTCGTCGACCGCTTCAAGGCCAAGGCCACCAAGGCGCGCCAGGCGCAGGCCCGCGTCAAGATGATCCAGAAGCTGAAGCCGCCCGCCGCGCTGTTCGACGAATACGCCGCGCCGTTCCGCTTCGAGGACCCGAAAAAGGTGCCGGCGGCGCCGATGCTCACCTTCGACAATGTCTCGGTCGGCTATGGCGACAAGGTCGTGCTGCGCCACATCAGCAACCGCATCGACCCCGACGACCGCATCGCGCTGGTCGGCGTCAACGGCAACGGCAAATCCACCTTCGCCAAGCTCCTGGCCGGCGACCTCAAGCCGATGGGCGGCGAGATGCGGCGGTCGCGCGGGCTCGAGATCGCCTATTTCGCCCAGCACCAGATGGACAAGCTCAGGCCCGAGCAGACGCCGCTCGAGCACGTCATCGGCCTCATGCCCTATGACAGCGAGGCAAAGCGGCGCTCGCGCGTGGCGCAGATGGGCCTCACCACCTCGCGCATGGACACCAAGGTGCAGAACCTCTCGGGCGGCGAGCGGGCGCGGCTGCTGCTCGGGCTCATCACCTTCGGCGGGCCCGGCATGCTCATCCTCGACGAGCCGACCAACCATCTCGACATCGACAGTCGCGACGCGCTGGTCGAGGCGCTCAACGACTATTCCGGCGCCGTGCTCATCATCAGCCACGACCGCCACCTCATCGAGGCGACGGTGGACAAGCTGTGGATTGCCCAGAACGGCACCATCGAGGAGTTCGACGACGATCTCGACGGCTACCAGCGTATGCTGACCGGCGGCCGCGACAAGCCGCAGAAGCCGGCTTCCGCCCCGGTGGTGGACCGCAAGGCGGCGCGGCAGGAGGGCGCGGCGCGCCGGGCCGAGGTGGCGCCGCTGCGCAAGTCGATCAAGGAGGCGGAGCAGAAGCTCGGCCGGCTGCGCACCGAACTGGGCAGGATCGACGCCATCCTCGCCGATCCGAAAGTGTATGACGGCGCACCCGAGCGCATCATCCACCTGGGCAAGGACAAGGCCCGCTTCACCGCCGACATCGCCGCCACCGAGGACCGCTGGCTGGCGCTGAGCGCCGAGCTGGAGGCAGCGGAGCGGGAGTGACGGGGCTCTCCCCTGTCGCTCCGGTGCAGGCCGGGCGACACGGGGTGTCGGGGCAACCCGCGCGACTGCCTGCTGCCGCCTACCCCCGCTTCACCCAGCGGCCGGCGTCGTCCTGCTGCCAGTAGGTGAGCGTGTTGCCCGGTTGCAGCGCCTTCCACGCCACGCGCGCCTCGTTCACCGCGTCGGGATCGTGCCCGGAGAAGATGTAGACGATGCGCTCATAGCCTTCCCCCGAAGGCGGCACGGCGCGGTCGACGAAAAAGCGTACGGCAGCCCCATTGGGGTTGGCGTCGTCGAGGGCGATGAGCACGGGCTGCTCGGCCTCGTTGCCCTCGCCGGCCACGGCGTGCGGCAGAAAGCTGTCGTCGCGGTAGGTCCACAGCATGGCGTCGAGCGCCGCGGCGCGTTCGGGGCTGCCTGTCTCGACCACCGCCCGCCAGCCGCGCTCCAGCGTCTTTTCGAGCAGGAGCGGCAGCACGCGCTCGAGCGGCTGCGTCTCCAGGTGATAGAAGAGAATGTCGGTCACCGCGCCTCGTAGCCCTCGCGCACGAAACGGTCGAGCAGCGCCACGCCGAAGCCGGAGGTCCAGCCGGCATTGGTCTCGCTCGACGGGCTGTTGAGCGCGACGCCGGCTATGTCGAGATGCGCCCAGGGCGTCGTCTCGACGAAGCGGGCGAGGAACTGCGCCGCCGTGATGGCCCCGGCCGGCCGGCCGCCGGAATTCTTGATGTCGGCGAAGCGGCTCTCGATCAGCTTCTCGTAGGCCGGGCCCATCGGCATGCGCCACAGCTTCTCGCCGGTGGCGAGGCCGGCGCCGACGAGGCGCGCGGCAAGCTCGTCATTGTTCGAGAACAGCCCGGCATGGTCGCCGCCGAGCGCCACGTTGATGGCGCCGGTCAGCGTCGCGAGGTCGACCAGCGCGGCGGGCCTCAGCGTCTGCTGGGCGTACCAGAGCACGTCGGCGAGCACGAGCCGCCCTTCGGCGTCGGTGTTGACGATCTCGATGGTGGTGCCCGACATGGCGCGCACGATGTCGCCCGGCCGCATGGCGGTGCCGCTCGGCATGTTCTCGACCAGCCCGATGAGCCCGACGACATTGGCCTTCGCCTGGCGCGTCGCCAGCGCGTGCAGGAGGCCGGTGACGGCGGCGGCGCCGCCCATATCGCCCTTCATGTCCTCCATGCCGAGGCCGGGCTTGATGGAAATGCCGCCCGAATCGAAGACCACGCCCTTGCCGACCACGGCGAGCGGCGCCTGGCCCGGCACGCCGCCGTTCCAGCGCAGCACGACGAGGCGCGGCGGGCGCGCCGAGCCCTGCGCCACGGCGAGCATGGCGTTCATGCCGAGGGCGCGCAGCTCCGCCTCGCCCAGCACCTCCACGCCGACGCCCAGCCCCGCGAGTGCGCCGGCGCGCGCCGCGAATTCCTCGGTGCCCAGCACGTTGGGAGGCTCGTTGACGAGGTCGCGCGCCAGCAGCGTGCCCTCGGCCACCGCCATGCGCGCGGCGATGGCGGCATCGGCCGCGGCGGGATCGGCCACGTGCAGCGTCACGGTCAGCGTGTCGCGCGCCGGCTCATCCTTCCTGCGGGCCTTGTAGCGGTCGAACTTGTAGTGGCGCAGGCGGATGCCGGCGGCGAGCTCGGCCACCGCCTCGGGCGTCGCGGCCGGCCCGTCGAGCAGCACGGCGACGGTCTCCGCGTCGGCGGGCAGCTTGGCCAGCAGCGAGCCGCCGCGATCCGACCACACCGTCGCCCCCGCCGGCTTGCCGGGATCGGGGCGGCCGGCGCCGAGCACCAGCAGGCGGTCGGCCGCAAGCCCCGGCGGCGCCGGGATCAGCAGCGTCTGGCCGGCCTTGCCGGCAAAGCCGGAGACGGCGGCGAGGCGGGCGAAATCGAGGCCCGTCGCGGCCCAGGCGTCGCCGGCGGCGCCGCGCGGTGGCGCCTCCTGTTCGGCATAGATGACAAGGACCCCGGTCGGGACGAGCGGCAGGGGGGCGGAGCGGAGCACGAGAGTCTGGGACATGCGCTGAAGCAACAGGTCGCGGGCCTTCGCGTCAATCCCATCGCCGCTGCCTTGCCTTCGCCGGCGAACCTCCGCACAGTCGCCGGCGGGGGACCAAGGACGGGGTTCGCGACATCGTCAGCCTGAAACGCAGCGGGAAATGACTCGCCTAAGCCGTTATCTCCTGCGACTTTTCCTGTTCGAGACGGCGGCGCTGTTCGGCGTCGCGACGTTCCTGCTGTTCCTCATCCAGTGCCTGCGGCTGTTCGACGTGGTGACCGATCGCGGCCAGAGCCTCGGCACGCTGGTCGGCCAGGCGCTGCTCGGCATGCCGGGGCTGGCACTGGTGTTCCTCTACGTCTGCCTCGGCATCGGGCTGGGGCGGGCGCTGCGCGGCCTGCAGGACCGCAACGAGCTGCAGGTCATCCACGCCAGCGCGCTCCTGCCCTCGCTGCTGCGCGCCGTCGCCGTTTACGGCCTCGGCGGGGCGCTGCTGCTGGTCGGCTTCGCGCATGTCCTCGATCCGCTCGCGGTGCGCGCCTCCAACGAGTGGTCCGCCTCCATCGCCGCCGACCTCGTGTCGCGCAGCATGATCCCGCGCCGCTTCACCAAGGTGACGGACGGCGTGTCGATGATCATCGGCTCGCGCGACGCCGAAGGACGCATCACCGACTTCTTCGCCGATGACGACCGCGGCGGGCTGCACCGCACCTATTACGCGGACTCGGCCATCATCACGCGCGACGAACAGGGCTTCGTGCTGCGCATGCGCAGCGGCGGCATGCAGCAGATGACACCGGACAAGCGCTTCTCGGAAATCTCGTTTTCCAGCTACGATCTGCCGCTCGACCAGCTCACCAGCGACACGGCGCCCGGCA
>JBDHTK010000225.1:0-5272 GCA_039808625.1 Devosia sp. | reverse complement strand
CGAGCCGGCCGACCTCCCCGGCGAAGATCGCCTCGGCCGCCTTGGCGCGGTTCTCCTCCGGGAGGCCGGCGACGGCCGACAGCTCGCTGCCGGAGCGGGTGAGCGTCACCGTGGCGACGGGCAGGCCGAAGCGGGCGGCGATGTCCTTGAGCGGCTGGAAGGCGGCGCGCAGCTCCTCGACCTGGTCCTGGATGTCGACATAGGCGGCGCGCGCCTTTTCGAGCGCCAGGCGCTGCGCGATCTGGGCGCGCGCTTCCTCGAGGCTGATCTGGCCGCCCGGCTCGATGGCGGTGACGGCGACCACGCGCTTGCCGCCGATGCCGGGGATGATGGTGAACTGGCCGGCGGCGGCGAGCCCGAAGG
Organism: Devosia sp.; assembly: GCA_039808625.1. Classification (GTDB taxonomy): domain Bacteria; phylum Pseudomonadota; class Alphaproteobacteria; order Rhizobiales; family Devosiaceae; genus Devosia_A. The sequence goes on along the minus strand of JBDHTK010000225.1, from coordinate 4,909 downwards.
CGGCCTCGGCCAGCGCCGGGTCGTTGACCTCGGACTTGGCCAGGGTGCCGATGTCGACGGCGTTGAGGCCGGAGGCGGCGAGGACGGTGGCGAAGTCGGCACCGGACGCCTGCATGTCGGTGAACAGCTGCTCGGCCGTGGCGTCGGGCAGCGAGACCTGGCGGATGGTGCGGCGTTCGACCTTGGTCAACTGATCCTTGGTGCGCTCGTATTCGGCCGCCACGATCGCCTCGTCCGGCTGGTAGTCAGGCAGGGCGGCGAGGGTTTCGGGGGTGAGCAGCACGATGTCGGCGGTGCGCGTCTCCTCGGTGCGGTATTCGCTCTGGTGGGCGGCGAGATAGGCTTCGAGGTCGGCCCCGGTCGGCTCGGCGACGGCCGGCACGCTGGTGGCGTTGAGGGTGAAATACTCGATGGTGCGCAGGTCGTTGCGATAGCGGTTGAGGAGCTCCTGGCCCGTCATCGAGACGGGGCTGCCGGCGAACAGGCCGATGGCCACCTGCTGGCGCCGCGCCGCCTTGCGCTGGCTCTCGAGATACTGCTCGCTAGTGAGGCCCTGCTGCGCCAGCACCTGATTGTAGATCGAGCGGTCGAAGTTGCCGAGCACGCCGAAGAAGCTCGGATCGGACCGCACCAGCTCGGCCAGCTTGGTGTCGGAGACGCCGATGCCGTTGTGAACGGCGAACTGGTTGATGGCGGCGCGCGTCGTGAGCTGGTTCAGCACCGAGGTCGGGATGCCGAACTGCAGCGCCTGCTCGTTGGTGAGCATCTGGCCGGTCTGCTGTGCGAAGGCGTTGAGGTTCTGCTGGTAGAGGCGCTGGAAATCGGGGACCGACACGTCCTCGTCGCCGACGCGGGTGAGGGTGTTGGCGCCCAGGTCGAGCACGACGTTGGACACACCGAACCCGGCGAGGCCGACGAGCAGGAAGGCGCCGAGAATCTTGCCGACCCACGTGTTCGCGAACCAGCGCATGAAGTTCAGCATGTCGGCATATTCCGGGCAGTGACGTTGCGGTTGAGAGGGGTTATGGCAAACTCCCCGCCCGCGCAAGAGCAAGGACCCCGGCCAGGTGCCCCAGAACATTACCCCCCTCATCGCCGGCAACTGGAAGATGAACGGCCTCGGCACCAGCCTGCACGAGGTCGAGCGCCTCGCCGCGCACCTCGCCACGCTGCCGGCGCCGCGCTGCAGCGTGGCTCTCTGCCCGCCGGCGACGCTGATCGCGGCGATGACGCGGCTCGCCGCGCCGGCCGGCATCCTCGTCGGCGGGCAGGACTGCCATCCCGCCGCGTCCGGGGCGCATACCGGCGACATCAGCGCCGCCATGCTCGCCGATGCGGGCGCCAGCCTCGTCATCGTCGGCCATTCCGAGCGCCGGGCCGACCACGGCGAAACCGACGAGCTGGTGCGGCTGAAGGCGCTGGCGGCGCTGGCGGCGGGCCTCGTGCCGATCGTCTGCGTCGGCGAGACGCGCGCCGAGCGCGAGGCGGGGCAGGCCGAGGCGGTGGTGGCGCGGCAGCTGGCGCAGTCGGTGCCCGACGACGCCGCGACGCGCGACGTGGTCGTCGCCTATGAGCCGGTCTGGGCCATCGGCACGGGGCTGACGCCGACTGCCGGCGACATCGCCGCCATGCACGGCGCCCTGCGCGCGCAGCTCGCGGCGCGCTTCGGCGCGGCGGGCGCGGCCATCCGGCTGCTCTATGGCGGCTCGCTGAAACCGGCCAATGCCCGCGAGATTCTGGCGGTTCCGGAGGTCAATGGCGGCCTCGTGGGCGGCGCCAGCCTCTTGGCGGACGACCTGTTCGCCATTATCTCGGCGGTGTAAGAGCACGCCGGGGCCAAACTATCGGCGCAAGCGGCTGGCATTTGCTGCGCCTCGCGTGTATGACGCGCCCCGACTTCGACACGAAAGCCATGCCGTAATGGAAAACGCCCTTCTCGTCGCCTACCTGCTGATCGTCCTTGCGCTGATTGCCGTCATCCTGCTGCAGCGCTCCGAGGGCGGCGGGCTGGGCATGGGCGGCAACGCCGGCGGCATGATGACCGTGCGCGGCACGGCGAACCTCCTGACCCGCACCACCGCCATCCTCGGCGCGCTCTACTTCGCGACGGCGATCGGCCTCACCGTGCTAACCGACATCAACCGCAGCTCCTCCGACATTCTCAATTCGGTGACGACTCCCGCCGGCGAAGCGCCGGCGACGGTGCTCGACGCGCTGAGCCAGATGCAGGGCGGCGACACGCTGCCGCTGCCGAGCGAAGCGGCGGCGTCGAGCGCACCGGCGTCCGAGGCGGCCGATCCGGGCCTGGCGCTGCCGGCCGCTCCCGCCGCGCCGGACGACGCGGCATCGACCAGTGCTGCGTCGAGCAGCGCGCCGGCCCAGTAGCAGGGCCACAACGACGCTTTCGGGGGAGGGGATGGAGACATCCCCTCCTTCGTTTTTGGCATGAGGTGCAACGCTGTGGGCGCAGCGTTGCGGGCCTTCCGAATCATTGTCGCGCGCCCGTAAGGTGGAGGCCCATGACTCGGTACGTTTTCATCACCGGTGGCGTGGTTTCCTCTTTGGGCAAAGGTCTCGCGTCGGCGGCGCTTGGCGCGGTTCTCCAGGCGCGCGGCTACAGGGTCCGGCTGCGGAAACTCGACCCCTACCTCAATGTCGATCCCGGCACGATGTCGCCTACCCAGCATGGCGAGGTGTTCGTCACCGACGACGGCGCCGAGACCGACCTCGACCTTGGCCATTACGAGCGCTTCACCGGCCGGCACGCCAACAAGCGCGACAACGTCACGACGGGCCGCATCTACTCCGACCTCATCGCCAAGGAGCGCAAGGGCGAGTTCCTCGGCGCCACGGTGCAGGTGATCCCGCACGTCACCGACGCCATCAAGGAATTCGTGCTCGAGGGCAATGAGGACGTCGATTTCGTGCTGGTCGAGATCGGCGGCACGGTGGGCGACATCGAGGGGCTGCCGTTCTTCGAGGCGATCCGCCAGCTCGGCAACGACCTGCCGCGCGACCACGCGGTCTACGTCCACCTGACGCTGATGCCCTACATCCCCTCGGCCGGGGAGCTGAAGACCAAGCCGACGCAGCATTCGGTGGCCGAGCTGCGCTCCATCGGCATCATGCCCGACGTGCTGCTGGTGCGCTGCGACCGGCCCATCCCGCAAAGCGAGCGGCGCAAGCTCGCCCTGTTCTGCAACGTGCGCGAGCCGGCCGTGATCCAGGGCCTCGACGTCGCCTCGATCTACGACGTGCCGATGGCCTACCACAAGGAAGGGCTCGACGGCGAGGTGCTGGCCGCCTTCGGCATCACCGATGCGCCGGAGCCCGATCTGAGCGCCTGGGAGGACGTGACCGAGCGCTTCCACAACCCCGAGGGCGAGGTCAACATCGCCATCGTCGGCAAGTATACCGGCCTCAAGGACGCCTATAAGTCGCTGAGCGAGGCGCTGGTGCATGGCGGCATCGCCAACCGCGTGCGCGTCAACCTCAACTGGATCGATTCCGAGATCTTCGAGCGCGAGGACCCGGCGCCCTATCTCGAGCACATCCACGGCATCCTCGTGCCGGGCGGCTTCGGCGAGCGCGGCTCGGGCGGGAAGATCCAGGCGGCGCGCTTCGCCCGGCTTAAGGACGTGCCCTATTTCGGCATCTGCTTCGGCATGCAGATGGCCTGCATCGAGGCGGCGCGCAACACCGCCGGCATCAAGGCCGCCAATTCCACCGAGTTCGGGCCGACCAAGGAGCCGATCGTCGGCCTGATGACCGAATGGACGCGGGGCAACGAGAAGGAGCAGCGCGCGGAGGGCAACGACCTCGGCGGCACCATGCGGCTCGGCTCGTACCCGGCGCACCTGACGCGCGGCAGCCGCGTCGCCGACATCTACGGCTCGACGCGCATCAACGAGCGCCACCGGCACCGCTACGAGGTCAACATGGCCTATCGCAAGGTGCTCGAAAAGAACGGCCTGCTGTTCTCGGGCGTGTCGCCGGACGGGCTGTTGCCCGAGATCGTCGAGCGCACCGACCATCCGTGGTTCATCGGCGTGCAGTTCCACCCAGAGCTGAAGAGCAAGCCGTTCGAGCCGCATCCCCTGTTCGCCAGCTTCATCGCCGCCGCGATGGAGCAGAGCCGGCTGATGTGATGGCCGAAATCCTGTCGCTGTCGAAGGTCCGCAAGACCAGGGTGCGCGCCGCCAAGGAGGCGACCGCCGCCGAAAACCGCGTGAAATTCGGCCGCACCAAGGCCGAAAAGGCCAGGCAGGCGGCCGAAACAGCCATTGCCGAAAAGCTCGTCGCGGCGCACCGGCGCGAAGACTGAGGCGGGCGTCCAACGTTAACCAACTGGTAAGGCTTCGGCCTCGTGCGCAGCCTATCCCGTGATAGGGCTGCCGCACCTGTCCTGGAGCCGCCTTGCCTGCCCGCCCACAAATCGCGAATGCTTTCGGCGACGCCGCGGCCTGGCTGGCGGTGGCCATCTGGCTCTATGTATGGGTGTCGCTGACGCCATTCCGCGACCTCTCGGTCGCGCCGCAGGCCCTGACCGCGGATCTGCACTCCAACACGCTCAACCAGATCGCCGCCATCGCCGTCTTCGCTGCGACCATGACCTTTGGCCTGCGCGCGGATGTGCGGCCACTGCTGCTGCGGCCGCTCGGGCTGATCCTCGCCGTCTTCGCCTGGCTGGCGCTGACCACGATGCTGGGGCAGGCGGGCATCGGCGGCGCCCGCCGCCTCGTGCTCATGATGATGATGACCGTCGTGGCCAGCGCCTTCCTGCTGCTGCCGCTGCGCGACCTGTCCCGCGCCGTTGGACGGCGCGGGGCGACGCCGCTGCTACGGCTCTACACCCGCATCTGGGTCTTCTGCCTCGTCTATGCCGGCATGGAATCGATCTTCCTCACGC
>JBDHTK010000224.1:0-5320 GCA_039808625.1 Devosia sp. | reverse complement strand
AGGCCGATATTCTGTTCGAGGAACTGACCGACCCGCCCGGCATCCGCTTCTGGCCCGAATACAAGGGCCGCGACGGGGAGCGCACGCCCATGCCGTGGGAGGAGGGCGAGGCGCCCAACGGCTTTTCGAGCGGCAAGCCGTGGCTGCCGGTGAAGCCCGAGCACGCGGCGCTCAACGTCGCGAGCCAGAACGCCGATCCGCACTCGGTGCTCAACTTCTATCGCGAGGCGCTGGCCTTCCGCCGCGCCCATCCGGCCCTCGTCGAGGGCGAGCTGAGTTTCGTGCGCACCAGCGAGCCGGTGCTCGCCTTCCGCCGCAGCACGGCAGACGAAAGCCTGCTTTGCCTCTACAACCTGTCGCCGGCGGCGGTGCGCATCGGCATGGAGGGCGAGGCCGAGACGCTGCTCGCCGCCGCCGCCGAACGCCGCGGCAAGCGCCTGACGCTGGGCGCCAGCGGCTTTGCCATACTGCGCGAGGCGCCCGGCGCGCCGCTGCGCATCACCTTCGGGCGGCGGGCCACGGCCCACCGCTGAAACGCCGTTCCGGCACTGGGACCGGCCGGCGAACCTGTCTGGGAGGACACGCCATGAGGACCATCGTACCGCTCGCCCTGGGGACCGCGCTGCTGCTCGGCTCCACCTCGCTGACCTTCGCGCTCGAGGAGGGCAAGCTGCTGATCTGGGTCGGCGCCAATCGCGACGACGCCGCGCTGCGCCAGGTGGTGCAGAAATTCACCGACGACCTGGGCGTCGACGTCACCGTGGAAGTGGTGGACCCGGTGCCCGACAAGTTCCAGCAGGCCGCCGCCACCGGCGATGGCCCCGACATCGTCATGTGGGCGCATGACCGCTTCGGCGAATGGGCCGCCGGCGGGCTGATCTCGGCCGTCGAGCCGGGCGCCGACTTCCGTGCCGGCGTGCTCGACAGCGCCTGGGACGGCGTCAGCTTCGGCGGCAAGACCTGGGGCTACCCGGTGTTCGTCGAAGCCATCGCGCTCATCTACAACAAGGCGCTGGTCGCGACACCGCCCGCCAGCTTCGAGGAGATCGAGAGCCTCGACGTGCCGGCCGGCAAGACCGCCATCATGTGGGACTACAACAACACCTACTTCACCTTCCCGCTCATGATGGCCAATGGCGGCTATGCCTTCCAGAAGGATGCCTCGGGCAACTACGACGGCAAGCACACCGGCGTGAACAACGAGGGCGCCGTCAAGGGCGGCGAGGTGCTGAAGAGCCTGATCGACAGCGGCACCATGCCCAAGGGCGTCGACGGCGGCGTCACCGACGGCGCCATGAGCAAGGGCGACGTGGCCATGGTCATCAACGGGCCGTGGTCGTGGGCCGGCTACCGCGACGCCGGCATCGACATCGGCATCGCCCCGCTGCCCAGCGTCGCCGGCGCGCCGGCCAAGCCGTTCATCGGCGTCGTGGCGCTGGCCGTCAACGCCGCCTCGCCCAACAAGGACCTCGCCACCGAACTGATCGAGAACTACCTGTTGAGCGACGAGGGCGTCGCCGCCTGGAACGCCAATGGCGCGCTCGGCGCGGTAGCCGACATCTCGGTGGGCGAGAACGCCGGCGACGACGTGAAGGCGACGCTCGCCAACGCCGCCATCGGCGTGCCGATGCCGTCCAACCCCGAGATGGGCGCGTTCTGGTCGGCGATGGCGCCGGCGCTGAGCAACATCACCAGCGGCGCGCAGGACGTGAAGCCGGCGCTCGATGACGCCGCCAGGCGCATCCTCGGCGAATAAGCGCACGCGGGCGGCGACGCAGGAGGGCGCCGCCGCCCGTGAACGCCCGGGGAGGGGAGATGACGGAGCTTGCCGACACGCTGCCAGTTGCCGCCCGCCTGCCGCGCCGCCGCGCGACGGGCTGGCTCGGCCGCGCGCTGGTCGTGCTCCTTGGCCTCGCCCTATTGTGGATGGCGTGGAGCCTCTACGTGCAGGGCGAGGCAGTGCTGGGGGCGCTGCTCCTGGCGCTGACGGCGGGCTTCGCGCTCGTCTTCGGCACGCGCCGCTTCTACGCCACCCGCTTCATCTATCCCGGCATTGCGGCGATCGCGCTCTTCGTCGCCTTCCCGGTCGTCTACACGGTCTATCTGGGCTTCACCAACTACTCGTCCTTCAACCTGCTGACCTTCGAGCGCGCCCGCGGCGTGCTGATGCAGAACAAGATCGTCGATCCGCAGACCGAGCGTCCCTTCGCGGTGGCGGCGGACGGCACGGCCTATCGCATCTTCCTGCCCGAAGGGACGGGCGGCTTCCTGTCCGAGCCGCTGGCGCTCGACGGCGCCGAGGCGACGGTGGCGGCGGCGGCGGTGGACGCGGCGCCGGCCGAGACCCTCACCATGCGCGACATCGTGCCCCTGCGCAACGGCCTCAAGGCGGTGACGGTGACGCTGCCCGACGGCACCGCGCTCCGCCAGGCGGGCCTGCGCAGCTTCGCCTCGGTCGAGCCGGCCTGGCGCGAGGACGCCGAGGGCCGGCTGGTCTCGACCGAGGACGGCAGCGTGCTCACCCCCGACCATACGCGCGGCTTCTATGTCGACGAGGCGGGGCAGACGGTGGCGCCGGGCTGGCGCGTGCAGATCGGCTGGGACAATTTCCGCCGCATCTTCACCTCCGAGGGCATCCGCGCGCCGATGCTCGCCATCTTCACCTGGACGCTGGTGTTCGCCACGGCCTCGGTGGCGCTGACCTTCGGGCTCGGGCTGCTGCTCGCGACGCTCCTGCAATGGCCGCATCTGCGCTTCAAGGCGGCCTACCGGCTGCTGCTGATCCTGCCCTACGCGGTGCCGGCCTTCATCTCGATCCTGATCTTCCGCGGCATGTTCAACCAGAACTTCGGCGAGATCAACATGCTGCTCGCGGCGCTGTTCGGCGCCCGCCCGCTATGGACCACCGACCCCATGCTGGCGCGCCTCATGGTGCTGATCGTCAATGTGTGGCTGGGCTACCCCTACATGATGCTGCTGGCGATGGGGTTCCTGCAGGCGGTGCCCGAGGATCACGGGAAGGCGGCGGCGCTCGAGGGGGCGAGCGCGCTGCGGGTGTTCTTCACCATCACCCTGCCGCAGATCGTGCCGCCCTTCCTGCCGCTGCTCATCGCCAGCTTCGCCTTCAACTTCAACAATCTGGTGCTGATCCTGCTCCTGACGCGCGGCGGCCCCGACATGCCGGGTACGGTGATCCCGGCCGGTCATACCGACATTCTCGGCTCCTTCACCTACCGCATCAGCTTTATGGATTCGGGCCAGCAGTTCGGCCTCGCGGGAGCGATCACGCTCATCATCTTCGTCCTCGTCGCCGGCATCGCCTACGCCAATTTCGCCGCCATGCGGAAGGTCGCAGGAGGGGTGCGATGATCGTCGAGCATCCGCGTGCGCTGGCGTGGAAGAAGGTTCTGGCCCACGGCTTCATGCTCGCCTTCATCGGCATCATCCTGTTTCCCTTCCTCGTCGTCGTCTCCATCTCGTTCCGCGAGGGCAACTTCACCATCGGCTCGCTGTGGCCGGACCATCCGACGCTGGAGCACTGGTACCTGGCCTTCGGCATCCCCTTCACGCGCCCCGACGGCACGCTGGTGCAGCCGCCCTATCCGGTGCTGTGGTGGATGTTCAACTCGGTGAAGATCGGCCTCATCGCCTCGGTCGGCATCGTCGTCGTCTCGACCGTCTCGGCCTATGCCTTCGCGCGCGTGCGCTTCCCCGGCCGCGCCGCGCTGCTCGACAGCCTGTTCATCATCCAGATGTTCCCGACGACGCTGGCGCTGGTGGCGCTCTATGCCATTTTCGACAGCCTCGGCGCGGTGGCGCCGGCGCTCGCCATCGACAGCCACTGGGCGGTGATCGCCGTCTACCTGTCGGGGGTGACGCTGCACATCTGGACCATCAAGGGCTATTTCGACGCGGTCGATCCGGCCCTCGACAAGGCGGCGCAGATCGACGGCGCCACGCCCTGGCAGACCTTCCGCTACATCTTCCTGCCGCTGGCCGTGCCCATCGTCGCGGTGGTGTTCGTGCTGGCCTTCATCGGCACCATCAACGACTACCCCATCGCCTCGGTGCTGCTGCGCTCCAACGACAATCTGACGCTGGCCGTGGGCTCGCGCCTCTATCTCAACGAGTTCAAGTATCTGTGGGGCGATTTCGCTGCCGCCGCCATCCTCAGCGGCCTGCCCATCACCTTCGTTTTCCTCATGGCGCAGCGCTACCTGGTGAGCGGCCTGGCCGAGGGCGGCGTCAAGGGGTGAGCGCGCCGGGATGACGAGCGGCGCGGGGGGGAAGCCCCCCGCGCCGGAGCGGCGTCAGCCCATTTCGCCGAGCAGGCGGAACGTGTCCGGGTCGTAGAACGCCACCGTGGTCGCGCCGGCGGCGTTGGTGGTCATGACCTTGAGGCAGCCGCCCCAGACCGAGACGCTGGCGTCGGGCTTGGTGGACAGCTGCAACTGCGTCGCGAGCGTATCGGCGCGCTGGTTGAGCAGGGCCTCGTCGCCGCCACTGGCGCACAGGGGCACGTTGCTGCCGGTCGCGGCGAAAACGGGCGCCGCGGCACCACCCAGCGCCAGCGCCGCGGTCAGGGCGAGAAGGGAAAGCTTTTTCATCGGAAACTCCATTGGTTCGGGAGGAACCCCGAACATCTGGCGGCGCGGCCTGGCGATTGCCAGTTACAGCACGATGAACATTGATGAATTCGCGGCAAGGCTTTGGACAGGGAACGCCGGGGTTGCGGGAGGGATTGCCCCCTCAGTCCAGCGGGATCTCCTCCAGCGTCCACGGGTCGTAGAAGCGCATGGTGAAGTGGCCGTTCTCGGTGACGAAGGTCTGGATGCAGCCGCCCCACAGGCGCGTGTCGGAGGCGTCGATGCCGCGGGCGCGCAGGCGCTGCTCGTAGAACCGCGCTCTTTCGCTCTCGCCGAGCTTGCCGACCTCGAAGCCCAGCACCACTCCGCCGCCGCGCGGGCCGGGGCAGAAGGGCACGGCGAGCGCGGGCGTCGCGACGGCGCACAGCAGCAGCGCGGCAGCGAGTGCTCTCACGGCGGCACCGGTATGGGCGAGCAAAACCTTTTACCCACTCGGTTGAAATTACTCAATTCTAACATGAGCTTGCATCAATTCAAATGCTCGTTTTCTACTCCATGGGCCCCGTCGAATCCAACGCGAACGGAAAGGCGCGATCCCTATGGCCAGAACCGATCTCCGATTTTCTGACCGAAGAATGAGGGACTTTGCCTGAGGAAATCTGCCGAGCGCCGGCAGGGCTTCAGACTCCGCCTGGGCGGTCGACTTCCAGATGCTATCGCGCGGCGCCGACAAT
>JBDHTK010000223.1:0-5326 GCA_039808625.1 Devosia sp. | reverse complement strand
GCGGGCGGCGTGCTCGCGGCCGGCGACTTCGCGGGCGTCTTCGGCCTGGGCGCGCCGGAGCGCATCACCCGCATGCTGGGCGACGTGGCGCCGCAAGCCGATCTTTGTGCCTGAGGGGCCGCCTCGCTTCCGCCGCATGAGCGCGGCAGGAGCGGGGCGAAGCGGGGGGAATCAACATGTGGAAGCGCTGGCGCTGGGGGCTGGGGATCGCGGGCGTGCTGCTCGCTGCGCTCTATCTGTGGAACGCCTCCTGGCTGGCGCCGGCCCAGACGGGCGAGACGCGCCTCATCGCCCATCGCGGCATGCACCAGAATTTCGACCGCACCGGGCTCACCAGCCAGAGCTGCACGGCGACGATGATCCGCCCGCCCATCGTGCCCGAGATCGAGAACACCATTCCTGCCATGCGCGGCGCCTTCGCCGCCGGCGCCGATCTCGTCGAGCTCGATGTCCACCCCACCACCGACGGCAAGTTCGCCGTCTTCCACGACTGGACGCTCGATTGCCGCACCGAGGGCACCGGTGAAACCCGCAGCCACGACATGGCCTATCTCAAGACGCTCGATGTCGGCTACGGCTATACCCCCGACGGCGGCGCGACCTTCCCGCTGCGCGGCACCGGCGTCGGCCTGCTGCCGGAATTGTCCGAGGTGCTCGAGGCCATCCCCCACGGGCATTTCATCGTCAACTTCAAGTCCAACGAGGCGCGCGAGGGCGACATGCTGCACGCCTTCATCGCGGCCCATCCGCAATGGGAAGCGGCGATCTGGGGCGTCTATGGCGGCGACGCGCCGACGGCGCGCGCCAAGGCGCTGCTGCCCGACCTCGCGGCGTGGTCGCGCCGCGGCCTCATGGCCTGCCTCGTGCAGTACGAAGCCTATGGCTGGACCGGCATCGTGCCGCCGGACTGCCGCGGCACCACGCTCATGGTGCCGATCAACGCCGCGCCGTGGCTGTGGGGCTGGCCCAACCGCTTCCTGCAGCGCCTGCGCGACGCGGGCAGCAAGGTCATTCTCATCGGCCCCTTCACGCCCGGCGACGCGGGTACCTCGGGCATCGACACGCCCGCCGACGCAGCTGCCGTGCCGCCCGGATTCCCGGGCTATGTGTGGACCAACGAAATTGCGACAATTGCACCGATCCTTGCCGCCAAAAACTAACATGTCAGCTATCGACGGGACTCTCGCGGCTGGCCTATAGCTAGTGCGTTTGGTGTCTCCTTCCAGGATTGTCCTGCGATGCCGCCCGGCGTCCTTTTTGCCTTCAGCGCGTATGCGCTCTATTCGTGCTGCGACGCGATCATCAAGGGTCTGGGCAGCGGCCTTTCCGTCTACGAGATTGCGTTTTTCACCACGCTGTTCTCGCTGATCCCGGTCTATTTCACGACCCCCAAGGACGAGAGCTGGCTGTATTTCTGGAAGCTCAACAACCCCGGCCTCGTGCATCTGCGCGCCCTGTCGGGCGTCATCGGCAACCTGTGCATCATCTATGCCTTCGTCACCATCCCGCTGGCCGAGGCCTATTCCATCGCCTTCCTCGCGCCGATCGTCATCGTCCTGATTTCGGTGGCGGTGCTCAAGGAGCAGGTGCGGCCGCAGCGCTGGCTGCTCCTCGGCGCGAGCTTTCTGGGCGTGCTCATCGTCGTGCGCCCGGGCTTTCGAGACCTTCACCCCGGCCACGTCACCGCGCTGGTGTCGGCCATCTGCGGCGCCGTCACGACGACCGTGCTGCGCCGCGTCGCCAACCAGGAGACGCGCACCAGCCTCATCGGCGTGGCGTCGGCCTACATCCTCGTGCTCAACGCCGTGCTGATGGGGGTCACCGGCGCGGTGCACTGGCCCACCTGGCAGGAAATCGCGCTGCTGCTCGTCATCGGCGGGCTCGGCGGCACCGGCAACCTGCTGTTCATCGCCGCGACTCGCCGGGTGCTCGCCAGCCAGATCGCGCCGATGCAGTATTCGCAGATCCTGTGGGCCATCCTGTTCGGGGCGGTGTTCTACTACGAATACCCCGACGCGGCCGCCTATATCGGCCTCGCCATCATCGTCGTGGCCGGCATTCTCAACGTGGTCAGCGGCGAGGCGCGCTACCGCATCTTCTCGCGCAACGCGCCGGCCGGGGCAGGGCCCTCCACCATCCGCGAGGTGGAGCGGGCCGCCGACAGCTCCACCCCGTCAGAGGGCTGAGCGCACCGCGGCGATCGCCGCCTCGGCCTTGCTGCCGTCCGGCCCGCCGCCCTGCGCCATGTCGGGCCGGCCGCCGCCGCCCTGGCCGCCCAGTGCCGCGGTGGCGTGCCGCACCAGCTCGGCCGCCGACAGCTTCTGCACCAGGTCGTCGGTAACGCCGATGGCCACCGTGCCCTTGCCGTCCTCGCCCGTCAGCACCAGCGCCACGACGCCCGAGCCGAGCTTCTTCTTTTCGATGTCGACCAGCCCGCGCAGGTCCTTGGCGGCGACGCCCGCGACGGCACGGCCCACAAAGGCGGTGCCGTTGACGGTTTCGGCCGCCGCCGGCGCGGCGGTGCCGCCACCGCCCAGCGCCAGCTTCTTCTGCGCTTCGGAGAGGGCGCGCTCGGCCTTCTTGAGGCCGTCCTGCAGCGCCTCGATGCGCCCCAGCATCTCGTGCGGCGTGGTGCGCAGCAGGTCGGCGGCGCCGGCCACCAGCCCGGCATTGGCGTTGGCATGGTGCCGCGCCGCATGGCCGGTCAGCGCCTCGATGCGGCGCACGCCGGCGGCCACGCCGCTCTCGCCGACGACGCTGATGAGGCCGATGTCGCCGGTGCGCCGCACATGCGTGCCGCCGCACAGCTCCACCGACCAGCCGAGGCCGTTGCCCGTGGGCGCGCCCATCGACACGACCCGCACCTCGTCGCCGTATTTCTCGCCGAACAGCGCGCGGGCGCCCGACTGCTTGGCCTCCTCGACGCCCATCAGGCGCGTTTCGACGGCGGCGTTCTGCAGCACCACGCCATTGGCGATGTCCTCGATCCGCGCAATCTCCTCGGGCGAGATCGGCTTGGTGTGCACGAAGTCGAAGCGCAGCCGGTCGGGCGCCACCAGCGAGCCGCGCTGCGCTACGTGGTCGCCCAGCACCAGCCGCAGCGCCTCGTGCAGGAGATGCGTCGCCGAATGGTTGGCGCGGATGGCCGCGCGGCGCGCGTGATCGACGCTGAGCGCCAGCGCCGTGCCCGCCGCCAGCGTGCCCGAGACGACGCGCACCCGGTGTCCGAAGACGCCGTGATGCTTCACCGTGTCCAGCACGTCGGCGGCCACGCCGTCGCCCGTGAGCACGCCGGTGTCGCCCACCTGGCCACCGCTCTCGCCGTAGAACGGCGTCTGGTTGAGGATCACGAAGCCTTCGTCGCCGGCCTTGAGGCTGTCGACGATCTCGCCGCCCCTGACCAGCGCCGTGACGACGCCCTCGGCCGTCTCGGTCTCGTAGCCGAGGAACTCTGTCGGCCCGACCTTGTCGGCCACCGCGAACCACACCTTGTCCTCGCCGGCCTCGCCCGAGCCGGCCCAGCTCTTGCGGGCCTCGGCCTTCTGCGCCGCCATCGCCGCGTCGAACCCGGCGGTATCGACGCTGATGCCGCGCGTGCGCAGCGCGTCCTGGGTCAGGTCCAGCGGGAAGCCGTAGGTGTCGTAGAGCCGGAACGCCGTGGCGCCGGGCAGCACGCCGCCCTCGCTGAGCTCGCGGCTCTCGTCGGCGAGGATCTGCAGGCCCCGGCCCAGCGTCTTGAGGAAGCGCTGCTCCTCGAGCTCGACCGTTTCGGTGATCATCGCCTCGCCGCGCACCAGCTCGGGATAGGCCTGGCCCATCTCGCGCACCAGCGCCGGCACGATGCGGTGGATCACCGGCTCGCTGGCGCCGAGCAGCATTGCGTGGCGCATGGCGCGGCGCATGATGCGGCGCAGCACATAGCCGCGCCCTTCGTTTGAGGGCAGCACGCCCTCGGCGATGAGGAAGCTCATCGAGCGCAGATGGTCGGCGATGACGCGCAGGCTCGCATTGGCCGGGTCGCCCGTATAGCCGGTCGCCTGCTGCGCCGCCGCGATCAGCGCGCGGAACAGGTCGATCTCGTAATTGTTGTTGGTGCCCTGCATCACCGCGGCGACGCGTTCGAGCCCCGAGCCGGTATCGACGGAGGGCTTGGGCAGGCCGACGCGGCTGCCGTCCGGCAGCTGCTCGAACTGCATGAAGACGAGGTTCCAGATCTCGACGAAGCGGTCGCCGTCTTCCTCGGGCGTGCCCGGCGGGCCGCCCCAGTATTTCTCGCCGTGGTCGTAGAAGATCTCCGAGCACGGCCCGCACGGGCCGGTGTCGCCCATCTGCCAGAAGTTCGACTTGGCGCCGAGCCGCACGATGCGCTCCTCGGGCAGGCCGGCGATCTTCTTCCACAGCGCGAACGCCTCGTCGTCGTCGAGATAGACGGTGGCGGTCAGCTTGTCCCTGGGCAGGCCCCACTCCTTGGTGAGCAGCGTCCAGGCCAGCTCGATGGCCTGCTCCTTGAAATAGTCGCCGAACGAGAAATTGCCGAGCATCTCGAAGAAGGTGTGGTGGCGCGCCGTGAACCCGACATTGTCGAGATCGTTGTGCTTGCCGCCGGCACGCACGCATTTCTGCGACGTCGTGGCGCGGCTGTAGGGCCGCTTTTCGAGGCCGGTGAAGACGTTTTTGAACTGCACCATGCCGGCATTGGTGAACATCAGCGTCGGATCGTTGCGCGGCACCAGCGGCGAGGAGGCGACGACTTCGTGCCCGTTCTTTTCGAAGAAGGACAGGAAGGAGGACCGGATGTCGTTCACGCTCTGCATTTGGCGGGGTCTCGTCGCAAGAAAAAGGGCGGCTGGCGCCGCCGGTAGAAGCATGGAGACGCCTTCTATCGCGGGCTTTGTTCATGTGTCCAGCAATTGGGCGAGGGGAGTGGCTTTCGGGCGCGCGCGGCCCCATATCTGAAGCCGCCGGCCTGGCACGAAAACCTGAAGGGAACGCTCCATGTCCACCGATCCGATCGTCGTCACCGGCATGGGCGCCGTCTCGCCGCTCGGCGTCGGCGTCGACGTCAACTGGCGGGCGCTGATGGCGGGCAGGAGCGGCATCGTCGTCAACGACCGCTTCGACACCACCGCTTTCGCCTGCAGGATCGCCGGCCTCGTGCCGAAGAAGGACGCGCCGCACGGCTTCGATCCGACCGCCCATATCGACCCCAAGGACATCAAGAAGATGGACCTGTTCATCCAGTACGGGCTGGCCGCCGCCGCCGAGGCGCTGGCGCAATCCGGCTGGGTAGCCGACGCGCCGGAAAAGCAGGCGGCGACCGCCACCA
>JBDHTK010000222.1:0-5338 GCA_039808625.1 Devosia sp. | reverse complement strand
AGTCCCTCGAAGCCCGCCAGCAGCAGGCGCAGCGCCGTGAACACGCCGCCGGCGACGATGGTGAGGTGCAGCCCCGAAACCGACAGCACATGCGCGATGCCGGCGGTCGCCATCGTGTCGCGGGCCGCCTCGGTGACGTTGCTCTGGTCGCCGTTGATGATGGCGCGGGCCACGCCGGCGGCGGGCTGGGCCAGCACGGCGTCGATGCGGGCCGCAATGCCGCGCCGTATGGCATCGACGACGCGCGCCGGCGCGGCCGCGCTGCCGGACGCCACGAGGCGCGGCGGGCGCGTGCTGTTGCCATAGGCGCCGATGCCGGCGAAATAGGCGTGGAACTGCGTGTCGAAGCCGCCCGGATAGACGGGACCCGGCACCGGCGCGAAACGGAACGGCCCGGCCATGACGTCGCCCGGCGCCAGCGCCGGGGCGCCTCGCACCAGCAGGCGGGCACGGCGCACCGGCAGGGCCCGTGCCCCGGCGAGCGGCGCGAGGTCGGAGACGATGATGCGCATGGCGCCGTCGGACTCGGAGAGGATTTCGTCGACCCGCACCCGATAGTCGCCATAGGCTGGCCGGCTCAGCATCTGCGTGCCCCACAGTGCCCCGTGCAGCGTGAGAAGGCAGAAGCCGAGCCAGAAGGCGCCGGCCAGCCCGACGAGGCGCAGCCCCGGCAGCGAACGCCGCGACAGGATCGCCGTGACGCCGATGGCGAGCGCCCCGGCCGCCAGCGCCGGCAGCGATGCCTCCGGCACCTCGACGGAGGCGATCAGCCCGGCGATCATCGCGAACGGCAGGAGGATGAACGCCCGGCGGTGCGCGAGAGCTGCCGCGATGCTGCCGGCGAGCCCGGCACGACGCTCCGTCGCGCCCGGCCATGCCGGCCGGGGCGCCGCCGGCACGGCGGCCGTTTCCGGCTGTAACGTCAGGGCCTCCGCCATCGAGCCCCCTCGCCCTTGCGATCCCCGGGGACCATGCTACACGGTGGCGCGGCTCAACTCCAAGAACGCCATGTCCCAGACCGTCGTCACCCGCTTCGCCCCCTCGCCCACCGGCTACCTGCATATCGGCAGCGCCCGCACCGCGCTGTTCTGCTGGGCTTATGCGCGACATCACGGCGGCAAGTTCCTGCTGCGCGTCGAGGATACGGACCGCGAGCGCTCGACCGACGACGCGGTGCAGGCGATCTATGATGGACTCACCTGGCTCGGGCTGAACTGGGACGGCGAGCCGACGCTGCAATTCGGCCGCGCCGCGCGCCACGCCGAGATCGCCCGCGAGCTTTTGGCGCGCGGCCAGGCCTATTACTGCTACTGCTCGCCAGAGGAGCTGGCGCAGATGCGCGAGGAGGCGCGTGCCGCCGGCAAGCCGCCGCGCTACAACGGCATGTGGCGCGACCGCGACCCGTCCGAAGCGCCGCCCGGCGTCGCCCCGGTCATCCGCGTCAAGGCGCCGCTTTCGGGCGAGATCGTCGTCGACGACCACGTGCAGGGCAAGGTGGTCTTCAGGACTGAGAACCTCGACGATTTCATCATCCTGCGCTCGGATGGAACGCCGACCTACATGCTCGCCGTGGTGGTGGACGACCACGACATGGGCGTCACCCACATCATCCGCGGCGACGACCACCTGACCAACGCCGCCCGCCAGATCATCATCTACAACGGCATGGGCTGGCACGTGCCGGAGATGGCGCATATCCCGCTGATCCACGGCCCCGACGGCGCCAAGCTCAGCAAGCGCCACGGCGCGCTCGGCGTCGGCGCCTACCGGCAGATGGGCTATTTGCCCGAGGCGATGCTCAATTATCTCGCCCGGCTCGGCTGGTCGCATGGCGACGACGAGCTGTTCTCGGTCGAGCAGATGGTCGAGTGGTTCTCGCTCGAAGGGCTCAACAAGGGTGCCGCGCGCTTCGATTTCGTGAAGCTCGAGAACATCAACGGCCACTATATCCGCGCGGCGAGCCCCGAGCGGCTCTATGGCGTGATGCTCGACACGGCGCGCGAGGTCGGCCGCGAGGCGGACCATGAAGGGCTGGCGGCGAACAGGCACACCGTCCTCGCCGCCCTGCCCGAGCTGCAGCCGCGCGCCAAGACGGTGCTGGAGCTGATCGACCTCGCCCAGTTCATCTATGCCACACGCCCCATCGCCGTTGACCCCGCTGCCGTGCCGCTACTGACGACCGAGGCGCCGGAGCTGCTGGCCGCCGCCGCCGAAGTGCTCGCCGGCCTCGCAGACTGGTCGGTGCCTGCCATCGACGGCGCCATGCGCGCCTTTGCCGAGGCCCGAGGCCTGAAGCTGGGCAAGGTTGCCCAGCCGCTGCGCGTGGCGCTCACCGGGCGTACCGTGTCGCCTGGCATCTTCGAGGTCATGGTGCTGATCGGCAAGGCGGAAAGCCTCGCCCGCATCGGCGACCAGGCCGCGCCGCGGGGCGGCTGAATAGGTCAGTCTTATTCACCCATCTGTTGCAGATGCAGGGCAAATGGGCTACGTCCGAGGCACCTGCATCCGCCCAAATATCGGCCGCGCCGCCCCGTTCGAGACCGCCGCCGAGCCCTGAGGAGAGCACCCCCATGTCAGATACCGTCGCGAAACTCACGATCGGCGATAAAACCTATGAGTTTCCCGTTCTTTCAGGGTCCGTCGGACCCGACGTAATCGACATCCGAACGCTCTACTCCAAGACCGGGATGTTCACCTACGACCCCGGCTTCACCTCCACCGCCGCCTGCGACAGCACCATCACCTTCATCGACGGCGACAAGGGCGAGCTGATGTATCGCGGCTACCCCATCGACCAGCTCGCCGAGAAATCGAACTACCTCGAAGTGTGCTACCTGCTGCTCTATGGCGAGCTGCCCAGCAAGGCGCAGATGGCCGATTTCGACCAGCGCGTGACGCGGCACACCATGCTGCACGAGCAGATGCACCTGTTCTTCCGCGGGTTCCGCCGCGACGCGCACCCGATGGCGATCGTATGCGGCGTGGTGGGCGCGATGGCCGCCTTCTACCACGACTCCGTCGACATCAGCGACCCGCAGCAGCGCGAGATCGCGTCGATCCGCATGGTCGCAAAGATTCCGACGATCGTGGCGATGGCCTACAAATATTCGGTCGGCCAGCCCTTCGTCTATCCGCGCAACGATCTCGACTACGCCAGCAATTTCCTGCGCATGTGCTTCTCGGTGCCGGCCGAGGACTATGTCGTCAACCCGGTGATCGCGCGGGCGATGGACCTCATCTTCACGCTGCACGCCGACCACGAGCAGAACGCCTCGACCTCCACCGTGCGCCTTTCCGGCTCGTCGGACGCCAATCCCTTCGCCTGCATCGCGGCCGGCGTCGCCTGCCTGTGGGGGCCCGCGCATGGCGGCGCCAACGAGGCGGCGCTCAACATGCTGAAGGAGATCGGCACGCCCGACCGCATCCCCGACTTCATTGCCAGGGTGAAGGACAAGTCGAGCGGCATTCGCCTCATGGGCTTCGGCCACCGCGTCTACAAGAACTACGATCCGCGCGCCAAGGTGATGCAGGACACCGCCCGCGAGGTGCTGGACCTGCTCGGCGTCGAGAACAACCCGCTGCTGCAGGTCGCCCAGGCGCTCGAAAAGATCGCGCTGACCGACGAGTATTTCGTCTCGCGCAAGCTCTACCCCAATGTCGACTTCTATTCGGGCATCATCCTCGAGGCGATCGGCTTCCCGACCTCGATGTTCACCGCCATCTTCGCGCTCAGCCGCACCGTCGGCTGGATCGCGCAGTGGAAAGAGATGATCGCCGACCCGCAGAAGAAGATCGGCCGGCCGCGCCAGCTCTACCACGGCTCGCCGGCGCGCGACTACGTGCCGCTCGCCGAGCGCTGAGGCAGCCAGGCCAGCACGCGCAGGGCGGCATCGACGAGGGGCGCATCGGGCGCCCCTTTCTGCATGGCGGCACGGATGGCGGCGAAGCCGGCGCGTTGCCGCGCCATCGCCGCGGGATCATCGAGCAGCGCCGCGAGGTCGCCGATGACGGCGTCGGGCTGCGGCGCACCGCCGATCCGTTCGGGCACCAGCGCGTCGTCCGCGAGGATGTTGGGCAGGCCGACGAAGCGCGGCCTGTGGCGGCGGACACGCGCCATCTGCCCGCGATCGCCGACATAGGTGATGACCATCGGCACGCCCGACAGCGCCAGCTCCAGCGTCACCGTGCCGCTGACGGCGGCGGCCACGACGGCCTCGGCGAAGGCGCGGCGCTTGGCCCCGGCGTCGGTCGTCACCTCGACCGGCACCGCCCATGTCGCGACGGCGGCGCGCACCTGCGCTGCCATGTGGTGCGGCGTCGGCAGCACGAAGCCGCTGACGCGTTCGTGCGGCGCCAGGGTGGCTGCCACCTGCCCCATCAGCGGCAGATGCCGCTGCAACTCCCCGCGCCGGCTGCCCGGCAGCAGCAGCAGCGGGCCACGCTCGGGCTGCGTCGCGCGAAAGCCGGTGGCGGCGAGCGCCGGGTGGCCGACATAGCTGGTGGGCGGCCCGCCGAGGCGCTGCATCACCGCCGGCTCGAACGGCAGCACCGCCAGCACCTCGTCATAGAGCGGGCGCAGCGCCGGGGCGCGCTCGGGCTTCCACGCCCACACGCTGGGGGCGACATAGAGCAGTATGGGCCCGCCATAGCCGGCCCGGCGCAGGCGCCGCGCCACGGTTTCGGAGAACACCTGCGCGTCGATCAGCACCACGAGGTCGGGCCTTTGGCGGAGGATGGCGCGCGCCGTCTGCCGCGCCCGCCACAAGAGCAGCGGCAGGCGCTTCAGCACATCGGTGACGCCCATCACCGACAGGTCGCTCATCGGGTAGAGCGCGCGCAGCCCCTCGCCTTCGAGTTCGGCGCCCCCGACGCCGCTGACGGCGACTTCGCGCGTGGCCCTGAGCGCCCGGACCAGCGCGGCGCCGATGCGGTCGCCGGAGGGCTCGCCGGCGAGGATGAAGAGCCGCGTCGCCTCAGCCATGCCGGCGGCCGATCACGGTGATGCCGTGCGCGCGCGCTGCGGCGTCGAGCCGCGTCCGGTCGAGCAGCAGCGTGGCCCGCGCCTCGAGCACGATGGCCGAGACGCCGGCGGCGGCAGCGTTGACGATGGTGTCGGGGCCGATGGCCGGCAGGTCGACGAAGGCGGGCTGCCTGGGCTTGCGCGCCTTGACCAATAGCAGCGGCGCGCTGCCATTGCCGGTGAGCCCGGCAGCGCGCAGCGCCGCGACGCCGGCCAGCAGCGCGCCGGTGCCGCCGGCGTCTTCGGCGGCGAGCGGGCGGCGGCCGGCCATGACCACGGCCTGCCCGAGGTCGATGCTGCCGATGGCGCGCGCCGCCC
>JBDHTK010000221.1:0-5339 GCA_039808625.1 Devosia sp. | reverse complement strand
GTCGGCGGCTCGCCGGTGATGGCCGAGGCGGTCGAAACCATCCTCACCAAGGGGCCGCGCCGGCTGTCGCCCTTCACCGTGCCGAGCTTCCTCGCCAATCTGGCGGCCGGCTGGATTTCCATCCGCTACGGCTTCAAGGGGCCGATCGGCGCGCCGGTCACGGCCTGCGCCGCCTCGGCCCAGGCCATCGGCGACGGCATGCGCCTGATCCGCACCGGCGAGGCCGAGGTGGTCGTCTGCGGTGGCGCCGAGGGCTCCGTCGATCCCATCTCCATCGGTGGCTTCGCCGCCTCGCGCGCCCTCGACACCAGCCACAACGACCGGCCCACGGAAGCCTCGCGCCCCTTCGACAAGGGCCATGCCGGTTTCGTGCTGTCGGAGGGCGCCGCCGTGCTGGTCATCGAGCGGCTGAGCCACGCCACGGCGCGCGGCGCCACGCCGCTGGCCATCCTCGCCGGCTACGGCACCTCGGCCGACGCCTATCACCTCACCTCCGGCGCGCCCGACGGCGCCGGCGCCCAGGCGGCGATGCGGCAGGCCATCGCGATGGCCGGCCTGACCCCCGACGACATCGGCTACGTCAACGCCCATGCCACCTCGACCGAGGTTGGCGATAACGCCGAGATCAACGGCATCCGCAACCTGTTCGGCGATCGTGGGCAGTCGCTGGCGGTGTCGTCCACCAAATCCTCGACCGGCCACATGCTGGGCGCCGCCGGCGCCATCGAGGCGGTGTTCTCGGTACTGGCCCTCAGCCACCAGATGCTGCCGGCCACGCTTAACCTCACCGACCCCGAGGAGGTGGCGCGCCAGTTCGACCTCGTGCCGCTCACGCCGAAGCCCAAGGCGCTGCGCCACGTCCTGTCGAACTCCTTCGGCTTCGGCGGCGTCAACGCCTCGCTGGTGTTTTCCGCCGTTTGAGCGTCACGGCGCCCCGCCGTCGCGATAGGTCTGGTGCCGGGGCAGGTCGGCGGCGATCTCGTCCCAGGCGCGATGGCTGCGCGCGAAGATGAGCTGGCTGGGCGCGAACCACTCGGTCTCGGCCCCGAACAGTCCGGCCGGCAGCATCGCGACGCCTTCGGCGCGGCTTGAGCGTGCCAGCACCGGCGTGCCGCAGCGCGGGCAGAACGAGCGCGTCAGCGTCGCGCCGGAATCGGCCGGCCGCGCGAACTCGGTGAGCGTCCCGGCAATGGCGACGTCTGCCGCCCTGGCCAGCACCACGGCCGCATGCCCGGTGCCGGTCGCCTTCTGGCAGTCGGCGCAGGCGCACAAGAGCATCGACAGCACCGGCCCGGCGAAATGCACGGTCACGGCGCCGCAGGCGCATTGCGTGGTGATGTCGACAACGGGGCGCGCACGCATGGCCGAGAGGCTGCACCGCCGCGCGCCGCGCCGCAAGGCGGTTGATTCGTCCGGCTCCGGGGGCTAGGTCCGCACCCCATGAGCACTCCGGTCCAGGTTCCGCTGCCCGCGACGGTGCGCTATGCGCCCGACTATCCGGTCGAGACCGCGCGGCTGCTGCTGCGCCCGTTCCGCCGTGGCGACGTCGACGCGGTCTATTCCTATCGCAGCCGGCCGGACGTCGCGCAATACCTGTTCGACGATGGCATGACGCATGAGCAGTGCGCCGAGGCGGTGCGGGCGCGCATCGGGCAGGTGGCGTTTTCCGAAGAGGGCGACAAGATTCTGCTCGCCGTCGAGCGCAAGGACGACGGCCGCCTCGTCGGCGAGGTGTCGCTGATCTGGCGCAGCGTCGCCAACCGGCAGGCCGAGGTCGGCTACATCCTGCATCCCGACGCGCACGGGCAGGGGCTGGCGACCGAGGCGGCGCGGGCGCTGCTCGCCTTCGGCTTCGAGGTGGCGGGCCTGCACCGGGTCTATGCCCGCTGCGATGCGCGCAACCGCGCCTCCGCCGGGGTCATGGCGCGCCTCGGCATGCGCCAGGAAGCACATTTCCGCGAGCACGTGCAGGTCAAGGGACGCTGGGACGAGGAGATCGTCTGCGCCATCCTCGAAAGCGAATGGTTCGGCGCCCGCTGATTGCGACGCCAGTGTGGCGGGGCGAGGAATAATCGTTCATCGCCGCGACGTTTTGCGCCGGAACCGTGTCGGCGCACCTCTCGTTTGGTGGTCGGGGCTGAGGGCGCAAGCGGAGGGCGCCTGATGATGACCAAAGACCTGACTCTCACCACCGACCGATTGATCCTGCGGCCCTTCGCACGGGCCGATCTCGACGCGGTCCTCACCTATTATTCGCTGCCCGACGTGCAGCGCTATCTCGACTGGAAGGCACGCGACAAGCTCGAGGCGCGCGCCGCCTTCGACATCATGCGCAAGCAGACGCGCCTCACCCGGCCGGGCGACATCCTGACCCTCGCCATCGTGCGCGAGGTCGACGGGGCGGTGATGGGCCACGTGTCGCTGCGCTGGACCGACGCCACCGCCGGGCAGGGCGAGATCCGCATCGCGCTCGCCCCCGCGTTCCGCCGCCAGGGCTATGCCGCCGAGGCGGCCCGGGCCATGATCTCGCTCGGCTTCGACGCCTTCAAGCTGCACCGCGTCTACGCGGTGACGGCTGGCGCCAACGAGCCCTCGGCGCGCCTGCTGAAGGGCCTCGGCATGCGGCTCGAGGCGCATTATCGCGAGCACGCGCTGTTCCAGGGCGAGTGGGACGAGGAGCTGCACTTCGCCGTGCTCGACCGCGAATGGCGGCGCGGCGCCAAGGTGCGCGAGATTTCCCGGCACAAGGTCGCTTGATCTGGTGCCGGCTTCCGCCGTATCTCCCGCGCATGGCCGGCACCGACAGCTCCATCGCCTTCACCTTCCGCCCGTCCCCGGCGGTCATCCTGTGCGAGCCGCAGCTTGGCGAGAACATCGGCGCCACGGCGCGCGCCATGGCCAATTTCGGCCTGTGGGACCTGCGCCTCGTCAACCCGCGCGACGGCTGGCCCAATGAGCGCGCGGTCGCCGCCGCCTCGCGTGCCGATCACGTCATCGAGCGCGTGCGGGTCTTTCCCACCACCGAGGCGGCCATCGCCGACCTGACCTTGGTCTACGCCACCACGGCGCGCCGCCGCGACCTGCAGAAGCCCGTCCTCGGCCCCGAGGAATCGTCGCAGCGCCTCGTTGCCCACATCGCCGCCGGCGGCGGGGCCGGCATCCTCTTCGGCCGCGAGCGCTGGGGCCTCTACAACGAGGAAGTGGCGCTCGCCGACGCCATCGTCACCCTGCCGGTCGAGGCGGCCTTCGCCTCGCTCAACATCGCCCAGGCGGTGCTGATCTTTGCCTATGAATGGCGCCGCCAGAGCGAGGCGGGCAAGGAACTGCTGTTCACCGAGACGCTGGCCGAGCCGGCGACCAAGGGCGAGCTGCTGAAGCTGTTCGAGCATCTCGAGCAGTCGCTCGACGAGGCCGGCTTCTTCACCGCCGCCGACAAGCGCCCCACCGTCGTCAACAACCTGCGCGCCATGCTGAGCCGCGGCACGCTCTCCGGCCAGGAGGTGCGCACCCTGCACGGGGTCATCTCCTCCATCGAGCGCAAGCATTTGCGTCCCAAGGCCAACCGCCCTGCCGGGGGGCAGGCGGGCGACCCCGTGAAATAAGCGCCTCACGCCTCGATGCTGCCCATGCGGCTGCCGAAGTTGAGGAAGGCCGCCCGATAGGCTCGATCGGGCCGGTCGGCGGCGCAAGTCCCCTTTCGTTAGGGAAGAACCGAACGGTGCCGGGCGTGCGCTCTTTACGGCGGGCAGCCGGCATGTCACCTGAGGCGTCCCATGACCGCCGCCGCGCCGCCGCCCTCGCCCTACGCCTTCTCCTATCGGGGATTCCGCTTTTTCTGGCTGACGACGCTGCTGGTCAGCTTTGCCGTGCAGATCATGTCGGTGTCTATCGCCTGGCAGATCTACGACGTCACCGGCAATCCCTTCCTGCTCGGCCTCGTCGGCCTCAGCCTGTTCCTGCCGGCGCTGCTTCTCATCCTCGTCACCGGCCTCGCCGCCGACCGCTTCAGCCGCCGCGCCATCATGGCCGTCTGCCTCGTTGTCGAGTTCGGCTGTGCGCTGGGCTTTCTCGCCTTCGTCAACGCCGAGGCGCATGAGGTCTGGCCGATCTTCGCCATCCTCGTCGGGCTGGGCGTCGCCCGTGCCTTCTGGAACCCGGCGGCGAACTCGCTGGCGCCCAACCTCGTGCCCCCCGTGGCGCTGGCCAACGCCATCACCACCAACGCCTCGGCCTGGCAGGCCGCCTCGATCATCGGGCCCGCCGCCGGCGGCCTGCTCTACGGCGTCTCGCCGGTCGTCGCCTTCGCCACCGCCGGGGCGCTGCTGTGCTGTGCCTTCGTCTGCGTGCTGCTCATTCCCCGGCCGCCCGTGCACAGCGCGCAACAGGCCAAAAGCCTGCAATCCGTGCTCGCCGGCTTCCGCTACATCTTCTCCAACCGGGTGGTGCTCGGCGCCATCTCGCTCGACATGTTCGCCGTCCTGATGGGCGGCGCCGTGGCCCTGCTGCCCGTCTACGCCAAGGACATCCTGCACGCCGGCCCCGAGGAGCTGGGCCTGTTGCGCGCCGCGCCGGGCGCCGGCGCCATCCTCATGGCGCTGATCCTGACGCGCTTCCCGATCCGCGACCATGCCGGCCGGCTGCTGTTCGTCTTCGTCGGCCTGTTCGGCGCCTTCACCGTGCTGTTCGGCTTTTCCACCTCCGCCTGGCTGTCGGTGGCGGCGCTGGCGCTGGTCGGCGCGTCCGACATGGTGAGCGTCACCATCCGCGAGACCATCATGCAGCTCTGGACGCCCGAGTCGGTGCGTGGCCGCGTCAACGCCGTGAACTCGGTGTTCGTTGGCGCCTCCAACGAGCTCGGCGAGTTCCGTGCCGGCACGGTGGCGGCGCTGCTCGGCCCGGTGCCGGCGGTGGTGCTCGGCGGCTGCGGCGCCATTGCCGTGGCCGGCGCCTGGGCCATGCTGTTCCCCGAACTCAGGAGGCAGCGCCGCCTCGACCAGCGCCACGCCTGAGTTGACTCCGGGCGGGCCGGCCTGTATTTCGGCGCCACTTGTCGAGCCCGTGGCTCCTCGAGCGCACCCGGGATTCCCTAAAATCAGTGGAATCTGTCGGTCCCGTCCGCAAGGTGGGGCAGAGGAGGGCGCAATCACTTTCGACGCTTGAAAGGATTACGATGTCGAAGCGCAGTAGTGTCAAACACAAGATCGATCGCCGGCTTGGCGAAAACCTCTGGGGCCGCCCGAAGTCGCCGCTCAACGTGCGCGCCTACGGCCCCGGCCAGCACGGCCAGCGCCGCAAGGGCAAGACGTCCGACTACGGCCTCCAGCTGCGCGCGAAGCAGA
>JBDHTK010000220.1:0-5370 GCA_039808625.1 Devosia sp. | reverse complement strand
GCAGCTGCGGCTCGCCGGTCGAGGGCCAGTAGACTTCGTTGACGATGCCGTAGCCGATCGTCGCCCAGATGCGCGACGAGCCGAGCGCCGTCGTCACCATGTCCTTGGCGCTCGACGTCCAGGCGGGGCGGATGCCCGGCCCGCCCGGCGCGTCGGTGCTCGCCGTCTCAGCCGCCATGGGAGAAGTCCGCGTAGTCGGCCATGCCGCCGTCGACGAAGACGGTGGTGCCGGTGACATAGCTCGCGAGGTCGGAAACCAGCACCGCCGCCATCGCCGCGATCTCCTCGGGCCGGCCCATCCGCCCCAGCGGGATCTTCGCATCGAGGTCGGCGAGGCCGGCCTTGTCGCTCCACACGGCGCGGTTGATCGGCGTGCGGATGGCGCCCGGCGCCAGCGCCACCACGCGCACCCCGGCCGGCGCCGCCTCCTGCGCCAGCGTGCGCGTCAGCATGCCGAGGCCGGCCTTGGCGGCGGCATAGGCGCTGTAGCGGCTCCACGGAATGATTTCGTGCACCGACGACATGTTGAGGATGACTCCCGAATGCGCCGGCAGCATGCGCCGCAGCGCCTGCTGCGCGCAAGCGAAGGCGCCCGTGAGATCGACCTCCAGCACGTGCCGCCAGGCGGCGAGGTCGGCCGCGACGGCGGGCATGGGCGGTCCGTCCGTGCCCGCATTGTTGACGAGGATGTCGAGCCCGCCCCACTCGGCGTCGAGCCGGCCGAACATCGCCGCCACCGCGTCGCCGTCGGCGATGTCGGCGGCGAGGCCGAGGGCGCGGCCGCCGGCCTGGCGCACGCCGTCGGCGCCGGCCTCTGCCGCCTCGGGATGCGAGAGGTAGTTGATGGCGACATCGGCCCCCGCCGCCGCGAGGCTGGCGACGATGGCGGCGCCGATCCCGGAATTGCCGCCGGTGACGAGCGCGCGGCGCCCGCGGAGATCGATGCCGAGCATGAGAGGGACCTTGTGACGCGTTTGTCGCGTTAACCGCGGGCCTGGTCCCGGAGTTCCGTTACAAACTCTTCATCTTCCGGCATCGACAGCAAGGTGGGACGCGGCCTAAGGAAGGGCCGACGGAGGTGGTCATGACGATCGATATTCTGCAAACCAACAAGCTGCTCGACGAGTGCGAGACGACCCTGGCGGCAAAATACACCGTGCATCGGCTGCACGAGGCCGCCGACCGCGACGCGCTCATCGCCAGCCTTGCCGACCGCGTGCGCGGCATCGCCGGCGGCCATGTGAATGCGCGCCTGATGGACCGGCTGCCCAGGCTGGAGATCATCGCCAATCTGGGGGTCGGCTACGACTCGATCGACGTCAAGGCGGCCAGGGCCCGCAATATCCGCGTCACCAACACGCCC
Organism: Devosia sp.; assembly: GCA_039808625.1. Taxonomy (GTDB): domain Bacteria; phylum Pseudomonadota; class Alphaproteobacteria; order Rhizobiales; family Devosiaceae; genus Devosia_A. The sequence goes on along the minus strand of JBDHTK010000220.1, from coordinate 4,007 downwards.
GACGTGCTCAACGACGCGGTGGCCGAGATCACCATCGGCCTGATGATCGCCCTGGCGCGCCGCGTCCCGCAGGCCGACGCCTTCGTGCGCGCCGGCAAGTGGCCCGAGGGGGCCTATCCGCTGTGCGGCGAGCTCAACGGCAGGACGGTGGGCATTGTCGGGCTGGGCCGCATCGGCAAGGAGATCGCCCTGCGCGCCCAGGCCATGAAGATGCGCGTCGTCTATCATGGCCGGCACCGCCAGACCGACCAGCCCTATGTCTATTACGGCAGCCTCGCCGACATGGCGCGCGACGCCGACTGGCTGGTCGTCATCGCCCCCGGCGGCGCGCAGACCGACGGCCTCGTCAGCCGCGCGGTGCTCGAGGCGCTGGGCCCCGAGGGCTATCTCGTCAACATGGCGCGCGGCTCGCTGGTCGACGAGCCGGCGCTGGTCGAGATGCTGCAGGCGGGCCGGCTGGGCGGCGCCGCGCTCGACGTCTTCGTCGACGAGCCGCGCGTGCCGGAAGCGCTGTTCGGTCTCGACAACGTGGTCCTGTCGCCGCACCAGGGCAGCGCCACGCAGCAGACGCGCGACAAGATGGGGGCGCTGGTCGTCGCCAATCTTGATGCCCATTTCGCCGGCGAGCCGCTGCCGAGCGCGGTGGCCTAGAGCGTCACTCCAGCCGGAGGCCGGTCTCGGGGTCGAACCAGGAGGCCTGGGCGAGGTCGGGCGCGAAGGCGACCGCGCTGCCGTGCGCCAGCCTGCTGCGGCCGGGCAGGCGCAGCACCACCGGCCGGCCGGCGAAGGCGACGGTGACGAAGCTGTCGGCGCCGGAGCTTTCGACCAGCGTCACCTGGCCGTCGAGCGGCGGGCCGAGCACGATCGCCTCGGGGCGGATGCCGACGAGGATGGCGCGGCCGTCGCGCCCGGCCGGCAACCGCGGCGCGGCAAGGCGCTGGCCGCCGCCGAACACCAGCGTCGTGCCGTCGACGACGGCCGGGATGAGGTTCATCGGCGGCGAGCCCATGAACTCGGCGACGAAGGTGTTGGCCGGCCGCTCGTAGATCTCCTCGGGCGTGCCGAACTGCTGGACGGCGCCCTTGTCGAGCACGGCGATATGCGTGCCCAGCGTCATCGCCTCGACCTGGTCGTGCGTGACATAGACGATGGAGGCGCCCAGCCGCTCGTGCAGCCGCTTGATCTCGCCGCGCAGTTCGACGCGCAGCTTGGCGTCGAGGTTGCTCAGCGGCTCGTCGAACAGGAACAGCACCGGCTCGCGCACCAGCGCCCGCCCCATCGCCACGCGCTGGCGCTGGCCGCCCGACAGCGCGCCGGGCTTGCGCCCGAGCAGCCCGTCGATCTGCAGCAGCGCGGCGACGTCGGCGATGCGCTTCTGCTGCTCGGCCCTGGGCACGCCGCGCACCTTCATGCCGAAGGCGATGTTGTCGGCCACCGTCATGGTCGGGTAGAGCGCATAGGACTGGAACACCATGGCGATGTCGCGGTCGCGCGGCGGCACCTTCGTCACGTCGCGGCCGCCGATGACGATGCTGCCGGCGCTCACCTCCTCGAGCCCGGCGATGCAGTTGAGCAGCGTGGACTTGCCGCAGCCCGAGGGGCCGACGAGCACGAGGAAGTCGCCCGGCGCCATGCGCAGGCCGATGGATCTGAGCACCTCGACCGTGCCGAAGCGCTTTTCGAGGTTGCGGATTTCGAGCACCGTGCCTGGCGCCTCGCTCACCTCTAGCGCGACCATCCCTCGCCTCCCGTTCCGGGCACCGGGCCGGTGGACTCGCGCACCACGAGGTCGACCGGCACGATGCGTTGCAGCGTGGCCGGCGCGGCCCCGCCGATGCGCGCCACCAGCATGTCGGCCAGCGCCGTGCCGGCCTCGCGGATGGGCGAGCGCGTCACCGTCAGCGCCGGCGAGAAATGCTCCGAGCGCAGATGCGGCAGCACGTCGTCATGGGCGATGATCGACACGTCGGCGCCCACCTGCAAGCCCCGTTCGCCGGCGGCGCGCATGACGCCCAGCGCGAGCAGGGTGGACGAGCACACGAAGGCCGTGGGCGGTGGCCCGGCGGCGCCGCCCAGCAGCGCCGCGGCGCGGCGATAGCCGATGTCCTCGCTCATTTCGTCATGGCTCACGAAGCGCGCCGGAATGGCGAGGCCGCGCGCCGCCGTGACGCGCCGGAAGGCTGCCGCGCGCTGCGCCGCGAAGGCCAGCCCGGCGGGGCCGTTGACGAGGCTGATGCGGCGGTGGCCGAGATCGGCGAGCAGCGCCGTGGCGGCGGCGAACGCCCCGTCATTGTCGATGTCGTAGAAGGCGTAGGGCACGTGCTCGGCGGTGCGCCCGTGCACGACGAAGGGGAAGTCGCGCTGCGTCAGCGTGGCGATGCGCTCGTCCTCGAGCGCCGGGGCCGAGACGATCATGCCGTCGACCGAGCCCGAGGCGACGAAGCGCTTGTAGGGCGCCCCGGGGGCGCCGTGCGCAGCGGTGTGGATGATGAGGTCGAGGTCGCGCGCCGCAAGGCCCACCGACAGCCCGGCGAGGAAATCGACGAAATGCGGATCGACAAGCAGATTCTGGCTGGCGCGGAAGATCATCCCCACCATGCCCGACTTGCCGGTGGCCAGCCGCCGCGCGCTGGAATTGGCCTTGTAGTGCAGGCGCTCGGAGGCCTCGATGACGCGCCGCCGCGTCGCCTCGCCGACCTCGGGGAAGCCGTTGAGGGCGCGGCTGACCGTGGCCGGCGACAGCCCCAGATGCGACGCGAGTTCGCGCAGCGTCGTCACCCCGATCCTCCCCAGCAGCGCCCAAACCGGTTTGAAATTTGCACGCTTTTCCGGCCAACTCAATCCGCTTTTCCTGTGCTTGTTATTCCCAAACCGGTTTGATGATGGGATCGGGCCCTGTATAAGACCGAGCGACGGGAGGACGTGACGATGCGGGAGTGGTGGCGCGGCGGCGTGATCTATCAGGTCTATCCGCGCTCCTTTCAGGACAGCAATGGCGACGGCGTCGGCGATCTGCCCGGCATCGTGCGCCGGCTCGACCACATCGCCTCGCTCGGCGTCGACTGCATCTGGCTGAGCCCCATCACCCAGTCGCCGCAGGCCGACATGGGCTACGACGTGTCGGACTACAAGGAAGTGGACCGGCTGTTCGGCACGCTGGAGGATTTCGACGCGCTGGTCGCCAAGGCGCACACGCTCGGCCTCAAGGTCATCATGGACCAGGTGCTGAGCCATACCTCGGACCGCCATCCGTGGTTCCAGGAGAGCCGGCTGAGCCGCACCAATTCGCGCGCCGACTGGTATGTGTGGGCCGACCCCCGGCGCGATGGCACGCCGCCCAACAACTGGCCCTCGGTGTTCGGCGGCCGGGCGTGGGAATGGAACCCGAGTCGCGGCCAGTACTACTTCCACAACTTCCTTGCCGAGCAGCCCGACCTCAACTTCCACAACGAGCAGGTGCAGGACGCCGTGCTCGACGTCTTGCGCTTCTGGCTGGAGCGCGGCGTCGACGGCTTCCGCCTCGACACCGTGAACTACTATTTCCACGACCGGCTGCTGCGCAACAACCCGGCGGCGCGGCGGCCGCGGCACCTGCCCTATGCGGTCAACCCCTACGACATGCAGGAGCACCGCTACGGCAAGAGCCAGCCGGAGAATCTCGGCTTCCTGAAGCGCGTGCGCGCGCTGCTCGACAAGTTCCCCGGCACGACGACGGTGGGCGAGGTGGGCGACAGCCATATCGGGCTGAAGCTCATGGGCGACTACACCTCGGGCGGCGATAAGCTGCACATGGCCTACACCTTCGACATGCTCGGCAAGGAGTTCTCGGCCGCCCATTTCCGCTCCAAGCTGGAACGGTTCTTCGCCGCCAATGGCGGCGGCTGGCCGTGCTGGAGCTTTTCCAACCACGACGTCGACCGCCATGTGAGCCGCTGGGCCGCCCACGCCGCGGAGCCGAAGGCGCTGGCGCGGCAGGCGGCGGCGCTGCTGATCGCGCTCAAGGGCTC
>JBDHTK010000219.1:0-5389 GCA_039808625.1 Devosia sp. | reverse complement strand
TGGAATGCCACCTGGTCGAGCCCGCTCGCCGCCACGCGCTCGCCATCCACCTGCTGGTCGACGATGAATTTCGCCGTGCCCAGCTTCAAGTCCGGCAGCTCGGCCTCCACCGCCTTGCTCAGCGCCCTCGCCGCCTTGGCGCGCGCCGCGCTCAGCTTGCGCGCCGCCTTGCGATAGGCCTCGCGCGCCAGCGCCGCCTCGGCGTCGAGCCGCGCCAGGTTGGCCTCGCCGCTTTGCAGCGCCGCCAGCTCCGCGCGGTATTTCGCCAGCACCTCGCCCAGCTCGTCCGGCGCGACGTGATGCTTGCGCGCCGCGCCGCGCAGCGCGAACAGCCGCGCCTCCACCTGCTCCAGCTCGGCCGGGTCGAACGCCATCTCGCGCTTCAGCAGTTCGATGGCCTCGCCGGCGCGGTCGAGCGCGTCGAGCGCGGCGTCCAGCGTTTCGATCAGCGGCGCGAAAATGCTCTCGCCGGCATCCGACTTGCGCATCAGCCGCCGCATCAGCCCGGCCAGCGCCGGGCCCGGCGCGTGCGGCCCGCCGAGGATCTCGTCGGCGTCGCGCACCTCGTCGGCGGATTTTTCGAGCTGCATGAGGCGCTGCCGGCGGCCTGCCAGCTCCTCCTCCTCGCCGGCCTCGGGGGCGAGCGCCGCCAGCTCCTCGACGACATGGCGGGCATAGTCCTCGCGCGCCGCCGCCTCGGCGATCAGCGCCCGCTGCGCCGCCACCTGCGCCTCGGCCTCGACCAGCGCGGCGTGCGCGGCGCGCGTCGCCGCGACATCGGCGTCATGGCCGCCAAAGGCATCGAGCAGCGCCCGATGCGTCGCGGCGTCGACCAGCGCCCGGTCGTCGTGCTGGCCGTGAATCTCGACGAGCTGGGCGCCGACGGCCTGCAGCAGCGTCGCCCCCACTGGCTGGTCGTTGATGAAGGCGCGCGTGCGCCCGTCGGCATATTGCACGCGCCGCATGATGAGCTCGGCGTCGTCGGCGATCTCGTTGTCGCGCAGCGCCACCCGCGCCGGATGCTCGACTGGCAGTTGCAGCACCGCCACCACCTGCCCGCTCTCGGCGCCGTTGCGCACCAGCGAGGCGTCGCCGCGCCCGCCCAGCGCCAGCGCCAGCGCGTCGAGCAGGATGGACTTGCCGGCACCGGTCTCGCCGGTCAGCGCCGTCAGCCCGCCATCGAGGCCGATGTCGAGCTGGTCGATGAGGACGATGTTGCGAACCGAAAGCGCACTCAGCACGGCGAGCTCGGGCTCCAGCGGCAGGACGCGAACAAACTAGCAACAAACGGCGCGGAAATCCACCCGCTCCGCGCCGCCGCTCACAGCGCCGTCAGTTCCTGAGGGAGGCCGCCAGCGGGCTCGCCGTGTTGATCTTCGGCTCCAGCCCGGCCTTGCGCAGCAGCTCCAGCGCGTCCTTGTACCAAGAGCTCGCCGGGTAATTGTGCCCCAGCACTGCCGCCGCCGTCTGCGCCTCGTTGGTCAGGCCGAGCGCCAGGTTGGATTCGGTCAGGCGGAACAGCGCCTCCTCGATATGCGTCGAGGTCTGGTACTTGTCGACCACCGTGCGGAAGCGGTTGATGGCCGCCGCGTACTGGCCGTTGCCGGCATAGTAACGGCCCACCGACATTTCCTTGCCGGCAAGCTGATCGACGGCGATCAGCATCTTCTCGCGCGCATCCTTGGCGTAGTCGCTCTTGGGATAGTTGGCGATGAGCAGCGTATAGGTGTCGATGGCGTCCTTCGACAGCTGCTGGTCGCGCGTGATGTCCTTGATCTGGCCGAAATACGACGTGCCCTTGAGGAACAGCACATAGGCCGTTTCCTTCGACGAGGGGAACAGCGCCATGTAGCGGTCGGCCGCCAGGATCGCCTCGTCGAACTTGCCGATGCGGTAGTTGGCGTAGACCTCCATCAGCTTCGCCTTCTCGTTGTATTCCGAGTAGGGATGCTGCCGCTCGAGCTTCTTCAGCGTGTCGATGGCGGTGTTGTAGCGCTGCCGGTCCATGTCGGCGAGCGCGCTCTGGTAGAGCGTGTCGGCCGGCACGATGGCCTCTTCCTTGATCTTGGGGGGGCCGAACATGGAGCAGGCGGCGAGTGTCGCGATGAGGCAGCCCATCAGGACGGTCCGCAGCGTCCGCTGCGCAATGCCGGCAAATCCAGTCTCTGTCACGAAACGCCCCGCCTTGTTCCCAAGCCTCTCCGCACGTCGCGGCCTAAACGTCGAATCCATCAAAACTGTGGCTGGCGTCAGCCGACCGAGCGTAGATAGGGCCTGACTTCCAGCCCGTCCGGCATGTCGTTGAGCGCATCGTAGCCGAGCGGCAGATCCTCGGCATAGACGATCTCATAATTCGCCTCGCTGGCAAACAGCCCCTGCAGCACCAGCGCGTTGAGCGCGTGCCCGCCCTTGTAGGAGCGGAAGCGCCCGTAGATCGGCAGCCCGCACAGCGCCAGGTCGCCGATGGCGTCGAGCAGCTTGTGGCGCACGAACTCGTCCTCGAAGCGCAGCCCGCCCGGATTGAGGATGCGGTCCTCGTGCACGGTGATGGAATTGTCGAGCGACGAGCCCAGCGCGTAGCCGGCCTGGCGCAGGATCTTGGCGTCGCGCACGAAGCCGAAGGTGCGCGCCCGCGACACGTCCGACATGTATTTGCGCGGCGTCCAGTCGAAGATCATGCGCTGGCGACCGATGACCGTGCTGTCGAAGTCGATCTCGAGGTCGAGCACCCGCCCGTTATAGGGCTCGAGCGCCGCCGAGGCGTCGTTGTTGCGCACCAGCACCTGGCGCATCACCTTGATGTAGCGGCGCGATTTGCCCTGGATCTCGAGACCGGCCTTGAGGATGGCCTCGGCGAAGGGCGCCGCGCTGCCGTCGATGATCGGACATTCCGGGCCGGTGACGGTGAGCAGCGCATTGTCGACGCCGAGCCCGCTGAGGGCCGACACGACATGCTCGACGGTCGCCACCGACACGCTGTCGCCGAGGTCGATGGTGGTGCACAGCGTCGTGCGCGTCACCCGCGAGAAATGCACCGAGACCGGGCCGACCACCGTCCCGTCCTCGAATCGGCGCTGGATGCGGTAGCCGCTGTCGATCGGCGCCGGCTCTATGGTGAGGGTGACCGGCAGGGCGGAATGGACGCCAAAACCGCTGAACTCGAGCACACCGCCAACGGTGCGCTGCCGCGCCGACAGGTTTTGCATAGACGACCCACTCCGAACCAAAGCCCGCTTCTCTTAACGAAAAAGAAACCGGCGCGGAAGCGCGCCGGTTCTGCCTCAACCGCCTAATTTGCCCGGCTCAGCCGTGCTTGCGCAGGAAGGACGGGATCTCGATGTGCTCGCGCTGCGGCTGCGCGCGGCCGTGCGCGTCGAACCCGCCCACGGCGCCCTCCGGTGCCTGCGGGCGCCCCGGATTCCGGGGCTGAGCGGCCTCTATGGCGTTGCGCGCATCGACATCGGCGGCCAGCGGCCCGCGCGGCTCGACGAGTTCCGACGCCTGCGGCGGACGCAGTCCCAGCCCGACATTGGAGGCCAGCCGCTTGAACAGCGCGCGGGCGTTGCGCGGCTCGCTGTCCTGTCGTTCTTGCGCCACCAGTGTCTTCCGCGCAACAGCCGGAAGCTCCTCGGTGCGCGGCATGCGCATCTGCCCCTGCGGCCGCTCGGCCTGCGGCACGTGCAGGCTCGGCACCGGCGTCTCGGCCATGCGCACCGGCTCGTCGAGCGGATCGAGCGCGGCGCTCGGGATATAGGGCTCGACGGTGATGCCATCGTCGGCCGGCGCCGGCTCGGGCTCGTGCCTTGTGATGGCCTCGGCCACGGCGTGGCGCACGTCGGCCTCGAATTCCTGCTCGCTGGCCGCCTGCGGCGCCGGCTCGGGCGCATACTGGCGCTTCACCGCCAGCGGCGCGCGCGACGCATTGGCCTTCATCGGCTCCAGCGCCTGCACCATCGTGGCATCCGTGCCGGTGGCGACCACGGCGACGCGGATGGTGCCGGTCATCTCGGGATCGTAGGTGGCGCCGAGGATGATGTTGGCGTCGGGGTCGACCTCCTCGCGGATGCGGCTCGCCGCCTCGTCCACCTCGTAGAGCGTGAGGTCCGGCCCGCCGGTGATGGAGATGAGCAGGCCGCGCGCGCCCTGCATCGAAACGTCGTCGAGCAGCGGATTGGCGATGGCCGCCTCGGCCGCGTGCCGCGCCCGGTCGTCGCCCGAGGCCTCGCCGGTGCCCATCATCGCCTTGCCCATGCCCCGCATCACGGCGCGCACGTCGGCGAAGTCGAGGTTGATGAGACCTTCCTTGACCATCAGGTCGGTGATGCAGGAGACGCCAGAATAGAGCACCTGGTCGGCCATCTTGAAGGCGTCCGCGAAGGTCGTCTTCTCGTTGGCCACCCGGAACAGGTTCTGGTTGGGGATGACGATCAGCGTATCGACGTGCCGGTGCAATTCGTCGATGCCGTCCTCGGCGAGGCGCGCCCGCCGGTTGCCCTCGAAGCTGAACGGCTTGGTGACCACGCCCACCGTCAGGATGCCCTGCTCGCGCGCCGCCCGTGCGATCACCGGCGCCGCCCCCGTGCCGGTGCCGCCGCCCATGCCGGCGGTGATGAACACCATGTGCGAGCCGCTTAGGTGGTCGTTGATCTCGTCGAAGCTTTCTTCCGCCGCCGCCCGGCCGACCTCGGGGTGCGAGCCGGCGCCGAGGCCCTCGGTGACGGACACACCGAGCTGGATGATGCGCTGCGACTTGCTCAGCGCCAGCGCCTGCGCGTCGGTATTGGCGCACACGAAATCGACGCCCTCGAGGCCCGAGGCGATCATGTTGTTGACGGCGTTGCCGCCGGCACCGCCCACCCCGAACACGGTGATGCGGGGCTTCAATTCCTGAATGTCGGGGATGGTGAGGTTGATCGTCATGGTGGCCCCTGGGAATGGCGGTATGGCCGCCAAGTTAGTGGGCAATTCGTTAACCGGTCCCTAACAATTCGAACCGTTCCGTTAACATGCGATGCAAAATGCGACGCTGCGCCAAGGGCTGTTAACCGCCCCTTCACCTTAAAGCGGAACGTTAAAAGCTGCTGCGAAGCCAGCTTCCGACGCGCGCAAAATAGCCGTCTGTGCCGGTGAACTTCACCGCTTGGCGGGGCTCGGTGAACTCCTGCGCGCACACCTGCGGGTAAATCAGCATGCCCGCCACGGTGGCGAAGGCGGCGCCGCGCGCCACCTCGGGCAGGCCGGAGATTCCCATCGGCCGCCCGTTGCGCACGTTGCGCGCCAGCAGCCGCCGCGCCACCTCGGGCAGGCCGGTGAGCTCCGAGCCGCCGCCGGTCAGCACGAACCGCCGGCCGCACACATCCATCATGCCGGTGGCCTGCATGCGGTCGCG
>JBDHTK010000218.1:0-5420 GCA_039808625.1 Devosia sp. | reverse complement strand
CCCGCGCCCAGCGGGCTGTAGCTCTCGATCCTTATGTCGTGCGCGGCGCAGAAGGCCCGCTTGTCGCGCTGCTGGAAATAGGGATGCAGCTCGATCTGGTTGACCACCGGCACCACGCCCGTCTCGCCGATGATGCGCTCGAGATGGTCCGGGTTGAAGTTCGACACGCCGATGGAGCGCACCCGCCCCGCCTCGCGCAGCTCGATCAGGGTCTTCCACGCCTCGACATACTTGTCCTGGCTCGGCACCGGCCAGTGGATGAGGAACAGGTCGAGCTGCTCGATGCCGAGCGCCGCCATCGTGGCATCGAAGCTCTTCAGCGCCAGGTCGCGCGCATGCCCGCCATTGCGCAGCTTGGAGGTGATGAACAGCTCCTCGCGCGGCACCTCGGCGGCGGCGACCGCCGCGCCCACCCCTTCCTCGTTGTGATAGCCCTCGGCGGTGTCGATCAGCCGGTAGCCGAGGGCGATGGCCTCGCCGACGACGCGTGCCGTCTCCGCGGGCTCGACCTGCCACACGCCCAGCCCGAGCTGGGGAATCGTGGTGCCGTCATTGAGTTGGATCATGGGGACACTGGCCACCGGCAGGCTCCTTTCAGTCAGACGCGAACGGGAATCGACAGGACAACTATAGCCGGTCCCACATGGTTCACCGCCCCCCGCGCGCCTTCATCTTGTCCGGGCTTTTCCTTGTTTTCCTCGGCTCGGCTGCTATTTTGCGCCGGAATTTGCCGCTAATCCCTTGACTGCCGAGACAAATCGGAGCGCAGCCGGAGCCGGACGATTGCGTGTTGCAGCCATAGCCTTCGGGGTGTTTGCCGGCCTGGTCACCTCGTTGATTCTGGCTCTGGGCGGACTCGACGTGCCACCGGATCTGGCCGCTCCCGACAGCCGGCCGGCACAGGCGATCCGCTTCGGCCTGTTCGTCATCGCCAATCTCGGCGTCTTCGGCGCCGCCCTGGCGCTGGCCGCGCCGCTGGCGGGCGGCATCCTGCTCGCCCTCACCGCCATCGCCTGGGTCGCCGCGGCGCTGCTGCTGCACCATTCGACCGACCTCGTGCTGGTGACGCCGCCGGCGCTGCTGCTGCTCGCCGCCATTCCGGCGCTGGTCGCGCATTTCCGGCGGCCCGAGGGGGTCGACGAGGACGGCCCCGACATGGAGGTCGTCCCGCCGCGCCGCGCCGGGCGCGGGCGGCCTGCCCCCCTCCGCGTCGAGCCCGACGACGCGCCGGCCGAGGTCGCCCTGCCGGCCTTCATCGCCGAGCCGGAGCCCGAACCTGAGCCCGAACCCGAGCCCGCGAGGCAGCCCGCCGTCCGCTTCGCGCCGCCCATCGAGGAGGAGTGGAACCCGCGCCGCCGCCGGCCGCCGCCGCCCAGCGCCCGCACCGCCTTCCGGCCCCTCATGGTGGACGACGACGGGGATGACGAAGACGAGCCTTCGGCCGTCTCGCGCTTCGCGCTCGGCCTGTCCGGCGTCCTGAGCTTCGGGCTCTATGCCTGCCTCGCCATCGCCGCCCTGCTGCTGGTGCTGACGCTGCGCGATGCTGGCACGGCGCCCGATCCCGGCGCCCAGGTCGCCGATTCGGCGCCTGCCGCCGCCCCGGCCGAATCGTCGCCGGCCGCCGCGTCGTCCGCGCTGCCGGCGCTGGTGCCCATTCTCACCCCCCCGCCCCAGGCGCCGCTGCTCGCCGCCGCGCCGGAGCAGGCGCCCCAGGCCGAGCCCCAATCCGAGGCCGATGAGGATTTCGGCGACGTCGTCGTGTCCAGCGACCCGCTGGCGCCCCCGCGCCTCGTGCCGGCACGCACGGCGTCAGGTTCCACGTCGGAGCCTGAGTCCGGGCCCGAGCCCGTGGTCGAGGATCCGCCGCCGCCCGCACCGACCGTCGCCGCGCCCGGCCTGCCGGTGCCTTACCCCATGCCGCCCGGCATGGCGGCGTTGCGTGCCGCGCCGCCGCCGGTGAATCCTGCCGGTCCCTGATCTAGACTGCGGCACCGGAGGTGCCCGATGGCCGACACGGCGCTCAGGACCCGCGGCCGCGCGAAAACGGCCCGCCCGCCGCTCTATCGGGTGCTGCTCGTCAACGACGACTTCACGCCGCGCGATTTCGTCGTGCGCGTTCTCGAGGCCGAATTCCGCCTCGGCGAGGACCAGGCCCGGCGCGTCATGCTCACCGCCCACACCAAAGGCGTCTGCGTCGTCGCCGTCTTCACCCGCGAGATCGCCGAAGCCAAAGCCGCCCGCGCCACCGACATGGCCCGCGAGCAGGGCTATCCCCTGCTCTTCACCACCGAGCCGGAAGGCTAGCTAGGGCGCCGGCCGCCCGCGCCGCCTGAGCCCGTCGAGCCGCTCCGTCGTCACCCGATCGAGCAGCACGTCGAGGTTCTCGCCCTCGCCCCTGACGGCGGTCTCGTGATGCGCGGTGCGGCTGCGGCCGACCTCGCGCTGCGCCAGCGACACGAAACTGCGCACGCAATCCTCGGCGACGAGCACCATCTTCTCGCGCGCCGCGGCATCCGCGCCGCTCCACTGGCAGGCGATCTGGTGCGACACCACGATGGCATCGAGCAGGCGCGGCCGGTAGCCGCGATAGGCCGGCGGCCGCTCGGCCCCGTAGGTGGGGTGCGGGCTGTTGCGAAAGAACAGCCGCCCCTGCTCGACCAGCACCGACAGGTCCACCGCCAGCCGCCCGAGGAGCCCCGGCAGCTCTTCCGGGGCGCGCCCGCCCTCGCCCGGGACCAGCAGCAGATAGAGCGTCTGCTGGGCGCGGATCACCTCGTTCGCCCAGCGCAGCACGTCGTCCTGCCGGAGGCGCCGCTCGCGCCATTGCAGCCACACCAGCAGCGCCGCGACGGCGGCGATGCTCGCCGACAACAGGCCGACGCCGACCTGCGGGGTGAAGTCGGCAGCAAAACCGTCCATCGTCGTCTCCCGGCCGGAACCCGGCGCCGTTTCGCGGATTTTCCGCCCGACGGGGGCGCGCGCCCGCCCCGCCTTAACCCTGCCGCCTCCCTCCGCTTGCCACAATCGGCGCATAGGTCAATAGGCAAGGGGGCCCGGCCGAAGGATCACACCACCATGTTTCGCACCGCCGCCCGTATTGCCGTCACCGCAGCGATGCTCGCGCTCACCCTCGTGCCCGCCCAGGCCGGCCCGACCGAAACCGCCTTTCTGCAGAAGCTCACCAATACCTGGTCGGGCAAGGGGCGCCTGTCCGGCGCCGAATCCGGCCCCATCGCCTGCAAGATGGTGATCTCGTCCAGCCGGGCGAACGCCAAGTTCCAGGGCCGCTGCGCCATCCCCGACATGGCCCAGCAGGCCTTTTCCGGCTCGATCGCCTACAACGACAAGCTGGGGCGCTACGAAGTGCGCACGGCGAGCGGCGTCGTCCCCGGCGTGCGCCGCGGCAACCGGCTGGTGTTCACCACCAGGCAGCGCAGCGTCGGCGGCACCGCCTATTCGACCATGACCATCTCGTCCAGCAGCCTCGTCGTCGATTTCGCCCTGGTCGACGGCGACGGCAGCAAGACCACCTCGCGCATCACCTTCAGCCGCTAGCGCCGCCGCCCGGGAAGGCCGCCGCCGGAAAATCGACCGGCCGCGCCTTCCCTTCCGGCCCGCTCTCCGCTAAGGAGCGGCCTTAACCTGCAGCAGCCCGCCGCCAGCTCCCCGCCCTCCGGGGGCCTTTTGGCGTGCCTAGAGACGAGTGAGCCATGCCCAAACGCACCGACATCGAATCGATCCTCATCATCGGTGCGGGTCCGATCATCATCGGCCAGGCCTGTGAGTTCGACTATTCCGGCACCCAGGCCTGCAAGGCGCTGAAGGAGGAGGGCTACCGCATCATCCTGGTCAACTCCAACCCGGCGACGATCATGACCGACCCGGACTTGGCGGACGCGACCTACATGGAGCCCATCACCCCCGAAGTGGTGGCCAAGATCATCGAGAAGGAGCGCCCCGACGCGCTGCTGCCCACGATGGGCGGCCAGACGGCGCTCAACTGCGCCTTGTCGCTGCGCAAGCTGGGCGTGCTCGACAAGTTCGGCGTCGAGCTGATCGGCGCCGACGCCGAGGCCATCGACAAGGCCGAGGATCGCGAGCTGTTCCGCGACGCCATGCAGAAGATCGGGCTCGAAACGCCGCGCTCCATGCTCGCCCACAACATGATCGAGGCGCTGCAGGCCCTCGAGGTCATCGGCCTGCCCGCCATCATCCGCCCCAGCTTCACCCTGGGCGGCACCGGCGGCGGCATCGCCTACAACAAGGAGGAATACCTCGCCATCGTCGAGAGCGGCATCGACGCCTCGCCGACCAACGAGGTGCTGGTCGAGGAGAGCGTGCTCGGCTGGAAGGAATACGAGATGGAGGTGGTCCGCGACAGGAAGGACAACTGCATCATCGTGTGCTCCATCGAGAACGTCGATCCGATGGGCGTGCATACCGGCGACAGCATCACCGTGGCGCCGGCGCTGACCCTCACCGACAAGGAATACCAGATCATGCGCGCCGCCTCGATCGCGGTGCTGCGCGAGATCGGCGTCGAGACCGGCGGCTCCAACGTGCAGTTCGCCATCAACCCCGTCGATGGCCGCATGATCGTCATCGAGATGAACCCGCGCGTCTCGCGCTCTTCGGCGCTGGCCTCCAAGGCCACCGGCTTCCCCATCGCCAAGGTCGCGGCGCGGCTGGCCGTCGGCTACACGCTCGACGAGCTGGAGAACGACATCACCGGCGGCGCCACGCCGGCGAGCTTCGAGCCCTCCATCGACTACGTCGTCACCAAGATACCGCGCTTCGCCTTCGAGAAATTCCCGGGCGCCGACAACCGCCTCACCACCTCGATGAAGTCGGTGGGCGAGGCGATGGCCATCGGCCGCACCTTCCAGGAAAGCCTGCAGAAGGCCCTGCGCTCGCTCGAAACCGGCCTCACCGGCTTCAACGAGATCGGCATTCCCGGCCTCGCCGGCAGCAGCGACGACGAGCGCCGCCACGCCATCCGCGCCGCCGTCTCCGTGGCCACGCCCAATCGCCTGCTCTATGTCGCCGAAGCCATGCGGCTCGGCATGAGCCTCGACGACATCTACGACGCCTGCCGCATCGACATGTGGTATCTCGAGCAGATCAAGGCGCTCGTCGACACCGAGCAGAAGGTGCGCACCTACGGCCTGCCGCAGGACGCCGCCGCGCTGCGCGGCCTCAAGGCGATGGGCTTCTCCGACCGGCGCCTCGCCGAGCTCGCCGGCAAGCAGGCCCGCGACGTGCGCGCCCTGCGCCACAGCCTCGACGTGCGGCCCGCCTACAAGCGCATCGACACCAGCGCGGCCGAGTTCGCCTCGCCCACCGCCTACATGTACTCGACCTACGAGACGCCGTTCGCCGGCGCCGTGGCCGACGAGGCGCGCCCCTCCGACCGCAAGAAG
>JBDHTK010000217.1:0-5429 GCA_039808625.1 Devosia sp. | reverse complement strand
TCAGCCTTGAGGTCGTCCGTCCCCTCGAGCCCGATATGCAGGCGCAGCATGGTGCCTGGGTCGGTCCACGCCGTCGCGCTGCGGGTCTTTTCGGGATGGATGGGCAGGCACAGGCTCTCATAGCCGCCCCATGACCAGCCCATGCTGAACAGCTCGAAACCATCGACCATCGCGGCCAGCGCGGCGCGCGGCTTGGGCTCCAGCAGCACCGAAAAGACGCTGCCGGCGCCCGTGAAGTCGCGCTGGAACAGCGCGTGGTCGGGGTGATCGGGCAGCGCCGGGTGCAGCACGCGGCGAACGCCGGGCTGCCCGGCGAGCCAGCGCGCCATCTCGACCGAACGGATATTGTGCTCCTTCATGCGCACGGCCAGCGTGCGCAGGCCCCTTGCGGCAAGGAAGCAGTCGTCGGGCGCGGCGCACAGGCCGAGCAGCAGATGCGTGCGCTTCAGGGCGCCGAACCATTTTTCCGTGGCCGAGGCGGTGCCGAACATGGCGTCGGAATGGCCGACGAACATCTTCGTGCCGGCGTGGACGACGATGTCGGCGCCCAGCGCCAGCGGCTGGTGAAACAGCGGCGTCGCCCAGGAATTGTCGACGATCACGGCGATGTCGCGCGGGCCGGCGAGGGCCGCGATGGCCCTCAGGTCCTGGATTTCGAAGGTCAGCGAGCCGGGGCTTTCGACGAAGATCGCCTTCGTGCGCTCGGTGACGAGATCGGCGAGCCGCGCGCCGGCGTGCGGATCGTAGTAGCGCACGCCGACCCCCATGCGGGCCAGCAGCCCGTCGGAGACGCGACGCGTCGGCTGGTAGGCGCTATCGGTGATCAGCACCTCGTCGCCGCTGCCGAGCACGGCGAGCAGCGCCAGCGAGATGGCGGCGAGGCCGGAGGGCGCGAGCACCGTGCCGGCCGCGCCTTCGAGGTCGGTGATGCATTCCTCGACCGCGGCCGAGGAGGGATTGCCGGTGCGACCATAATCGAAGCGCGGCTCGGTGCTTTCGAGTGAATCGAGCGTCGGGAAAGTTATTGTCGAGCCCCGATAGACCGGCGTGTTGACGTAGCCCCAATGCTGCTCGGGATGTCGGCCAGTATGCGTGAGCCGCGTCTCGAAGCTGCGCGCGATTCTGCTTTTCGTCGTCTCGGCCATGCCTATGAAATCCCGCTGTCGCGGCGGGCAAGACAGTCGGTCCCACCGGAGGACAGACAGTAATGCTGCCACAATCCCGTCACAACGCTTGACGCAACCGTCAATTGTCGGTTCCATGACTAGCAGCATCGCTCGTCCAGTCAAAGGCAGCGATTGCGCCGGCTCCGCTCACGGGCGGCGGCCACGCAAGGAAGGTCAGGAAAAAGGCAACAACAATGAAGAAAATCGCGCTTGGCGTCGCACTCGCTGCGGCGGTGGGGATGACCGTCACCTCCGCTATGGCGGGGACTCTGGAGGACGTAAAGGCAAAGGGCTTCGTGCAGTGCGGCGTGACGGAAGGCGTCGCCGGCTTCTCGCTGCCCGACGCGAACAATGAATGGTCGGGGCTCGAGGTCGACTATTGCCGCGCTATGGCCGCGGCGATCTTCAACGATGCGAGCGCCGTGCGCTTCACGCCGCTCAACACCGCCGAGCGCCTTGCGGCGTTGTCGTCGGGCGAGATCGACGTCCTGTCGCGCACCACGACCTGGACGATGAGCCGCGACACCGCCAACGGCATCAGCTTCACGGGCGTCATGTTCTATGACGGCCAGGGCTTCATGGTGCGCGGGGATTCGGGCGTGACCTCGGTCAAGGATCTGGCCAACGCCAATATCTGCGTGCAGGCCGGCACCACCACCGAGCTCAACATGGCCGACTACCTGTCGGCGAACGGCATCCAGTACACGCCGGTCGTCTTCGCCGGCCGCCCGGAGACCATCAAGGCCTTCGAGGACGGACGCTGCGACGCCTACACCACCGACGCGTCGGGCCTCGCCGCCGACCGGACCCGTTTCGCCGATCCGTCGGCCTACGTCATCCTGCCGGAGATCATCTCCAAGGAGCCGCTCGGGCCGTCCGTACGCCAGGGCGACGATGCCTGGTTCAAGATCTCGCGCTGGACGCTCTACGCGCTGCTCGAAGCCGAAGAGCTCGGCGTGACGCAGGCCAATGTCGACGAGATGCTGGGCTCCGACAACCCGGCCATCAAGCGCCTGCTCGGCGTCGAGGGTGACTTCGGCACGCCGCTCGGGCTGACCAAGGACTGGGCCTACCAGATCATCAAGCTGATCGGGAACTATGGCGAGACCTACGAGCGCAACGTCGGTCCGGCGACCGCCCTGCGCCTCGAACGTGGCATCAATGCCCTGTGGACCAACGGCGGCATCCAATACGCCCCGCCGATCCGCTAAGGGACCAGCCGGAGAGCCCGGTACCAGCGATGGTGCCGGGCTTTTCGTCCGTAGCGCGTGGAGGACGCCTGCGGACCCTGTTTCGCTTTAGCTGTCTGGGGGGAGTATGGCAGTTCAAACGCCGCTGACGCGGCCACCCCGTGCGACGTCGTGGCTCAACGACCCGGTCATCCGTGGCTGGATCTACCAGGTCGTCGTCGCCGTCGTCATCATCGCCTTCATCGCGTTCATTGCGCACAATACGGCGACCAACCTGGCGCAGCAGAACAAGTCGACCGGCTTCGATTTCTTCTTCCAGACATCGGGCTTCGACATCCTGTTCTCGCTGATCCCCTACGGGCGCGGCTCGTATTACTGGGAAGCCTTCATCGTCGGCCTGCTCAACACGCTCCTGGTGTCGGCCATCGGCATCGTGTTCGCGACCATGCTGGGCTTTACCATCGGCATCGCGCGGCTGTCGGGCAACTGGATCATCTCCCGGCTCGCGACCGTCTATATCGAGACGCTGCGCAACATCCCGCTGCTCCTGCAGCTTTTCTTCTGGTACTTCGCCGTCCTCAAGGCGATGCCGGGCGTCAAGAACTCCATCGTGTTCCTCGACAGCGCGCTCAACCAGCGCGGGCTGTTCACCCCCAAGCCGATTTTCGACGACCGCTTCATCTATGTCGTCATCGCCTTCGTCGCCGCCGTCGTCACCGGCCTTTTCGTGCGCGCCTGGGCGCGGCGGCGGCTCGAAGCGACGGGCGCGCGCTTTCCGGTGTTCCTGTCCTTCGTCGCCCTCATCATCGTGCTGCCGGGCCTTGCCTGGCTGGTTTCGGGAACGCATGTCGAATTCGACGTGCCGGTCATCAAGGGCTTCAACTATTCAGGCGGCCTCGCCCTGCCGCCGGAGTTCCTGGCGCTGGCGCTCGGGCTCATCCTCTATACGGCGACCTTCATCGCCGAGATCGTGCGCGCCGGCGTGCAGTCGGTCAGCTACGGGCAGACCGAGGCGGCGCAGGCACTCGGCCTCAAGGAGGGCGACCGGCTGCGCCTCGTCATCATCCCGCAGGCGATGCGGGTGATCGTGCCGCCGCTCACCAGCCAGTACCTCAACCTCACCAAGAACTCGTCGCTCGCCGTGGCCATCGGCTACCCCGAACTGGTCAGCGTGTTCATGGGGACGACCCTCAACCAGACGGGCCGGGCCATCGAGGTCGTGTTCATCACCATGCTGGTCTACCTGGTGATCTCGCTCACCACGTCGCTCATCATGAACTGGTACAATGCGCGCGTCGCATTGGTGGAACGGTGAGGGGGCGGCAATGAGCGTGGATACCGTTTCCTACGTCCGTACCGAGCTCAGCGAGCCGCTGCCGCCGCCGCGCTCGAGCACCGGCGTCATCGGCTGGATGCGCAAGAACCTCTTCGCCTCCGTCACCGACACCATCCTCACCCTTGTGGGCCTCGTCATCGTCGTCTGGGCGGCGCCGCAGCTCTATAGTTTCCTCATCGGGCACGCCGTGTGGGTCGCCGAGGATGGCGAGGCCTGTCGCGTGCCCGGCACCGGCGCGTGCTGGGCCTATGTGTGGGACCGTGCCGACTTCTTCGTCTATGGCTTCTATCCCGTCGACAAGCGCTTCGCCGATTGGCCCGGCGTGTTGAGCACCGTACTCGGCTACTGGCGGATCAATCTCGTCTTCCTCGTCGGGCTCGTGCTGCTGGTCCCGCTGCTGATGCCGAAGGTGCCGTACAAGCTGATCAATGCGCTGCTGTTCTTCGTCGTCTTCCCGGTGCTGGTCTACTTCCTGCTCAATGGAGGGGTATTCGGGCTCGAGGCGGTGCCGACGGAAAAGTGGGGCGGCCTCACGGTGACGCTCATCATCGGCCTCGTCGGCATCGTCACCTCGCTGCCGCTCGGCATCCTGCTGGCGCTCGGGCGGCAGTCGAAGCTGCCGATCATCAAGATCGCCTGCGTGATGTTCATCGAGCTGTGGCGCTCGGTGCCGCTCATCACCGTGTTGTTCATGGCCTCGATCATGCTGCCGCTGTTCGCGCCGGAGGGCGTGACGGTGGATAAGCTGCTCAGGGCCCTGATCGGCGTGGCACTGTTCAACTCGGCCTATATGGCCGAGGTGGTGCGCGGTGGCCTGCAGGCCATGCCGCGCGGCCAGTACGAGGCGGCGGCGGCGCTCGGGCTCAACTACTGGAAGCGGATGATCCTCATCATCCTGCCGCAGGCGCTGAAATACGTCATCCCCGGCATCGTCAACACCTTCATCTCGCTGTTCAAGGATACGTCCCTGGTTTCGATCGTCGGCATCTTCGACATATTGAAGACCGTGCAGTCGTCCACGGCCGATCTCAACTGGACGTCGCCGACCCAGGCCATCACCGGCTACATCTTCTGCGCCGCGGTGTTCTGGGTCTTCTGTTTTTCGATGTCGCGCTATTCGCGCTCTATGGAGCGCCGGCTCGAAACCGGTCACAAGAGGTAAGTCATGAGCCTTGAAACCGCCGAACGCGGCATCGACCGCTCGCAGATGCAGGTCTCCAACTCGGAAGTGGCGATCGAGATCGTCGGCATGCACAAATGGTATGGCGAGTTCCATGTGCTGCGCGACATCAACCTGCGCGTGATGAAGGGCGAGCGCATCGTCATTGCCGGCCCGTCGGGCTCGGGCAAATCGACGCTGATCCGCTGCATCAACCGGCTCGAGGAGCACCAGCAGGGCCAGATCATCGTCAACGGCACCGAACTGACCAACGACCTCAAACGCATCGACGAGGTGCGGCGCGAGGTCGGCATGGTGTTCCAGCACTTCAACCTGTTCCCGCACCTCACGATCCTGCAGAACCTGACGCTGGCACCCATCTGGGTGCGTGGCATTCCCAAGGCGGAAGCCGAAAAGACGGCGATGCACTATCTCGAGCGCGTCAAGATTCCCGAACAGGCCGACAAGTTTCCCGGCCAGCTTTCGGGCGGCCAGCAGCAACGCGTCGCCATTGCCCGTTCGCTGTGCATGAACCCGCAGATCATGCTGTTCGACGAGCCGACGTCGGCGCTCGACCC
>JBDHTK010000216.1:0-5448 GCA_039808625.1 Devosia sp. | reverse complement strand
GGGGCTTCGACGGACGAAGCGGCTTCGGCGGCCATTGCCGGGGCTTCGACGGACGAAGCGGCTTCGGCGGCCATTGCGGGAGCTTCCACGGACGACGCGGTTTCGGCGGTCATTGCCGGAGCTTCGACCGAAGACGCCGTCTCGGCGGCCATTGCCGGCGCTTCAACGGACGAGGCGGTTTCAGCGGCCATTGCCGGAGCTTCGACGGACGAGGCCGTCTCGGCGGCCATTGCCGGGGCTTCGACGGAGGACGCGGCTTCGGCGGCCAGCGCGGCAGCTTCCGACGCCGCGGCCTCGGCCAGCACCTGGGCCGCCGATGCGGCAGCTTCGGCCTCGGCGGCGGCGGCGGCTTCGGCCGGCGCGGCAGCAGCGGCGGCGGCTTCCGAGGCGGCCGCTTCGGCGGCAGCGGCTTCGGCGGCGGCGGAGCTGGCCGCAGCCTCGGCGGCCGAGGAGGCCGCAGCGGCATCGGAGGCGGCGCTGGCCGCGCTCGACGGCGCGTTCGGGGCCGGCGTGTTGGTATCGCAGGCGCTGAGCAGCAGCATGGCGGCGAGCGCCACCGGCACGCCAGCGATCAGATTGAGCTTCATGAGTTCGTCCTCTTTGAGTGCAGCGTAGTCGCAGGCCGTCGCGGCGGCCCTTCGGGCGCCTGATACACCAAGACCTGCGTCCGTGCCGTGACCGCCTGATGGCAGAGCGCGACAGTTTTGACGGCGTGCGTCATGGCCTGAATCGGGCGCCGCTGCAATGGCGGGAAGGAAAAGCGGCGAAAAACCCGCTAGCGGCCCCGGTCCCACGCCTTCCAGGCGCTGCCGAGGGCGAGGCCGAGCGCCAGCCCGACACCCGTGCCGATGCCGATGTCACCCAGCGCCGCGCCGATGGCGGCACCGCTGGCAAGACCGACGGCAATGGCGATGGCCAGCCCGCGATTTCCCGTTCCGTGCGTCTGCATGAGGGCGGAATGGGCTCGGCGGCCGGTCGGTTCCGAAATACCGCGCACGGGCTGGTGCCGGCAGCAGGATTTGAACCCGCGACCCCCTGATTACAAATCAGGTGCTCTACCAACTGAGCTATGCCGGCCCGGCGCCCCTGCTAGCATTGGCGGCCGG
The DNA here is from genome assembly GCA_039808625.1 of Devosia sp. GTDB lineage: Bacteria > Pseudomonadota > Alphaproteobacteria > Rhizobiales > Devosiaceae > Devosia_A. The sequence goes on along the minus strand of JBDHTK010000216.1, from coordinate 4,342 downwards.
AGGGTTCAATGCGGGCGGCGCGCCTGCTGCGCGAGCGGCGCGGCGGCGCCGGCGCGCTGGCGCGGACGGCTGGCGCCGACGCGGTTGCGGCCGAACTGCTTGGCCTCGTAGAGCGCCACGTCGGCGTCGGCGAGCCAGGCCGAGACGCCCTCGCCCAGCCCCGGCATGGCCGCGACGCCGAGGCTCACCGTGGCGCGGATGGAGGCGCCCGCCACCTCGATGATGGTCTGCTCGACCATGCAGCGGATGCGCTCGGCCGCCTGCGTCGCCTCGACCAGGTCGGTTTCGGGCAGCAGCAGGCCGAATTCCTCGCCGCCGGTGCGGCCGAAGACGTCCGACCGGCGCATGGAGGCCATGCAGGCATTGGCGATGGCGACCAGCACGGCGTCGCCGGCGAGGTGCCCGTAGCGGTCGTTGATGGCGCGGAAGCGGTCGACGTCGATGAGCACGAGGCTCGACGGACGGTCGTAGCGGCTGGCGCGCGCATATTCCTTTTCCAGCTCGGCGAAGAAGCCGCGCCGCGTCAGCGCGCCGGTCATGGGGTCCTGCTTGGCGATCTGGCGCATCTCCATCTGCTCGACGGCGAGGGCGGCGAGCTTTTCGAGGATGCGGGGCGCCGCGGGCGCGAAGGCACGCGGCACGCGGTCGCCGACCCACAGCGCGCCGACATTGTAGCCGTCCGGCGTGGCCAGCGGCACGCCGAGATAGGCGCGCAGATGCGGCGCGCCCACGACCAGCGGGCTTTGGGCAAAGCGCGGGTCGAGCGCCGCATCGGGCACGACGAGCGGCTCGGCCTGGCGGATGACCTGCTCGCAGATGCCGGCGGCGCGCGGCACGGCGAGATCGGCCATGCCGACCACGGCCTTGAAGCACTGGCTGGTGTCGTCGACCAGCGTCATGGCGGCCAGCGGCGCCTCGAGCACCAGCGCCGCGAGATCGACGATGCGCTGGAACGCCGCCTCGTCGCCCCCTTCGAGGATGTCGTAGCGCCTGAGCGCCGCGAGCCTCGCCTCTTCGTCCGTCAGCCTGTCGCGATGCATGTCTCGCCCCATTGCGGTTGCCGAACCATGATGCCTGCCGTTCCTTGCTCGACAGAGTCGCGTTTCGCTCGGATTTGCCGGCTGGCGCTCACCGCGCGTTAACCGCGGCGTCGCTGGCCCTGGCGGGCGACCGCGTGCTATGCGGGGGCGTTGGGCAGGGGGCAGGTGTGCACGGATTTTCTCCCGATCGCGTGAGTTTCGTGTCGAGCGGCACGGCGGAGGCCGACGCGGCGATGGCGCGGCTGCGGGAGCGCTATGGCGAGTGCGGGCTGGACGCGGCCGAGGTCGTCGTGGCGCTGGGCGGCGACGGGCTGATGCTGCAGACGCTGCACCGCGTGATGGCCCGCGACGTGCCGGTGTTCGGCATGAACTGCGGCTCGGTCGGCTTCCTCATGAACGAGTATTCCGACGACGGGCTGAGCGAGCGGCTCGAAGCCGCCAAGCCGACGCGCATCACGCCTTTGCAGATGCATGTCACCGACGTTGCCGGGGCCACGCACGAGGCGCTGGCGCTCAACGAGGTGTCGCTGTTCCGCACCAGCTACCAGGCCGTGAAGATCGAGATTCTGGTCGACGGGCACTCGCAGATGAAGGAACTGATCTGCGACGGCGTCCTGCTGGCGACGCCCGCCGGCTCGACCGCCTACAACCTGTCGGCGCACGGGCCGATCCTGCCGATCGACGCGCCGCTGCTGGCGCTGACGCCGATCTCGCCGTTCCGGCCGCGGCGCTGGCGCGGCGCCATCCTCAGCAATGACGCGGTGGTGACGTTCCGCACGCTGGAGACGGAGAAGCGGCCGGTGAGCGCGGTGGCCGACAATGTCGAGTTCAAGAATGTCGCCGAGGTGGTGGTGCGCGAGAACCGCAACCACCGCGTGACGCTGCTGTTCGACCCCGGCACGGGACTCGAGGAGCGGGTGCTGTCGGAGCAGTTCAGATACTAGGCCGTTTCCTGGAAATACTCTCTCCTCGAAACGCTAGGCGGCCGGCAGCGCCCTTGTCTCGTCGAGCACCGGCGTGGGGACGGCACGGTCGGCCTCGCCGGCGAAGGCCGACATGACGCCGCGGGCGGCGCGGCGCGCCAGAACGACGTTCTGCTCGCTCAGATAGGCGAAGGCGTCCTCGAGCTCGGGCGGAATGACGCCCTCGTGCTCGACGATCAGTTCCTCGGTCAGCGCGGTGACGACGAAATGGCGCGCGGTGACGTCGTCGGCGAGGTCGGCGGCGCGGGCGTGGAAGACGAGGCGGGCGACGAGGTTGCGCACCGCCTCGCCGAGGCCGCAGCGGGCGAGCAGCGCGTTGAGCGCCGGGCGGCTGCCGCGTTCGAGCAGCGTCAGCACCTTTTCGCGCGGGGTGCGGGCGAGCGCGGCGAGGCAATCGGCGAAGAAGAAGACGTGGCCGTTGACGACGGCGTGCAGCATGGTGCGGGCCGAGACGCGCTCGGCGGCGATGGCGTCGGCGGCGAACGGCGTTTCACCGGCGATGGCCTCGCTGTCGCCGATGGCGGTGAGGGCGCCGTCGCTGGCGTCGCGCAGCAGGCGGGCGAGGCGCTGCGGCGCGATGGCCCCCTTGACGAGGCGGGCGCCGCGCAGCGCGGCGACGGCGGCCTCGATCAGCGCCAGGCGGGCACCGGCCGGCAGGTCGGGCCGGGCGAGCAGCGCGCCGCGCAATTCGGCATCGCCCTCCCCCTGCTCCGCCGCGAGCGTCGCGAGCAGCGCCGGCGGCACGGGCGCGTCGTGCCGGGCGAGGACGCGCAGCGTCACGGCGCGCTCGGCGCGGGCGACGAGGGCCGCGGCGAGGCGGGCGCTGAGCCGCTCGCGCTCGGCCACGGCGTGCAGCAGCATCGGCTCGGCCGTGCGCACGAAGCCGATGAGGTCGGCGTCGATGAGGGCCGGCGAATATTGCGCGACGGCGCGGGCGATGATTCCGCTGTCCCGGAGCAGCGCGAGGAGCACGGGGCGCGGCGCCTCGGCGGCGTGCAGCAGGCCATAGGCGAGCGCGGCGCGCACGCGCACCGACGGGTCGTCGAGAAAGCCGATGAGGGCGGCGTAGAGGGCGGCGTGCTCGTCGGCGGGACCGGTGTGGCGGAGATAGGCCTGCGCGGCCAGGTGCGCCGCCTGCCCGCGCGCCTCGCTGTCGCCGGACAGGCTCGCCGCGACAAAGTCCTGATACGCAACCATCCCGCTCTCCGGCAGCCTCGCGGGCGACCCTAGCGGGCAAGATTTAAGGAACGGTTCACCATGCCCGTTGGGCGCGCGTTAACGCTGCTGCAGCCGCGCGAGGAAGGCGTTGGTCATGAGGATGCGCGGCTGCGGGGCGGCGGCGTCACCGGCGTCGGCGGGCACGGGCACGGGCGTGGCCGGGAGCAGCGGCGGCGGCGCCGGGAGCGGCACGAAGCCGAGCTCGGCCGGCGCGGCGGCCGGCGTCGGGGCGTAGGCCGAGACCAGCGGCGCGGCAACCTCGGGGGCGACCAGCGAGCGCAGCGCCTCGGTGGCGATCAGCGGCACCGGCGCGGCCGGCGGCGCCTCGGTGGCGAAAAAGCTGGTGAAGGACATGTCGTCGGGGGTGAAGCGCGACGGCACCGCCTCCTGCGCCCAGCGCGCGCCGCCCAGCTGCTGGGCGGTGAAGCCGGGACTGGCGGCGGCCGGCGCGGCGGACGCGCCGTCATGGCGGGCGACGAGGGCGCGGTAGAGCTGGCGGATGCTGCGCGGCGCGCCGTCGGCGTAGAAGATCTGCGGATTGGCGCGCGCCTGCCTGGGGAAGAGCTTCGCGGCGCTCTGCTCGGGGTCCTGCAGGCCGGCGCGGAACAGCTTCTCGGCGCCCTGCGGCCCGAGGAAATGGGCGATGTAGAGTTCGCCGGGGCTCGGCATGCGGCCGAATTTTTGCTCGAGATAGGCGCCGTTGGCGCGGGTGAAGGCGGCGGCCATGTCGGCGGCCACCCGCGGATCCTCGCGCAGGGCGAGAATTTCCTTGCGCAGCGCCTTGTCGCGGATGACGTAATCCCCCCCGGCATCGACCGAGATGGCGTCGGCGTAGCGCTGGTAGCCGAGGCGCGGGCCCTGCTCCTTCATCACCTGCAGCCAGGTCGAATCGAGGAACTGGAAGAGCCCGACCGCCGACGAGGTGGGCGCCTTTGCCGCCGGATCGAGGCTCGATTCGCGGATGGCCGTCTGCAGCAGATAGTCGAAATCGACGTTGGAGCGGTCCCCGGCGCTGTCGAGCACCTGGGCGAGGCTCTGCGGCACGGCGATCGGCGAGACGCCCATGACGACTCCAGCGGCGGGATGCGGCCCACCAGACGC
>JBDHTK010000215.1:0-5460 GCA_039808625.1 Devosia sp. | reverse complement strand
CGACGACGGGGGCGGTGACGAGGGTCGCGGCGGCCGGCACGCGGGCGCGCGCCTCGGGCAGCGCCAGCAGCAGCGGCGGGCCGGCCGGCCGGCCGGGGCCGAGGAACGCCTGGAAATAGGCCTCGTCGCGCCGCGCATCGAGCAGCACCGCGACGGGTCCGGCCGGCGCGCCGAGGGACAGCGCGAGGAGCGAGGGGATGCCGAGGACGGGCAGGCCGAGCGCCAGCCCGAGCCCGCGCGCGGCGCTGAGCCCGATGCGCAGCCCGGTGAAGGAGCCGGGACCGGTGGTGACGGCGATGCGGTCGAGATCGGCATAGGCGCCGCCGGCGCGCGCCAGCAGCTCGGCGAGGGCCGGAAAGAGCCGCTCGGCCTGGCCCGTCGCCATGTCCTCGCCGAGCGTCTCGAGCCGGCCGCCGGCGCCCAGCAGCGCCAGCTGCAGGCGCGGCGCGGCGGTGTCGATGGCGAGCAGGAACGGTGCGGCGGCGGTCATGGCGGAGACATAGGCGCCCCGCCGCGATTGGGCAATCGGCTCAGATCTGCTGGACGGCTTCGACGCCGGGGACGAAATGGCGCAGCAGGTTCTCGATGCCGGATTTGAGCGTCGCCGTCGAGGACGGGCAGCCCGAGCAGGCGCCCTGCATATGCAGGTAGACCGTGCCGTCCTTGAAGCCCTTGAAGGTGATGTCGCCGCCATCCATTGCCACGGCGGGCCGTACGCGGGTGAGGATCAGCTCCTTGATAACCTCGACCGTCTCGGTGTCGGTGGCGTCGAAGAACTCCTCGACCTCGGCGGCCGGCGTGCCGGCCTCGTCGAGCACCGGCCTGCCGGAGAGGAAATGCTCCATGATGACGCCGAGAATGGCCGGCTTGATGTGGTTCCACTCGGTCACGTCCTTGCTGACCGAGACGAAATCGGCGCCGAGGAAGACGCCGGTGACGCCGGGAATCGAGAACAGGGCCGCTGCCAGCGGCGACACCGCCGCCGCCTCGGCCGAGCGGAAATCGCGCGGCTCGCCCACCAGCACGTCGCGGCCGGGCAGGAACTTGAGGGTTGCCGGGTTGGGCGTGGCTTCGGTCTGGATGAACATCTGCTTTCCCGCGTTTGGAACGGTTCTAAAATAGGTCCGCGGGCGCCAATAGGCAAGCGCCAAACCGTCACGCCACGGCGACGATCTCCTCGTCGGTCATGGCGCCGGGGACGATGGTGACGAGCACGTGCAGCCGGTTATGGGCGGCGAAATGGGTGACCAGCGGGCCCGGCCCCTTGTCGCCCTGGCCGGCGGCGAGCACGAGGATGGCGATGCCCGGATCGGCGGTCACCACCTGCTCGATGGCCTCGGCCGGCCGGCCTTCGCGGATCACCGTCTCGGTGCGGATCTGGCCGATCTGGCGGATGCGGGCGATGCGGGTGTCGAGCATGCGCTCGGCCTGGTCGCGGGCCTCGGCGCGCATGGCGTCGGCGACGCCGATGAACTGGCCGAAATCCTCGCTGTCGATGACGGCGAGCAGCACCAGCGTGCCGCCGGTGCGCTTGACGCGGTTGGCGGCAAAGCTCACGGCCCGGTCGCAGACGGGCGAATCGTCGATCAGCACCAGGAATTTTCGCGCGTAGTCGTGGTCCGCCATGCCGGCACTTTCCCACCGCGGCGCGGTTTGAACAAGGCTCAGTGCAGAAAGCCGACGATGCGCCGCACATCGGCCATCACCGGCTCGGCGATGGCGCGGGCGCGGGCGGCGCCGTCGGCCATGAAGGCGTCGATGCTGGCCGGGTCGGCGACGAGCCGGCGCGTCTCGGCGGCGATGGGGGCGAGGCGCGCCACGGCGAGCTCGGCCAGCGCCGGCTTGAAGACACCCCAGCCCCGGCCGCCGAACTCGGCCAGGACGGCGGCGCGGCTCAGGTCGGCGAGCGCGGCGTAGATGCCGACGAGGTTGGCGGCCTCGGCGCGGCCGGCGAGCCCGGCCTCCTCGGTGGGCAGCGGCTCGGCGTCGGTGGTGGCGCGCTTGATCTTCCTCGCGATCTGGTCGGCATCGTCCATGAGCAGGATGCGGGCGCCATCGGCGGGGTCGGACTTGCTCATCTTCTTCGTCGCGTCCTTGAGCGACATGACGCGGGTGGCGGGGCCGGCGATCACCGGCTCGGTGATGGGGAAGAAGTCGGGGTCGAGCCCCTGCTCCTTGATCGAGGCGGCGAAATCGTTGTTGAACTTGCTGGCGATGTCGCGGGTCAGCTCCAGATGCTGCTTCTGGTCGTCGCCGACCGGCACGTGCGTCGCCTTGTAGAGCAGGATGTCGGCCGCCATCAGCGCCGGATAGGCGAACAGGCCGAGCGAGACGTTCTCGGCGTTCTTGCCGGCGGTCTTGTCCTTGAACTGGGTCATGCGCGCCATCCAGCCCATGCGTGCGACGCAGTTGAACACCCAGGCGAGCTCGGCGTGCTGGTGCACGCGCGACTGGTTGAAGACGATGTTCTTCGTGGGATCGACGCCGGCGGCGACATAGGCGGCGGCCACCTCGCGCGTCGCGCGGCGCAGCTCGCCGGGGTCCTGCCAGACGGTGATGGCGTGCATGTCGACGACGCAGAAGAGGCAGTCATGCGTCTTCTGCATCTCGACGTAACGCTTGATGGCGCCGAGATAATTGCCCAGGTGCAGGTCGCCCGAGGGCTGGGTGCCGGAAAAGACGCGCGGAGTGAAGGACATGGCGGGCCGTGTTGCTTTTGCTGCCCCGGGGCCTTAGCGCCCAAGCCCCGCCAGCGCAAGCGAGCTTAGGTGCCGCACGGCGTGCGCAGGGCGTCGGCCGCCACCTGCAGCGCTTCGAGCGCGAGGCTCGGGGTGAAGGCGGTGGGAGAGCGCGGCGTGGCGGTAGCGTCGGGGGCGATGCGGGCCGGCATGCCGGGGGCGCCACGGAAAGCGACCTCGACGGTGAACAGCCCGTCGTTTTCGCCGACGGGGCGCAGCGCGATGTCGTCGAGCGCGGTGAGGTCGAGGCCGGGCACTGCGACGGTGGCGCTGACGCCGGCGAGGCGCCCTGCCCTGGCCTGCCGCCGGGGCGCCTCAGACGATCCCCAGCTCGCGGCCGGCCTCGGTGAAGGCAGCGATGGCGAAATCCACATCCGCATCGGTGAGGCCCGCCGACATCTGCGTGCGGATGCGCGCCCGCCCCTCGGGCACGACGGGATAAAAAAAGCCCGCGACATAGACGCCGCGCCGGTCGAGGGCGGCGGCCAGCGCCTGCGCCGTCGTCGCCTCGCCCAGCATCACCGGGATGATGGGCGTTTCGCCCTCGAGCAGGGTGAAGCCGGCGTCACGCAGCCCGGCGCGGAAACGCTGCGCGTGGCGCATGAGGGTGGCGCGGCGATCGTCGGCGGCGCGGGCGATGGCGATGGCCCGGCGCGCCCCGGCGGCAATGGCCGGCGCCAGCGCGTTGGAGAAGAGATAGGGCCGCGCCCGCTGGCGCAGGAGGTCGACGATGGGCTGGCGCGCGGCGATGAAGCCGCCCATGCCGCCGCCCAGCGTCTTGCCGAAGGTGCCGGTGACGATGTCGACCGCCGTGTCGGTCAGCGCCGGGGTGCCGCGCCCCTCGGCGCCCAGATGGCCGGTGGCGTGGCAGTCGTCGACCATGACCAGCGCGCCGTATCTGTCGGCCAGGGCGCGGATCTCGGGCAGGCGCGCGACATGGCCGTCCATCGAGAAGACGCCGTCGGTGGCGATGAGGCGGAAGCGCGTGCCGTCGGCCACCGCCTGTTTGAGCTGGGCCTCGAGGTCCGCCATGTCGGAGGTCTTGTAGCGGTAGCGTTTGGCTTTGCTCAGCCGCACGCCGTCGATGATCGAGGCGTGGTTGAGCGCGTCGGAGATGATGGCGTCCTCGGCGCCGAGCAGCGTCTCGAACAGGCCGCCATTGGCATCGAAGCAGGCGGCAAAGGTGATGGCGTCGTCCATGCCGAGCCAGGCGGCGACGTCCTGCTCGAGCGCGCGATGCAGATCGAGCGTGCCGCAGATGAAGCGCACCGAGGCCATGCCGAAGCCGTAGCGCTCGAGTGCGGCATGGGCAGCGGCGACGATCTCGGGGTGGTCGGCGAGGCCGAGATAGTTGTTGGCGCACAGATTGAGCATCGGGCGGCCGTCGGCCAGCCCGATGCGGGCGCCCTGGGGCGTGGCGATCTGGCGCTCGGCCTTGGTCAGCCCGGCCGCGTCGATCTCCGCCAGCAGCGTCGACATATGCTCCAAAAACCCCGCCTGCATCCTCGGCTCCTCCCGTGCGCGCCGAGCAATAGGCCCTCTAGCCGGCGCGGCGCAACCGCTTCGTCAGCTCGCCCAGCCGCTGGGCGCCGCTCACATGCACCAGCGCGAAGAAGACGAGCATGCCCACCAGCACCAGCCCGCCCAGCGCCAGCAGCTGCAGCGGCAGCGGGGCGCTGCCGGCGAGCCACGGCGCGAGCGGCCGGGCGAGGCCCCAGAGCAGCCCGGCCATGACGAGGGCGGCAAGCAGGATCAGCCCGTGCCGGCGCCAGTCGGCGGCGGGCAGGCGGAAATGGCCGCGCCGGGCCAGCCAGACGCCGAGCAGCACGGCATTGGCCCAGGCGGCGGCGGAGGTGGCGATGGCGATGCCGACATGCTGCAGGCTCGGGAACAGCATAAGCGACAGGCCGACATTGAGGACGGCCGAAAGCCCGGCAAAGACGGTCGGCGTCTTGGTATCCTCGCGCGCGAAAAAGCCCGGCTGCAGCACGCGGATCAGCACATAGGCGGGCAGCCCCAGGGCGAACCAGACGAGGGTCTGCGCCGTCGCGGCCGTATCGGCGGCGGCGAAGGCGCCGCGCTCGAACAGCACCGCCACGATGGGCGTCGCGAGCGCGACGAGCGCCGTGGCGGCCGGCAGCGACAGCAGCATGGAGATGAGCAGCGCCTGGTTCTGGCTCCTGTCGGCCTCGGCGTCGCGGCCGGATTTGAGGTGCCGGCTGAGCTCGGGCAGCAGCACGGTGCCGACGGCGATGCCGATGATGCCGAGCGGCAATTGGTAGAGCCGGTCGGCGTAATAGAGATAGGCGATGGCGCTGTCGGCGGCCGACGCGATGATGGTGCCGACGAAGATGTTGATCTGGGTGATGCCGCCGGCGAGCACGGCCGGCACGGCCAGCACCCAGAAGCGGCGGATATCGGCATCGAGGCGCGGCCAGTGGAGGCGCGGCACGAAGCCGGCGCGGCGGATGGCGTAATAGACGAGGCCGAGCTGGGCGATGCCGCCGGCGATGGTGCCGATGGCGATCCAGATGGCGACGCCCGCCTCGTCATAGGCGGCGAGCAGCAGCGGCGCCATGAAGACGATCATGACGATGTTGAGCAGCACCGGGGCGAAGGCGGCGGCGCGGAAATGGCCGAGGCCGTTGAGGATGGCGGCATAGGCGGCCATCAGCGACATGCACATCAGGTAGGGAAAGCAGATGCGCGTCAGCAGCACGGT
>JBDHTK010000214.1:0-5466 GCA_039808625.1 Devosia sp. | reverse complement strand
GGGCACGGTCTTCTGCGCCCAGGCGTCCCAGTTGTAGATATGGATGTCGGTGCCGCAGATGCCGGTCCTGCGCACCTTGACCAGCACGTCCTCGGGCCCGATCTCGGGCACCGGCCGCTCCTCCATCCAGATGCCGGGCTCCGCCTTGGCCTTGACGAGAGCTCTCATGGGATTGCCCTTCCATATCGCCCGTGTTCCATTCTGCTGCACATTGCTTTGATATCCTGGAATGAGTCAGTTGGCATAAACGACCATCAGCACCGCGCTGCGCGAGGCTCGGCCCGGATTGACGATGGCGTGCGCGACGTCGGCGGCATAGCGGGCCGTCTCGCCCTCGTGCAGGCGAACATGCGCGCCGCCGCTTCGGACCTCGATGTCCCCGGAGAGGGCGGTGAGGTGCTCGACGGTGCCATGCGTGTGCGGCTTGCTGACGAGGGTGCCGCCGGCCGAAAATTCGAGCAGGTAGAGCTCCGTGCGCCCGGCAAGGTGGGGCGGGCTGAGAATTCGCAGCCGGCAGAGGCCGTCTTCGCTGCGGATTTCCGGGGTTTTGCCGAGCGGCAGCACGTCGATGCCGGCGGCTTCATCGCGGCTGGCGCTCGAAACCAGCGTGCCGAAGTCGATGCCCAGGGCCTGGGTCAGGCTCCACAGCACCGCGAGCGTGGGGTTCGCTTCGCCGCGTTCCACCTGGCTCAACATCGACTTCGATACGCCGGACAGCGCGCCGAGCTGCTCGAGCGTCAGGCCCTTGGCTTTCCGTTCGCGCTGGATGAGAGGGCCCACATTCGGCGTCGACACGGTGCCGCTCCGCCTGGCCCTCTCCCCACTTCCCGCGGCATGATCCTTCGGCATATACGATCCACTATAGAGGAATTTGATCCACCAGATGAAGATTTACGCGTGGGAGCGGCGCTGTCAATCCGGTTGGCGCCAGTTCGTGAATTTGCCCCCGGCGCCTCGCCTGCCGCTGTCAAGGCATGTGCGTCGCTTCCGGAGGGCTGGGAGGAAATGGGCATTCCCATCCGGACGACATGGCGTGACGCTTTTGCGTCCTTCACGCTTGCGCGCGTGTACGATGTATGGTTGTATGATAAGGTGTCGGGCTGAGGGAGCGAGACGCACGATGACATTGCCTGTCGACTGCGACATCCACCCAACTGACCATCCGCATCGGCAGTACGACCTCGATCCTTTTGCAGCCGGGCTGCTCGCGGCGCCGCGCGACGGCATCGCCAGCGACACCTCTCTCGTTTTCTCTTCTGCGCTCACGGCAGCGCCTGGCGAGCCGCGCCGTATCGCCGGCGCGGCGTATCCGGGCCCGGCGGGGGATTCCGACATCGCGCAGGAGCTGCGCCGGCACGTGCCGCGATCCTGCGGGGCCTACCGAAATCATGGACGACTGCCACGCGTGCCGCGAGGCGCCGGAAGCGGCGAGGCCGTCCGCGCGCTACCAGATGGCTAGAAGGAGCTTCCGGACTTCCGGGACACTGCGACGCGCACCATCCCGCAGCGACGGCCGTTGTTTCCAGCCACCGCATGCGGTTCCACGTCAAACAACATGGAAACCAACGGGAGTATGCAAATGATCGAGAGAATCTCTCGCCGAACAATCCTGCAGGGCGCGGCCGCAGTCGGTGGCATGCTGGCGATGCCCGCCATCGTGCGAGGCCAGTCCGGTGGCGTCGTGAATGTGCTTGGCGCTTCGCAGTTCTTTCCGCAGTCGATGCGCGACCGCTTCAAGCAGGAAACCGGCATAACCGTGCAGTACCGGCAGGGCGCTACCGACGCGAGCCAGATCTTCAACCTGCTGGCGTCCGAAGGGCAGCGCGAAACCGATATCGTTCTCGCCTATGGCCACCGGAATTTCCCCTTCATCGCCGCCGGCTATTTTGAAGAGATCGACGAGTCGCAGATTCCCAATCTCAACAAGATCAATCCGGTCTATCTCAACAGCCCGGCGCAGAAAGTCGATGGCGTGCGCTATGGCATTCCCGTGTCGGCGGGCTTCATGCTGAGCGTGTTCCGCAACAGCGTGGTTCCAGAAGCCGAGCGCGATACGTGGGAAACGGTGTTCGGCGACGCGCATGCCGGCAGGCTGACATGGCGCTCGGGTGGCCTGCTGCTGGCGCAGATCTTCTATCATGGCGTCCAGGATGCCTGGTTCAAGTTCGAGAATACGCCTGAGGGGGTCGCCAGGCTCGAGGACGCCTTCAAGATGATCCAGAGCTGGGTGAGCCAGAACAAGCACAAGATTGTCAAATGGTACGAAACGGCCGCCGAAGCGCAGCAGCTCTTCTACGGCAACGAGGTCGATGTCTCGCAGGGGACCACCGACGTGGTGATGCCGCTCGTGGCGGCCGATCCGGACTATGGCCGGGCCATCCCGAAGGAGGGCGCGCACGGCTTCACGGCGAACTATTCGGTGACGACGGGCGCACCGCATCGTGACGATGCCTACAAATTCATCGACTTCCTGCTGGGCCAGCCCGACACGAACGGAGAGATGATCCGCTCGGCGGGCGGTGTTTCGACCATGCTCGACACGACGGCCGGCCTGACGGAGGAAGAGGCGGCACTCTATGCGTTCTCCGAGGAGGAGCTGAGCCGGATTTCGTGGCTGTCCATTCTCAGCGCCGACGATCCGCGCTTCCCCCTGCAGGACAAGTACGTGGCCACCCTCAAGGAGGTCTGAGCCGCGCCGCTGCATTCGAGCAGCGGGCGACCGCATCGCCCGCTGCTCGACGTCTATGCAGGTCTTCATGCCACGATCGAGATTGTACCCATGACGGATATGAAGAGCGACGGAGTTGCCGCGCCAGCGACCATGCCGCCGACCGGCCGGGGCCGCAGGCACTGGGCAGCGGCCCTGCAGCAGAACGCCGTCTATGCAGCGCTTTCGCGGGTGGTTCTGGCCCATCCTCGCGTCGCGGCCATGCTTGTCGTGGGGATTCCGGTGCTGTGGGTGGTGGTGTGGAACGTCCTTCCGCTCATCGGGATGCTCCGCATCAGCTTTCTCGACGAGTATCCGGCGCGGATCACGCAGGGCCCCGGCGTCACCATCGAACACTATCTGTCGCTGTTTACGGAGCTGGCTGCCTACCGGCCGTTCCTCAGAACCATGGGTTTTGCGCTGGCGGTGGTGCTCGTGAACTTCATCGTCGCTCTGCCCATCGCCTACTTCCTGGCCAAGCGGGTGCCGCGCAACTGGCAGATTCGGCTCCTGATCCTCGTCACCGTCCCGTCGTGGGTCAGCGAGGTGATCCGCGCCTTCTCGCAGATCCTTCTCCTGGCCTCGAACGGCGCCATCAACATTACCCTGCAATGGTCCGGAGTGACCTCCAAGCCGATCCAGTTTCTGTACAACTGGTTCGCCGTAGGCGGCGGCACCATCTACGTCACCGTGCTCTTCATGCTGGTGCCGCTCTATGCGGCCATAGAAAAAATCCCCAACCAGGTGCTCGAAGCTGCGTCCGATCTGGGCGCCAGCAAACTGCAACGCTTCTTTCGCGTCACATTGCCATTGATCCGCGACGGCATAGCCACCGGGGCCGTTCTGGTGTTTCTGGTTTCGACCGGCATCTATACGGTTCCGGTCCTGCTTTCGGGGCCGGATACCAACCTGTTCGCACAGGTCATTGCCGCGCAATTCTACGAATCCAATCTCGCCTGGCCGCGGGGCGCCGCATATTCCGTCGCGATGTTTGCGACGGCGCTGCTGATCGCCGCCCTGCTGAACTATCTCATCCGCCCCAAGAGGAAATTCCGCTCATGAGTGGCCCACTCAATCGCGCGCCTGGACAAGCGGGCGCCGTCAGCTGGCTCGGCGCACTCTATGTCGCCTTCGTCCTCTATATGCTCCTGCCGCTCACCATGGTTGTCCTGATGAGCTTCAAGGACCACAAGTTCATGGGCTTCCCCGTTACCCGGTGGACGACCCAATGGTATGTCGATGCCATCCACGACCAGGAGTTCCTGAACGCACTTGCCTATTCGCTGATGATCGCGGTGATCGCGACGGCGATCGGGCTGGTGTTCGGTCTTTGGTCTGCGGTGCTGTTGTCGCGCCGGAAGCTCTTCATGCGCGGCGTGCTGTTCGCGCTCGTGTGCATGCCTCTCGTGGTTCCAGGCATCGTCTCGGCGATCGCGCTGCGCATCTTTGTCGAGAGCACCGGCATCGGCACCGGCGCCGTTGCTATCATCATCGCGCATGCGGCCCACTCGGTGCCGTTCATTGCGCTCATGGCGATGACCCGGCTGTCGAGCATGCCGCCGAACCTGCTCGAGTCGGCGCGCGATCTGGGAGCCGATCCGTTCGTCGCCTTCATCCGGGTGGCGCTGCCCTATCTCATGCCGGCGCTGATCGGCGGCGCCATCTTCTCGATGCTGTCGAGCTTCGACGATTTCATCCGGGCGTTCTTTCTTGCCTCGTTCTCGCCGACGCTGCCCATCCTGATCTTTTCCCGGCTGTTTACCGGCCTATCGCCTTCGCTCGCAGCTATTTCGACGATGGTGCTGGTGGTGACGATCGTCATCGGCATCTTTGCCGAACGGTTCGTGCGATCGAAAAACGCGAGATAAGCCAATGACAAACCCCGTTCTCACCCTCGATCACCTGACCAAGAAATTTGGCCCTGTCGTCGCCGTCGACGACTTGTCACTCGATCTGCGCGGCGGCGAGTTTGTTACGCTGCTCGGCCCCTCGGGCTGCGGCAAGTCGACGACGCTCCGAATGATCGGCGGCTTCGAGACGCCGACCTCCGGCCGGATTCTGGTCGAGGGGAACGACCAGACGAGCACGCCGCCCAACAGGCGCAACGTCAATATGGTGTTTCAGGACTATGCGCTGTTCCCGCACCTGACGGTCGCCAGAAACGTGGCGTTCGGTCTGCAGATGAAGGGCTGGCCTTCCGGCGACATCGCGCGCTCCGTCGCCGAGCTGCTCGCCCTGGTGCGGCTGGAGAGTTATGGCGAGCGGGCACCGCACGAGCTTTCCGGCGGGCAGCGGCAGCGCGTCGCGCTGGCGCGCGCGCTGGCCCCGAACCCTCCCGTGCTGCTGCTCGACGAACCGCTCGGCGCGCTGGACGCGAAGCTGCGGCGCGAAATGCAAAGCGAATTGCGGCGGCTGCAGCGTACCACCGGCAAGACCTTCATCCTCGTCACGCACGACCAGGAAGAGGCGCTGACAATGTCGGATACGGTCGTTGTCATGAACAACGGCAAGATCGAGCAGGCCGGCACGCCCGAGGAGCTGTACAACGCGCCCAGGACGGCGTTCGTCGCGCGCTTCATCGGCGAGATGAACTTCTTCGACGGTGTCGCGAGAACGGTGCAGGGGGGCATTGTCGAGTTCGACTGGCACGGTACGCCGATGCGCGCCCGCCTCGCAGATGTTGCGGCGCAGCCAGGCGGCGCGGTTTCTGCCGCCGTCCGCCCCGAATATCTCGCCATCCATGCCAGCCGACCTGCCGG
>JBDHTK010000213.1:0-5512 GCA_039808625.1 Devosia sp. | reverse complement strand
CCCTCGAAGCGGTGGCCCTTGGGCGCCTTGTAGAGGCCGGGCTGGTCGCAGCCCTCCCAGGCGCAGTCGGGCACCTGCTGCTGCACCTCCGGCGCGGCGTGCCGGGGGTTGATGCGGATGCGGTCGAAAAGCTTGGAATCGAGCTTCATCAGTCCTAGTTACGTTCCGAAATCCAACCAGCCCCCGAGAGGGTCACCCTTATGCCTGTTCGCGATGCGATTGTTGCAAAACTTTCCGCAAAATTCGCCCCGACCCACCTTGAAGTGATCGACGAGTCGTCGCGTCACCAGGGCCATGCCGGCTCGCGCCCCGGCGGCGAAACGCACTTCCGCGTGCGCATCGCTTCGCCGCTGCTCGCGGGTCCGCGCGTGGCCCAGCATCGCGCTGTCATGGCCGCCCTCGATGCCGAAATCAGGGGCGGCATTCATGCGCTGGCGATCGAAGTCGTGCCCGAGGGCGCGACGCCCAGCGCCTGAGATAGGCCGTTCGCCGGCGCGCGGCAACGGCGCATGCGGTCGCAGCGGCGGGCATTGCGGCGGAATGCCGGCCATCGCGCGGCGGCCCGTCAAGAAGCCGGCGAAGTTTCGCCCGCCTCGGCCCCTAGAAGCTGCCCCCATTCCCTCTCCCTCGCCGGGGAGGGATAGGGCGGGCCCGAGAGGGCCCTGTCCGTCCGGCGTCGTTTCATCCGTCCGGGTGGAACCCAGTGGTTCGTATGGAGTCGATCTGGACCCCGGCAGGAGGCAATTCCGCTCGCGCGGCGCCGGGGTGACGCCGGATGGGGGCTCAGGTCCCCCGGCGCATGTCGTCGAGATAGGCGCGCAGCGCGGCTGGATCGACGTTCTTTTCGATGAAGCTCTGGCCGATGCCGCGCGTGAGGATGAAGGTCAGCGCGCCGCGCGACACCTTCTTGTCCTGCGCGATGGCGTCCAGCAGCCGGTCCGTGGCGGGCAGCTCGCCGGGAATGTCGGCGAGCCGCGTCGGCAGGCCGGCGTGCCGCAGATGCGCCGCGACGCGGCCGGTGTCCTGGCTCGGGGCGAGGCCGAGGCGGGCCGAAAAGCCGTGCGCGAGGACCATGCCGATGGCGACGCCCTCGCCATGCAGCAGCCGGTCGGAAAAGCCGGTGGCGGCCTCGAGCGCGTGCCCGAAGGTATGGCCGAGATTGAGCAGGGCACGCACGCCCGTCTCCTTTTCGTCGGCCAGCACGAAGCGCGTCTTGGCGGCGCAGGCGCGGGCGATGGCCTCGGCGCGGGCCGGGCCGCCGGCAAAGATCTCGGGCTGCTGCGCCTCGAGCCAGAAGAAGAAGGCCTCGTCGTCGATGAGGCCGTATTTCACCACTTCGGCATAGCCGGCGGCGAACTGGCGCGGCGGCAGCGTCGCCAGCGCGTCGATGTCGGCGAGCACGAGGCGCGGCTGGTGGAAGGCGCCGATGAGGTTCTTGCCGTGCGGCGAGTTGATGCCGGTCTTGCCGCCCACGGAGCTGTCGACCTGCGCCAGCAGGCTGGTCGGCAGCTGCACGAAATCCATGCCGCGCCGCGTGACGGCCGCGGCAAAGCCGGCGAGGTCGCCGACGACGCCGCCGCCCAGCGCCAGCACGATGTCGCCGCGTTCGAGGCGGGCGGCGAGCAGGCCGTCCACCACCTCGTTGAGGCGCGCGATGGACTTGCTCGCCTCGCCCTGCGGGACGACGATGGTCGCGTGCGCGAGGCCGGCCGCGTCGAGGCCGTGCAACAGCCTGGGAAGCTGGGCTTTTTCGACCTCGGTGTCGGTGACGATGCCGAAGCGGCGCCCCGGGAACATCGCCGCGAGGCGGGCGCCGGCGCCGGCCAGCAGGCCCGGCCCGATGAGGATGTCGTAGGCGCGCGCGCCGAGCGGCACGTGCACGCGGATCGGCTCGTCAGCCATGAACTTCTCCCAGGTGGGCGACCAGCGCGTCGATGACGGCGCCCGCCACCTGGTCCTGCGGCACGTCGTGGCTCACCACGGTGACGTCGGCCTCGGCGTAGATCGGGTAGCGCTGCTCGATCAGGGCGGCGAGGGTCTGGCGCGGATTGGCGGTCTTCAGCAGCGGCCGGTTGGAGCGCCGTTGCACCCGCGCGAACAGCACGTCGACATCGGCCTTGATCCATACCGACACGGCGGACGCCTTGATGAGCGCGCGCGTCTCGGGGTTGATGAAGGCGCCGCCGCCGGTGCCGACCACGACGTCGTCGTCCTTGAGCAGGCGGGCGATGACGCGCGCCTCGCCGGCGCGGAAATCGGCTTCGCCGTGGGCGGCGAAAATATCCTCGATGCCCATGCCGGCGGCGCGCTCCACCTCCTCGTCGCTGTCGGCGAAGCGGCGGCCGAGGCGCATGGCGAGGCGGCGCCCGACGGTGGTCTTGCCGGCGCCCATCATGCCGACCAGCGCCACCGGGCGGCCGGCGAGCAGCCCGAGCAGCCTTTCGGCTGGCGCATCCCTGTGCGGCACGGCGGCAATCATGGCGGGGTCCCTCACGCTGGCGCGGTTGAAGCGTTAGGGGAGGGTAAAGTCAATCCTGCTAGGGCTCCAAGGGCACCCCGCCTCCTTGATCGTGCCATACAATGGCGGGAGACTGACTGCGTTCGCCCCGGGGGGCTTCATGCCGACTCTCATCCGCCTCGTCATCGTGCTCGTTTTTCTGGCCGGCCTCGGCCTTGCCGGGATGCTGGCCCTGACGACGATGGTCGATCCGGGCGAAAAGCAGATCACGGTGCGCATTCCGGCCCGCGAGCTGGTGCCGCCGCCAAGCACCATCGACCTCGACAACCTGCCGGCGCCGGTGAATGTCGCGCCGCGCGAGGAGAGCGTGCCGCCGCCCGACGCGGCCGGAGATGACGGCGTGCAGACCATCGCGGCGCCCGGCACCGAATGAGCGGGGTCCATCTCATCGAGGCCTTCCTCGAAATGATGAGCGCCGAGCGCGGCGCGGCCCGCAACACCATCGCGGCCTATGGCCGCGACCTCGCCGACTATGCTGCGTTCCTCGCCGGGCGCGGCAAGCGGCCCGACAGCGCGGCGCGCGAGGATGTCGTCGCCTATCTCGCGCGGCTCGACGCCGAGGGGCTGGCGGCCGCCTCGGCAGCGCGGCGGCTCTCGGCGCTGCGGCAGTTCCACAAATTCCTCTGCGCCGACCAGGTGCGGCCCGACGATCCGACGCGCATCGTCGCCGGCCCGCGCGCCCGGCGGCCGCTGCCCAAGGTGCTGTCGGTGGCCGAGGTCGACCGGCTGCTTGCGACCGCCGAGGCCGAGGCCAATGCCGCGGCGCCGCCGCAAAGGCAGGCGGCGGCGCTCAGGCTCTATGTGCTGCTCGAGCTGCTCTATGCCACCGGCATGCGCGTCTCCGAGCTGGTCAGCCTGCGGCGCGCCGCGGTGATGCGGGACGCGAGCTTCCTGACCGTCACCGGCAAGGGCAACAAGGAGCGCATCGTGCCGGTCAACGACCGGGCGCGCGATGCGGTGAAGGCGTGGCTCAAAACGCTCGACGGCGGCCCGTGGCTGTTTCCGGCGCAGGGCGAGGCCGGCTATCTCAGCCGGCAGGTGTTCGCGCGCGACCTCAAGGCGCTGGCCGGCCGCGCCGGCATCGCCAGCGCGCGCGTCGCGCCGCATGTGCTGCGCCATGCCTTCGCCAGCCATCTGCTGCAGGGCGGCGCCGATCTGCGCGTGGTGCAGACGCTGCTCGGCCATGCCGATATTTCGACGACGCAGATCTATACGCATGTGCTCGACGAAAAGCTCAGGACGCTGGTCGAGACGCACCATCCGCTGGCGGAGTAGGGCGCCGCCAGATGGCGAGGGTGACGCCGGCATCAAGCGGCGTGGCGGCGGTGAGGCCGAGGCCGGCGGCGGGCAGGACTTCTGACGGCGGGCCGGCGGAAAAGCAGGGGATGCCGTCGGGCAGCGTCACGCCGGCGACGGTGACCAGCTCGAAGCGGGTGAAGCGCGGCAGGAACAGGTCGAAGACGCGGCGGCCGCCGGTGACGGCGACGGTGCCGTCGACGAGGCCGAGGCGGGCGAGCACCGTCTCGAAGGGCAGGGCGGCGGGATTCCAGCGGATCGCGAGGGGGTCGGCGGCGTCGAGGGCGGCGACGCGGCTCGTCACCACCAGCCGGCGGCGGCCGGGATTGGGGTGGCGCTCATGGCCGAGCCGGCCCAGCACGACCAGCGCGGCGGCGTCGAGCGCCGCCTGGAAGCGGGCCCAGTCGCTGGCGTTGTGCAGGGAAGGCGGCGTCCGGCCGTCGGCGCCGGCGATGCGGCCATCGGCGCTGACGATGGCGTGGCCGATGATTTCGACAGTCATCGCGCGTTTCCCCCTTGGACTCGACCCATGTCGGAATTACCTGCAATTGTTCAGGCAATTGCCATATTGGTTTCGTTACTTGCCGGCATGACTGGCGGCGCTGCCGCTCCATACCACGACCCACAGGGAGTCCATCGTGCTCGACATCTCCAAGGCCGCGCTGTTTGCCGCCGCCCTCAGCCTCAGCGTCCTGCCGGGCGCCCTGCCTGCCCTGGCGCAGGCCAATGCCGGCCCCAGCATCGACCTCGAGCTCGAGGCACCGGATGCGCCCGACAGCGACGACAGCATGAGCCTCGACACCGACGGGGGCGGGCGCGACGAGGTGCCCCAGTTCGACGCCAGGATCGAGGTGCCGGTGATCGCCGCCCTCGACTCCTCGATGGACGAGACGGCGCTGCGCGAGGTGTTCACCGGCAAGCTGTTCGAGCATGCCGACGAGCTGGCCAGGCTCACGGCGACCAGCATCACCATCCCGAAGATCACCGCGACGATCACGGCCGAGGTGGAGGGCGAGACCGTCCATTCGCAGATGACCTATTCCGACATCGTCATCAGCAACGTCAAGGACGGCCATGCCGAGACGATCACCATCGGCGCGATGGACACGGTCTCCGACGACGGCACCACGCATTACGGGCCGACCGAGCAGGACGGCGCCGACATCCGCCGGACGCTGGAGCTGTTCGGCATCGTCAAGGGCGATCCGGCGGCGCCGATGACGCCGCTCTATGACAGCTTCCATACGGCGGGCGGCCAGCACGAAGGGCCGCTCTATGCGTGCAGCTATGGCGAGATTTCCGTGCTGCAGAGCGTCGGCCGGCCGGTGAAGGTCGGGCTCGAGGACACGATCGCGGCCATCGAGCTGCTGGCGAGCAGCGACGGCGCGCCGTCCGAAGCGGCGATCACCACGGTCGTCGGCTATGTCAGCGACCTGCTGCGCAGCTTTGCCGGCGGCAGCGCCCGTGTCGACGGCGTCTCGTGCACCGGCCCCGAGGACGGACCGCCGCTGACGGTGACCATCGACAGCGTGCAGAGCGGCGATTTCCAGCCCGGCGTCTATCCCGATTTCGTGGTCAGCGGCGTCAGCGTCGAGGGGGGCGAGCTCGGGCATGGGGCGCTCGGGGAGTTCGTCTTCAAGCAGACCGACCTCAACCCGATGCTCGACGCGCTGGAGGCAGGGGCGGGGGCCCCCGGCG
>JBDHTK010000212.1:0-5516 GCA_039808625.1 Devosia sp. | reverse complement strand
TCTATAGAAAAAACCCCGGCCCGGCAAGGCCTCAATGCGACGCCAGCGCCGTTGCGGCTCAGCCCGCACCCGCCTATATCGGGGGCACTTTGAGCAGCGACACCGAGATCGCCAAGGCGGCGGCCCCGCCAGTGCCCGGCCACCGGGCCCGCCAGCAGCAGCGCATCGACCCCAGGTCGATCCAGCCGCTGCGTCGGCTCATGCCCTTCATCCTGCGCTATCCCTGGCGCGTGGCCCTGACCTTCGGCTTCCTGTTCATCGCCGCCAGCGCTACCCTCATCATCCCCGCCCTCGCCGGCCAGATCGTCGACGAGGGTTTCCTGGCGCGCAACATCGAGCTCATGACCAGCTACAGCTGGCTGATCCTCGCCGTCGCCGCAGTGATGGCCGTCGCCAGCGCGGCGCGCTTCTATTTCGTCTCGGTGCTGGGCGAGCGCGTGCTCACCGACCTGCGCCGCGCCGTCTTCGACCACCTGCTGACGCTCGACGCCACCTTCTACGACATGCATCGGGTGGGCGAGCTGACCTCGCGCCTCAACGGCGACGTCGCCACCATCCGCGGCGCCATCGGCTCGTCGCTGTCGATGACGCTGCGCGGCCTCATCACCATCATCGGCGCCGTGGTGATGATGTTCGTGACGAGCTGGTGGCTGGCGCTCGCCGTCATCGTGGTGGCGCCGGCGACCATCGTGCCGGTGCTCATCCTGGCGCGCCGGCTGCGCAAGATGTCGCGGCGCACGCAGGACGCCCTGGCCGAGATGTCGGCGATGGCCACCGAGGCGCTCGGCGCCAGCAAGACCATCAAGAGCTTCGTGCAGGAGCCGTACCAGTCCGAGACCTATGCGGTGAAGGCCGAGGATTCCTTCCGCGCCGAGGTCGTCCGCCTCGGCGGCCGCGCCGCCATGATCGGCGGCGTCATGTTCACCATCGTGCTCGGCCTCGTGCTGATGGTCTGGTGGGGCGCCAAGGCGGTGTTCGACGGCGCCGTGACCACCGGCCAGCTCACCCAGTTCATGCTCTACGCGCTGATGGCGACCAACGCCTTCACCTCGATCTCCGAGGTGCTGGGCTCGCTCCAGACCGTGGCCGGCGCCACCGAGCGGCTGATCGAGATCCTCGACACCGAGCCGGGCATCACCGCCCCGGCGGAGCCGCGCCCCCTGCCTATGCCGCCGCTCGGCACCCTCGCCTTCGAGAACGTGCGGTTCTCCTACCAGACGCGCGACGACGAGCAGGTGGTGACCGATCTGAGCTTTGCCGTGGGGCGCGGCGAGACGGTGGCGCTGGTCGGCGCCTCGGGCGCCGGCAAGAGCACGGTCTTCGCGCTGGCGCAGCGTTTCTACGACGTCACCGGCGGCCGCGTGCTGGTCGACGGCGTCGACGTGCGCGATGTGGCCCCGGCCGAGCTGCGCCGGCGCTTCGCCTATGTCGAGCAGGAGCCGACGATCTTCGCCGGCACCATCGCCGAGAACATCCGCTTCGGCAAACCCGACGCGACGCGCGACGAGATCGAGGCCGCCTCGAAGGCGGCGCTGGTGCACGATTTCGTGACGGCGCTCGAATATGGCTATGATTCGATGGTGGGCGAGCGTGGCGTCATGCTTTCGGGCGGCCAGAAGCAGCGCCTCGCCATCGCCCGCGCCCTGCTCAAGGACGCCCCCATCCTGCTGCTCGACGAGGCGACCTCGGCCCTCGACGCCGAGAGCGAGCGGCTGGTGCAGCTGGCGCTGGAGCGGCTGATGGAAGGCCGCACGACGCTGGTCATCGCCCACCGCCTCGCCACCATCCGCGACGCCGACCGCATCCTCGTCCTCGACAAGGGCCGGCTGATCGACCAGGGCACGCATGACGAGCTGGTGAAAAAGGGCGGCCGCTACGCCGAGCTCGCACGGCTCCAGTTCCGCCTCGATACGCCGCGCGCGGCGGAGTAGCTAGGCCCGCGCCCGGATGCGGGCCCGCGCCGCCGGCCAATAGCTCGCTTCGGCCACACGCAGATCGTAGCTCGCCTGCAAGTTCAGCCATAGCTGCGGCGAGGTGCCGAGATAGGTGCCCAGCCGCAGCGCCGTATCCGCCGTGATGGCCCGGTTGCCGCGCACGATATCCGCGATGCGGCTCACCGGCACATCGATGTCGCTCGCCAGCCGTGTCTGGCTGATGCCGAGCGGCACGAGGAACTCCTCGAGCAGGATCTCGCCGGGCGGAATGGGGTCGAGTGTCTTTTCAGCCATCAGTGATAGTCCACAATTTCCACGTCATGCGCGCCCCCGTCCCAGCGGAAGCAGATGCGCCATTTGTCGTTGATCCGCACGCTATGCTGGCCGGCACGATCGCCACGCAGGGCTTCCAGCCGGTTTCCCGGCGGCACGCGCAAATCCTCGAGCCGGCTGGCCGCATCGAGCAGGTACAGCTTGCGCCGCGCGACCCGCTCGATGGCGCCGAAGCGCCGTACGGCATTGTCGCCGAAGAGTCGCTCCGTATCGCGGTCGGCAAAGGCTTTGCTCACGCGGCACGACACCTCGTGCAGCGTATTCCGTCAAACAGAATACGCGAGACGTGCCGTCACTCCGTCAGCTTGAACTCGATGCGGCGGTTGCGGGCGTAGGCGGCGTCGGTGTCGCCGGGATCAATCGGGGAGAATTCGCCGAAGCCGGCGGGCACGAGGTGCTGCGCCGAGACGCCCTGGGCGATGAGGTATTTCGCCACCGAGATGGCGCGCGCCGCCGACAATTCCCAGTTGGACGGGAATTGCGGCGTGTTGATCGGCCGCTTGTCGGTATGCCCGTCGATGCGCAGCACCCAGTTCACGTCCGCCGGAATTTCGGTTTCGAGCTGCTTCACCGCCTCGGCGAGCTTGGCGAGCTCCGCCTGCCCCGCCGCCGAGATGGTGGCCTCGCCGGCGCCGAACAGCACCTCGGACTGGAAGACGAAACGGTCGCCCACGATGCGCACGTCGGCGCGGCCCTCGAGGATGTCCCGCAGCCGGCCGAAGAAATCGGAACGATAGCGGCTGAGGTCCTGCACGCGCTGCGCCAGCGCCACGTTGAGGCGGCGGCCGAGATCGGCGACCTGCGTCTTGCTCTCCGAGGCGCGCGCCTCGGAAGCGTCGAGCGCCTGCTCCAGCGCCCCGATCTGCGTGCGCAGCGCCGCAAGCTGCTGGTTGAGCAGCGCCACCTGCGCCGCCGCGTCCGAGGAGATGTCGCGCTCCTTGTCGAGGTCGGCGCTGAGCGCGGCGATCCGCGCATCCTTGCCGCCCTCGCCGGCACCGAACCCGGCGACCTGCGCCGCAAGGCTGTCGCGCTCGGCGCTCATCGTGCCCAGCGTCGCCTGCAGGGTGCTGAGGTCGCTGGTGAGGTCGGAATTGTTGGTGCGTTCGAGCTGCAGCAGCTCGGTCAGCTCGGCGATCTGCGAGTTGAGCCGGCTCATCGCCGAATCCTTGCCCTGGATCTCCTGGCCGAGGAAGAACTGCGTCAGCATGAACAGCGACAAGAGGAAGATGATGACGAGCAGCAGCGACGACAGCGCGTCGACGAATCCCGGCCAGTAGTTGGTTACCTGCGAACGGCGAGAGCGGCTCGACGCGGCCATCTGCGATTGTCCCCTTTCCCGCGCCTATGGCCCGCCAATCCGGCGCTAATTGGGCCGGCCGCTGCCCTGATCCTCGCGCAGCATCGCCTCGATCAGCTCGCGCAGCTTGCGGTTGGTGTCGCCCTGCTCCTCGATATGGATGCGCAGGTCCGCCTGCTCGGCGCGGATGTGCTTGACCAGCCCGTCGATGCCGCGCGCCAGCTCGGCCATGGCGCGAATGGCGTTCTGCGAGGAATCCGAGCTCTGCATGGTCGAGCCGAGCCGCTCGATCATCGCCGCCATCTCCTCGCCCTGCACGCCCATGCCGGTCGCCTGCATCTGCGTCACCGGATGGTCGAGCTCCGTCATCGAGGTCATCCAGTCCTCGAGATCGGTGTAGAAGGCGTTCTGCGCCTGGCTCGCCTGCAGGTCGAGAAAGCCGAGGATCAGCGACCCGGAGAGCCCGAGCAGCGACGCCGAGAAGGCCGTGCCCATGCCGCCCAGCGGCCCCGCCAGCCCCGCCTTGAGGTTCTGGAACATGGTCGCGGTGTCGGCCACCGCGGTGTCGAGCGACTGGATGGTGGCGCCGACATTGGTGACGGTCTCGAGCAGGCCGTAGAAGGTGCCGAGCAGGCCGAGGAAGATGAGCAGGCCCGTGAGGTAGCGCGACGTGTCCTTGGCCTCGTCGAGCCGGTTGCCCACCGAATCGAGCAGCGAGCGCATCGACGACGGCGTGATGACCGCCTCGCCCAGCCGGTCGCGCAACAGCCCGGCGATGGGCGCGAGCAGCACCGGCTGGCGCACCCGCGCCATCGTGCCGTCCTGCATCGAGTTGACCCACTTGATCTCGGGAAAGAGCCTGAGGATCTGCCTGAAGCTCAGCGCGATGCCGATCGCCGCCGTCACCACGATCAGCGTGTTGATGAACGGGTTGGCCATGAAGAAGGTCAGGATCTGCTGCCAGAGGATGGCCCCCACCAGCGCGACGATCACCAGGAAGACGACGTTCTTGACGAGATAGATCGTCGGGCTCTTCAGGTGATAGGGGTCGTAGGTCTGCGACATGAGCCCTGCCGGTCTTGCGATTGCGCCGGCGAGTCTAGTCACACCATTCCGGCGTGACAATGGCTTCAATCCGGCCCCGCGGCGCCGCCGGCACGGCGGCCCGCGCCTATTTCACGGCGCGCACGGCCTTGAGCAGCTGCCCGTGGATGGTTTCGTTGCCGGCCACCACCTCGCCGTTCCAGATGCTGCCGGGCGTGCCGGCGTAGTCGCTCACCGTGGCCCCGGCCTCGCGCAGCAGCAGCCAGCCCGCCGCAATGTCCCAGGGATGGAGCTTCGCCTCCCAGAAGCCGTCGAAGCGCCCCGCCGCGAGCCAGGCGAGGTCGACACACGCCGAACCGGTGCGGCGGATGCCCGCCACCGCCGGCGCGATCTGCGCCAGTTGCCGCATATGCAGCGCATCATTGGCCGTGCCGGTGACCTTGATACCGGTTGCCACCACCGCGTCGGCGAGGTGCTTGCGCCCCGCCACACGCAGCCGCTGGCGCTCGTCGAGAAAGGCGCCGCCGCCCTTTTCGGCGACGAACAGCTCCTCGCTGACCGGGTTGTAGATGACGCCCGCGACGATCTCGTCGCCGCGCTGCAGGGCGATGGACACAGCAAACAGCGGGATGCCGTGCAGGAAATTGGTGGTGCCGTCGAGTGGATCGACAATCCAGCGATGCTGGCCGTCCGTGCCCTTGATCTCGCCGCTCTCCTCCATGAGGAAGCCGTAGGTCGGACGCGCCTTGCTGAGCTCGGCATGGATGAGCTTTTCGGCCGCCCGGTCGGCATTGGTGACGAAATCGGCCGGCCCCTTCACCGACACCTGCAAATTCTCGATCTCACCGAAATCGCGTCGGAGCGACCGCCCCGCCTTGTGCGCGGTCGCGACCATGATGTTGAGAAGT